>JBIKKR010000128.1:0-8585 GCA_044360225.1 Bdellovibrionota bacterium | reverse complement strand
ATAACGCGCCTAAAATGTCCGAGAGCCGAATTAAACGCATCGCTAACTTCAGCAATACGCTCCTCTCTGTTGGTATCCGACAGAAACGATACAACCCAATACACCTTTGCGTTCCGTAGGTCAGGTGAAACCATGACAGACGTTATCGTCACCAAACTAAAGCGCGGATCCGCCGTGTACAGCAGGTGTTCCGCAACCAACTCTTTAATGCGCTCGCCTATCTGGTAGACGCGTCGATTTCCCGCCATATCCCGTCCTTTGGGGCGCTCGCCCTAGTCAAGCGTAGGAGCGATCTCCTTGAGCTCGTACACCTCGATCACGTCGCCTATCTTGACATCATTGAACCCTTCAAGCCCGATACCACACTCGAAACCGGCCTGAACCTCTTTGACATCATCCTTGAACCGACGGAGACTCGACATCTTGCCCTCGTGGATCACGCGACTATCGCGGAGCAACCGCGCATTGGCATTTCGACGGATCGCTCCGCCGGTCACATAGCAACCAGCGATAGTTCCAACCTTTGGAATGGTGAAGGTATCGCGTACCTCCACACGACCAAGGCTCGATTCCTCTTTGAGAGGTTCAAGTAGACCGACCATGGCATTCTTAACATCGTCGAGCAGTTCGTAAATGACTCGATAGAACCGCACTTGGACTCCAAGCTGCTCCGCATCGGCCATAGCTCGAGGCTCTCCGCGAACACCGAAACCGACTATTATCGCTCGTGATGCGATTGCCAACTGCACATCGCTCTCATTAACACCTCCAACCGCTGCATGGAGAACACGCACCTTAACCTTTTCCCCAGAGAGCTTCTCAATCGAGTGCTTCACAGCCTCTACTGAGCCTTGAACGTCTGCCTTGAGGATGACATTGAGCTCCTCTGCGGCTTGGTTACTTGCACGCTTCGCAAACTCCTCTAAGCTAATCGGTCCAGCCGCGAGGGCTCGTTGCTTGTCAGCATGCCGCTCCAAACGATTTGTTGCCACTTCACGAGCATCCGCCTCGGACTCCATGACCAGAAAGTCGTCACCTGAGGACGGCATACCCGTCAACCCAGTTATCTCAACCGGAGTCGACGGACCAGCAGTATCGAGCTTTTGGCCCTTGTAGTCGGTCATCGTCCGAACACGGCCGTACTCACGACCACTCACAAAGATATCACCGACACGCAACGTTCCAGCTTGCACGAGCACTGTAGCAACTACACCACGACCGCGATCCTGCCGACTCTCGATAATCGTTCCCTTGGCGCGGCGATCGGGGTTTGCCGTCAACTCCTCTACTTCAGCCAATACCAGTACGCCCTCAAGAAGCTCTTCGATACCGGTGCCCTTAAGCGCCGAAATCGGGAAGAACATCGTGTCTCCCCCCCAATCCTCGGGTTGGAGGCCGAGCTCTGCAAGCTGCGTCTTTATCCTATCTGGATTCGCATCGTGCTTATCCATCTTGTTGATCGCAACGATGATCGGCACCTTGGCAGCTTGCGCGTGGTTAATCGCTTCACGCGTTTGCGGCATCACACCATCATCCGCAGCAACCACCAAGATAACGATATCCGTTACCTGAGCTCCACGGGCTCTCATCGCCGTGAACGCAGCATGGCCGGGCGTATCAATGAACGTAATCAGACGACCATCTTTGGACTTCACGCTGTATGCACCAATATGCTGCGTGATACCACCTGCTTCTTTCGCTGCTACAGAAGCGCTTCTAATTCTATCGAGCAACGATGTCTTTCCATGATCGACGTGGCCCATGACTGTCACTACAGGTGGTCTCGTCTCAAGCACCGCGCCCTCGTCAGCCGCGACGTCTTGAATAAGGTCCTGCTCGTTGAACTCTGTGTGCTTGACCTCATATCCCAACTCTTCAGCAACGATCTGCGCTGTATCCTTATCAATCGCATGGTTGATAGTGGCAAGAACGCCGAGGCTCAGGAGCTTCGCGATCACATCGCCCGACTTCAAACTCATCTGCTTGGCGAGATCCCCCACGGTTATTGAATCACCGAGTTCAATAACCCTCTTAACGAGTTTAGGCTTCTCTGCATCTGCAAATGATTCAGAGTCATCACCGTGTCTGTGATTTTTTGGTTTCTTGCGACCTACTCGACCGCCGTAATCGAGGAGATCTACGCTGCTAATCTCGCGCTTGCGCCCTTTCTTGAGCGCTCCCTTCTTCCGAGACTCCTCTTCTTCATCAAAAACCACCGGCCGACCGGCCTCTTTTACTGGAGCTCCCTTAACTGGACGCTTAGCATCAACAGGCTTCACGACTGCTCTGCGCTGCGGCAGCTCAATCTTTCCAAGGATTCGTGGACCGACCGTTGACTTTGGTTCTTCTACTGGCTGCGTAGGAGCTGCAGGCTGCGCAGAGGCACTGACAGCCCCTACCGCACCCTCGGACGGCTCCACACTCACCGGGGCGGCGACCATGGTTTCAGCCTCAACCTCCACCTCGACCGGGACTGGAGTCGGCTCAACCACCTCTCGCGCTGCGCCACCTTCGCTTGACTGGAACAGCTCATCGGCTGCTGCTGTTGCAGACGTTGGCTGGACTTCGGGAACGCTTGGAGCTGCTGGTGCTGCGGGAGCTGACTCTACGGCCTCCACAGAACGGCGACGCCGAATAACATCACCCGAGCGCTTTTCAACTACGGTGTATGTAGCACCGGTTGTCCGATCTACGCGCGTTGTAACCGTCTCGCTCTTCTCGCTCTTGGGCGCCCCCATAGTTTGCCTCAGGATCGCCCGGCGCACGTTATCTGCCTCGTCCGAATCGAGGGAGTGCGAGTGCGAGCTCTTACCCGGAATACCGAGCTCCTGTGCCTTAGCTAGCACCACTTTGTTTTCAACGCCAAGCTCCTTGGCCAATTCGTAAATACGTATCTTTGACATGCGATCTTCTTCTGTTCCTATAAGCCTTACAAAAACCTATGCAGCTCTCTGCTGCTCTCTGTATCCTTTCTGTTTAAGGTCACGCACTACTGCACCCGACTAGCAGCCGCTGCAAGTAGCACTCTAGCCAGCGCACTGACTTCAGCAGCGCTGATCGTGCCAGAAGATAGTCGTAGCGACCTCTCCCAGCGAGCCGTTTGTCCCATCTTTGAGAGGCATTCTGATGTCGGATGGATGTATGCTCCGCGGCCCTCGGCACGCTGATGTTCATCCCACACTAAATGCCCCTCACTCCAGACGAGCCGAGCAAGCTCTCTCTTCCCTCCTTTAGAGCGACACACACAACATGTACGCTCACTTCGTTTCACTTCACTCTCCGAGCCCACATACTCTCTGAGCGACGCTTCTCTACCGCATCGACTCGACCGCTGCGGCAGCACCACTCCTCAGGAATGACTCAGCTGCGCTGCGGATCTGCTCGATGTCACTCTCCTCAATACCGCTTATCTCACGGAGCGCCTCATCTTCAGCCTCAACAACGCTCTGGATAGTTGTATACCCAGCTGCGACCAACATCTCGCGGAGGTCTGCCGCTATGGGCAAACGTTCGATGTCACTCACACGCTCGACTGGACCACCAAAGGTATCTGCCTCATCTCCGAGAGTCTCTGCGAATTCCTTTGCCTTCGCCAGGATATCTGCTGCCTGCTCACCCGAGAGACCTTCAACCTCATTCATCTCTTCTAGTGTTGCGTCTGCGACCTCACGTATCGTTCGGAATCCATGCTGGAACAACAACTCAGCATGCATGAAATCCACACCCGGAATAGCACCCAAGGCGGCGCGCGCACGCTTAGCCTCTTCCTCAGCAACAGAAACGCTGCGCACATCGATACGCCATCCAGAGAGCTTGCTTGCAAGCTTCACATTCTGACCGCGCCGCCCGATTGCGAGCGAGAGCTGATCGTCGGGAACGATAACCTCCATCGAGTGCTGCTCTTCGTCAACTACCACACGGCTAACCTCTGCGGGCGAGAGAGCTCTGGCTACAAAGCTCGGCTCGTCAGGGGTCCAGGTGATAATATCGATACGCTCACCGCGAAGCTCCTGAACAACTGCCTGAACACGCGAACCCTTAATTCCAACGCACGCACCAACTGGGTCGATCGTCGACTCATTAGAGTACACAGCGATCTTCGCGCGCTCACCGGGCTCACGAGCAACGGCTTTAAGTTCGATAACCTTCTCTGCGATTTCCGGAACCTCAAGCTCAAAAAGCTTGCGGAGAAAATCTGGATGACTGCGTGTTAGAACGATCTGAGGGCCACGTGCCGAACGATCGACATCAAGCACCATTCCACGGAGTCGATCTCCTGGACGGTACTTCTCTCGCTGAATCTGCTCACGCTTAGGAAGGATCGCCTCTGTACGACCGAGGTTGACGATTATGTTCCCGCGCTCAACGCGCAGAACAATACCGTTCATTAACTCGCCTTTTGAATCTTTGTACTCTTCGTAAATCACGCCACGCTCTGCGTCGCGTACCTTCTGCATGATAACTTGCTTTGCCGTCTGTGCAGCAATGCGTCCAAGAACATCAGTATCGAGCTTCTTACCGAGCTCCTCACCGAGCATCGCCTCAGGATCACCACGACGCGCCTCTTCCAGCGAAACCTGCGTATCTGGATCCTCAACAACCTCAACGACGACCTTAAACTGAACTACCTCGATCTCGCCGGTCTCTTGGTTAAACTTAGTCTCAAGGTTTAGATTGTGGCCGTAATGCTTGCGCGCAGCCGACAACATCGCTGACTCGATCGCCTCGATCAGCACCTGTTTGTCGATTCCCTTATCCCTGCCCATCTGGCTCAGAATCGCATTCAAGTCAAACTTTGATGACATACACTTACCTCACCTTTTTCTCTGCACACCGCATTCCCGATGCGCTCCGTTTTGGCTGCTGCCAAGCCCGCCTTCCGAGCCAGCTCCAACCTAAAATTTAAAATCCACTCGCGCTTCCTTTATCTCTGATAGAGGAACGCTGACCAGGTCCTTCTTACTCTCGCCTTCAACCTGCACAACCCGGTCAGATACCTCGCGGACTGTGCCGTGCATCACAACCATGGCCCCGCTTTCCGTGCTACGGAACTTAACCTTAATCCGCTCGCCCACCGCACCCTCAAAGTGCTCTGGCAGGCGCAGTTTTCTATTTATCCCGGGACTTGAAACCTCAAGGGTACAGTTACCCGGAATAATCTCTTGCTGCTCATCGAGATCGAGGATGCGTTTGCTGACGCGAACACAATCCTCAAACGAAATACCACCGCGCGAGATCTCGCCCTCTTCTGAACCTACCTCTGCTGGCTCTGATTCGCTATCGCCTTTTGATTCAGATCTCTTCGGTCTCGTGATAAACACCTTGAGCGCACCACCGCGCCGAGTATCAGAAGGCAGATCGATATCGAAGAGCTGAACTCCTTCTTCACGTACAATCAAATCTATCGTGCTCCACAGCGGAGTACCTTCTAAACCCATAGCAAGCAGGACCAAAGCTCCCTAAGCATCCATCAAGCGCGCGACAAACCCCATGCGCCGCCACTAACTGACGTGACCCTGATAAAACCACTTTCATCCAGGATTACGGGACAGGGCCTAAGAACTTAAAACCCTGTGGCGGCAAGAGATTGCCAGGAACGGAGGAATGCTAACACAGCTGTTGCTTTGTAACAACTGGGCGCAAGAAAAGCCGCCAAAGTAAAGAGTATCAAGCGGTTAGTGGCGAAACTGTGCTGAATTTGCCACGATGCATTTCTGCTATCTGTCACTGCCCTAGCAGCCGGAGCTACATATCTCTAGCAAGGGACTTTTTAGAGCTCACTGGTGCTCCACGGGCCATTAGTTGCAGCTGTTAGACCAGAAAAGCATCGGCAAACTGTCAAAGTGTCACAGTGTCTCGATTTTCTTACCGTTCCCAACCCGCACCCCCGCCATCCTCCTCTAAAGCATCAACTCCCCAAACCCCCGCAAATCATGAAAATCAGCCTCAAACTCGGGAATCCCGGCCGAGGAAACGTACACAGGGCTATCGCCGCTACACAGCGCTAAGGTGGCCTGGCACCGCACTGCCATACCAGGAGCAACCGGCAGCTCACTAAACGGGATCCTAATGGCTCCAACCCACGAATCAGCCCAACGAACCACATGCACCTCTACGCCAGAGGGAATCCTCCCCGGCTTTCGCGTTCGATAACTCTCAAAGTCCATATACCACCACGCTCCTTGGGCGGTGATGTGCACCTCAAAATAGGAACGGTCACCGAGCATGATAAACAACTCGGCTGTATCTCCGCCGGTGTGGGGCTCGGCGAGATCGGCTACAAATCTGCCGTGTTGTTCACTCGAAGCAGCTCTTGGAGCTTTGGGAACCTCGGCCACGTAGGCAAGGTGTGTTGAATCACGGCAGATCGCAAAACGAAATGGCTTCTCAAGATGATGCCCCCACCAATCGGTCGCTACCTCATTACGCGCGACGGCACATAGCGCGTTCCAATCAGATGTAGTTTCTAGGACTTTACAGCCGGTTGTGAGTTTATCCATGAACTACTCCGCTCCTCGTTTACACTGAACTGTCTTCATCTCACATCACCCGCGCCTGCCTCTTTGCTCCTGCAATCCGCGCCGGCGCGGCTTTCACAAGCCCGTCCGCGTAGAGTTGCAAGTCTCTTGGCAGATCACTGCGACCTCCTCGGGTGTAATCTGCTGCCAATGACCTTCCAACTCTCTCCGCATCAAGCCCACGGACCTCAGTAAGAAACCGAAAAAGAAGTGTCGTTAGGCTCTTTAATTCGATTGAGGCTCGCCGTCCTACCTGCGCATACAACCAATCACTCCACTCGATAAACCCTGAGAATGGCCCGTCTATACCATCCCAGATAAGCGCGCGTGAGTTTGCGAAATTGCCGCTATTTCCAACGAGATCCCAGTAGCGCGCGAAGCGACCCATCCGTTGTAGGTCGAGAAAGGTAAGCATGCTGGTTGCCAATACCTCGTAAGGCGGCTTGTTACTAAAACGCATCTGGTAGTGCTCAGTGTGGCGCACAATCGGAGTACCCTTCAGACGCTTGAGAATCCCCACTTGAATCTCGTGAGGATTAAGCTCAACGAGGGTATTGAACCCCTGTGCGAAGCTCTCAAGCCCCTCTCCTGGCAGACCTACTATCAGATCAACGTGGAGGTGTGCCGCAGTGTTGTTACGCAGGAAACGGATATTATCAATCAGCTTGGGCACATCCTGCCGCCTACTTAT
The DNA here is from genome assembly GCA_044360225.1 of Bdellovibrionota bacterium. Taxonomy (GTDB): domain Bacteria; phylum Bdellovibrionota_C; class UBA2361; order UBA2361; family OMII01; genus OMII01. Next base: position 1,376 of record JBIKKR010000128.1, on the reverse strand, counting down.
CAATGCGCCTACATCGGGATTCAAGCTCTGCACACCGATCTCAAGCTGCAACGTTCCTGCAGGAAAAGCTGCCACTGTTTCACGAAGCTGCTGCGGAAAGCGGTCTGGAACCATCTCAAAATGAACAAAAAGCCCCGGTTCTATACGCGCCCTGAAGAAATCGAGTATCTCATTCGCTGTCCGAACGTTTAAGTTGAAGGTCCGATCCACAAACTTAAATGTGCGTGCACCGCGGCGATGGAGTGTATCGAGCTCAGCCAAGACGCGGCGGTGGTCAAATTGCCTGACAGGAATATCGATTGAAGACAGGCAGAATTCACAGGTGAACGGACAACCGCGTGATACTTCAACGTATATAACTCGCGAGGCAATATCGCTATCTGAGTAGTGTGAGTACGGGAGAGTTACAGCATCGAGAGGCGGCAGTCCTGCATGGATCACCTTCTCAGCCGGCCTAGCACCCGAGATCAGGGCTCTACAGAGCTGCGCAAATGCGAGATCAGCCTCCCCTGTAATCAGGTAATCACTGATCTGCACTAGCTCCTGTCCCTCATACTCGTAACTTACTTCGGGTCCGCCGAGAACAACGACGATATCTGGCTCAACCTTGCGCAAGATCGACACCACTTCGTGGGTACGAACGGTATTCCAGATATAGACCCCAAATCCAACAATTCGCGCCCCGCTGCGCACGATGGCTTCGGCGATCTCATGAGCAGGCTGCGCATTCTCAAACTCAGCTATCTGACATCTCGACTGGAGCTCCCCAAGATTGGCAAAGAGATACCGCAGACCAAAAGAAGTGTGGATATAACGGGCATTGATCGTGACGAGCAGTATCTCAGGCATCGGTATCTTTTTAGCAGCTTGCCGAGTTTTTGGCGATTTGTTCCAATTAAAGCGAGCACGTGTACCCCTCGATCTACTGCGTCTCCCTAACCCCGATCACTCCTCTCGACTCCTATACAGGATACGCTAAGCCCCATGAAACAGGAATGGATCGTAGTTGCTAGTCGTGCTGATGTTCGAATCTTTGCTCGCAAGGGGATTCGGTCTCTTGAGCTTATCAGCGAGGTCGGCAACCCAGCTGGCATGCTACGCACTAAAGACTTAGAAAGCGATTCACCAGGCCGCGCCACCGATAACCGCATGCATGCTCGCCATGCCTACTCCACCGAAGAAAGCTCGCGTGACCGCAGTTTACGGACGTTCTACCGAGAGATTATCGAGATTATACAGCGCGGCGCATTCGAACACCGCTTTGAGTCACTGACGATTATCGCAGAGCCGCGCCTCCTCGGGATATTACGAGCACTCCTGCCAGCTAATGTAAAAGCTCTCGTCCACCATGAGATCTCAAAAGATCTCTCATATGA
>JBIKKR010000046.1:0-18641 GCA_044360225.1 Bdellovibrionota bacterium | reverse complement strand
CACAAGCTCATGCTAAAACTGCACAAGATAGATGAGGAGGAGATCCATAGGCTGTGTCGATTCCTAGCTGCACACCCGATTGTTAATTGGGTCGCTCGATTCGATGGCCACTTCGACGTTGGATGCACCGTCTTGGCAAAGCATGTGGGGGAGGTTTCGATCTTTTTGGACATAATCCGTCGCAATTTCCACGCACGAATACGAGAGATCTCGTACGCAGTAAACCTGAAAGCAGAGTTCTTTCCACGCGACTATCTGATAAGTGACCAGCGCAGGCGAAATAACGGCGCCTCGTACGTATCATTCAACGAGAGCAAGGCGGTGCTTGAGCTCGATGCTACTGATTGGACAATTCTTCAGGAACTCACCAATAATGCGCGGACTACTAATGTTCAAATCGCCTCCCGCGTAAATATTTCGGCCGAAACGGTGGCTCGGAGGATAGCTCGTCTGGAAATGGCGGGGTTAATAGGTGGATACAGACTAGCCCTGGATCACCGCGCCCTCGCGCGCACGAACTACTACCTGCTTCTCCATCTTAATGTTGTATCAAATGAGCGAATTGAGAGGCTACTCGCCTTTCTCCGTTCTGATGCTCGCACGGTGTACCTCATCAAGATGTTGGGCGAATGGGACTATGACGTATGTCTCGAATTCGAAGATGCTGAAGCCTATCGTGCGTTCTTTATAAATCTCATGAAACAATTTGCGGAGGTGATCCGAGATGTTCAGACACACACGACTTGGCAGGTGATAAAATTCAGTATCTTACCTGCGGCAATTTTTAATGGCACTAAATGAGTGAGGGTAATTCATTTGGACCTCACTATCTAATTCAATGCAGTGGGTTGCTGCTCCATGTACTGCCTGTTATGCGCGTGATATCAGAGAGCAATACCACATCCTGACCGCGCAAGGGATCGAAATGATCCAATATTTTCAAGGGATTGCGGGAGTTTATCGTAGATGCGAGTGGAGGTATGTGAACTATCACTCTAAGAGCATAGGATGGCGAAGCGAAAAGCGGGACATGCGCTCGAAGCACTCAAGGTATTCGAGGGGTTGATTAGTAGCGGACTTATCATAACGTTGTCATAAGAGGCGGCGAGTAAGGAACGTCGGCAGATTTTTTCGTCAGCGGTTGTAGTGTGGATGATGATCCACCAGCGACGTCATGCAGTGAAGAGTTTGTCAGGAGCTGTAAGTGGGCTTCAAATGCGGGGTCCCATCAATATTCTTGGCGAGCAAGGTAGCTTGCCTGCCCGAGCAGGAAAGATATCAGACAATACGGTAGGGTATGCGCGAGCACGGGCTTGTGGAGAATGTTGCCGACGATGCGTCGGATGCGCTTAGTGCCATTCGCCTCAAGAAGCCTGATGCTGGACTGAGCATATGATGCACGTAGCGATAGCCACGAATATCGCTACGGGAGTGGTGCTGCGTCCTGAGTATGGCGCGTACATCGGGACTGAGGCGGTTAGTGAAGTAGTGCTCAGTGAGCGGCTTTTGGCTCGATTGTCGCAAAAATCAGTGGTTTTAGGAGACCGATTGTACGGCACCTGTCGATTCGCGGCAGAGATATGTAATACGGGACACTCGCCAATTGTGCGCATGCGAGATGATGATGCCAAAAAGTTTATCGGAACTAACCCTGGAAGCGCAGGAGAAGTTGCTGTCGACTGGAGCTCTACTAGATCTCGAACCGGCACAAGTTATGAGGTAAGCGGACGTGTTATTTGGTACACCGTGCGATGAAAGGGTTTTCGACCTCAATTCTTAATTCTCTTCACAACTCTTACTGACATTCCCAGAGAGAAAGTCGTTGAGATGTTTATAAGACGCTGGAGCGTTGAACTTGACTTGCGAGATCTGAAGGCGACTCTTGAGATGGATATGATCTACAGCAAGAATCCACGTATAGCGGAGAAGGAGATTATTCTCGGGGTAGTTGCATACAACCTTGTCCGGCACTTTCTGTTGGGAATAGCGAAGCTGTTGAAGGTGACGCCTCGAGAAGTGAGCTTCATTCACTCGCTTGTGCCCATCAATACCATAGCTGAGTCGCTTGCCGATGCTACAACCCATACGAACATCGACGATAAGCTCCGTCGAGCGTTCTACAGCATTACTAGATTGCAATGGTCGAAGAGAGATAGGACTCCCGAACCGAGAAAAGTTTAGCCGAAGGGAAAAACAAACCTCATGTCTAAGTCCCGTGCTGAAGAGCGCAAAGCGCTGACACAACCAAGACCTTCTACATGGTTACGCGTTCAGTAAGTGATATGGGTTTCTGAGAGAGAGAAGTCGGGGAGCGAGAAGTGGGCTTGGATGACTTCGGAGCCTACCTGAGATACGTCCCGTTACAAACCTCGTAGGTCACCCCGGTGATATTCATGGCCTTGTCGCTCATGAGGTAGGAGACCATGTCGGCAATCGCCTCGGGACGTAGCTCCTTCTTGGTGAGGGAATCGTCGATGTAGGCTTGGGCACGCTCCGCAGGCACCTTGGCTCCGAGGTCCGTTGAGGGTATGAAGCCCGGCGCTACTGCGTTAACTCGAACTTGGGGGGCGTAGTGAGTTGCGAGACACCGAGTAAGACCGGTCATCGAAGCTTTCGTTGCGGCGTATGCCACATCCGAGGCGACATTGAGCGCCGACACTGAAGAAATATTGATAATAACGCCCTGCTGAAGCTCTGCCCCGGCACCGAGTCTCAAAAGAAACTGTCGACTCATCATCAGAGGAAGTCTTGTATTCATCTGGATCTGAAGATCTATCTCTGCAGTGGTTAGTACATGCAGCTGTTTTCCTCCAAGCGCACCTGCGTTGTTTACCAGATACGTTGCCCGAATACCTCGCGCATCCAGCTCTGCAAAGCAGCGCTCCGCTGCATCAACTTCAGATAGATCACACTCAAGCGAGATAACCTGCTCTGCTAAAGCCCCTTTATAGGCGCTGCGAGCGATGCAGATAGGGGTAAACCCATCGGCTACGCAGCGTTCGACGATCGCTCGACCGATACCCTTGCTTCCGCCCGTAATAATCACGTATCTCTGTGTCATATCCAATCCGTAGGCAAACGCTAGCACTTCTCCTTGATGCGACATTTGAGTTCCTGCGGGAGTATCTCGCACGCGTCGTGGTTTCGCGGGACGAGACGACGCACGGTCGCAACGCAGCGGTAACCCAGATCGCGTAAGGGGCGCGGAATCACTCGTAACCATTGTACGCAGCTGTACGGCCATTGCAGGTGGCTGGCTATGAAGATGACTGCATCGCTGCGCATCAACAGCCCGGCGTTGGTCGCAACAATAATCGTTTGGTTGGTCTCAGCTAACACACCGAGCTGCTCGCAGAGGTGAAGTCCGAATTCAGAGCGGTTGGGTACAAATATAAGTTCGCCGCGGGTATCGTTCTTTAAAGAAAGCGCTACGAAACGATTGCAGAGACCACAGACTCCATCGAATATAACGATAGGTTTGGTATTAGTCTCAGGCATGGGTGGCCTCTTGCGCAGAAGACGCCACACGCCTCCGTGAGGATATCAATGAGTCAAAAAGTCCCTCATACTGGCGGACAACACTATCCCACGAATAATGCTCGGCAACGCGGGCGGCCGCACGCGCGCCACATCCAGCAACGGTCTGAGGTTCAACGAGCAGCTCACGGATAATTGAGGCGAGGTGTTTGAAGTTATTCTTTTCAAAGATGAGCCCGCATTCACCCACAACCTCAATGTTCTCCGGAGTTCCGTTTGCAACGACGCAATTTCCGTAGGACATCGACTCTATGAGAGCGGGGTGAGTGCCACCTACCTCTGTAGCCTGTATGTAGAGATAGCAGTTGCTTTGAAATTCCTGATAGGCATCTCCAAATTGAAACCCAGTAAAAATAACGTTCGCTCCTGCAGCCGTTGTGCGGAGGCGCTCCTTGTACTCGGTTGCATACGGAGCGTCACCCACAATCACAAGAGGTAGATCGGTTTGCAGTGTTTTATATGCCTGTATAACTCCAAGAGCGTTATTCTCGGGCTCTAATCGGCTGACGTAGAGCAAGTATCTTCCCGGCGCAAGGTTAAACTGCTTGAGCGCTTCCCCGGGAGCTCTCCGCACCGGATGAACCCCGTACGGGATCACCGTCGAATCAACGTGGTGGTGGTCCCTGTAGTATTCCGCGATTACCTCGGCATCTGAAACGATTCGAGATGCTAGTCGCACGGAGCAGTGTTCACCAAGTAGATACCAGGCCTTGCCAAGGCGGTTCCACTTGGCTCGGTTACGTTCGATCCCGTCGACATTAATTACGAGAGGTACACGTTTACACAGCATGATCGGCGCGAGCGGTGCGTTGGCACCGTTGCAGAGAAGAATTATGTCAACCGGCTGAAAGAGTACATCAAGCGCTGATGTGAATGCATGGAGGGGTGTTTCAAGGTACTTATGAAAGATAGTTGGAGTGTCTCGTCGCGAGACCCCACGTAGAGACGCGCGCGCGCCCCATGAGTCGCGGAACGAGCACCGACCATATACGAGCACCGTGTGTCCCCGTGCGACAAGGCGCGTGGACAGCTGCTCAGCAAATGTTTCAAATCCGCCGTATCGAGCAGGGACTCCTCGGGTGCCCATAAGAGCGATCCGGTATTTCGGGCGCTCTGATGTCTCCGGTGAAGTCGTGTCCAGCACAGGTGCCTCCTCAGGCAAAGCGCCATGAAGAGCCGGCTTTGGTGTCGAGCACATCGACGCCGTGGGCATTTAACTGGCGCCTCAATTCGTCTGAGCGGGCAAAGTCTTTTGTTGCACGAGCTTCGGCTCGCTCCTGAACTATCGCACGCACGGATGCCGGAGTAAGGGGAGGGGCGCCGAGTGCTCCAGCTACGATCCGCAGACCTTCGGTTTCAATAGCGTCCAGTGAATCAAAGAAAAGGCCGAGCACCGCTCCTAGTTGGCGCAGGACGTATACTCGTTCTCGTAGTGGCTGAGGCGGCGGTGTGCCAGCGGGGAGTTTGTCGAGCTCAGCAATGATCGCTGCACGAGCCTTCTCCAGGACTACAAGCGCCTCTGGTGAGTTAAAGTCGTTATCCATCGCGATTTCAAAGTCTTCTATGAGCCGCAGAGCTGCTGGCTCAGCGATGTCCGCGGCGGAGGCGCTGATGTCAGAAGTCGGCACACGGTCAAAGAGCCTATGAAAGTCGAGTAGTGAATGGAGTGTCTCGCGAGCGAGCTGATCGCTTAAGTCAACGCCCGAACGATAGTGCTGACGAGCAACTGCAAATCGTAGCGGTGCCACACCGTAGCGAACAACTGCATCAGTGAGCCGGACAAAATTTCCGAGAGACTTTGACATCTTCTGGCCGTCGATGCTGAGCAATCCACAGTGCATCCAAATCGAAGCGAATTCACAGCCGGAATGTGCCTCTGATTGGGCGATCTCGTTTTCGTGGTGCGGAAATTTGAGATCGACGGCTCCTCCGTGGATATCGATGCGAGCTCCGAGGGTTTCGTATATCATCACCGAGCACTCGATGTGCCACCCCGGACGACCGATCCCCCAGGGGGAGGAGTGAGACAGCGAGGTGCTCGAATCGTTTTTCCACAGGGCAAAGTCGACCGCTGAGCGTTTGTCCTTTTCTGCCTCCTTACGGACGCTTTCAAACAACATCGAGACGTTTTGGTTAGAGAGCTTGCCGTAGTCGTCTTTTTTGGCGACATCGAAGTAGACGTTTCCCTCCGGCGTGGCGTACGCAAACCCTTTTGCAATGAGCTGCTCAATGAACGAGATAATCTGTGGTACGCACTCGGTTACTTTTGAGAGGTGATCAACAGGGAGCACGTGAAGTCGTCCGAGCTGTTCGTAGAACTCGTCGGTGTACGCCCGGGTCATTTGAAGCGGATCAATACCTGTTTGAAGCACCTTGGTGATTATCTTGTCGTCTATATCAGTCACGTTCTGCATGAAGAAGACGCTCAGTCGACGATACATAAGGTAGCGTCTGACCATATCAAAACGGATCGCCATCAGGCCGTGACCAAGATGAGGATGGTCCTGCGGAGTCAGGCCACAGACATACACCAAGAGCTTCGGCGAAACTGGATTTGGATCAAGGGGGTTAAGAGGAACCCGCTTTCCACCCAAAGAGGTATGGATGGTAACTGGTCGGGAGCTTGCGCGATACTCGTGGGCACTTGTAAACATTGCTGACCTTTTTTCTGGTATAGACCCATCATGCTACCTCAGTTGGCTGTCAGCCTCAATGAGGGAGTGAGCGGCTCATTTTCACCCTATATTTCCCTAATTGAGTGGTTAATACCGAAGAGATGGAGTAAACTGAACGTTATGAAAGCGAATCGTCCTGAACTTAATACGTTGCTATCCGGTTCCGTGATCCTGTCGACAAAGAGGAGTATCCCGTTTCTGCCGGGACTGCTGCTGGTGGCGCTTGGTGTGGTGGTTCTGATTGCGCCTCGGCTCGTTCTAGGAGCCATAGCCTTTTGTCTCCTCGCGCTCGGTGGACTACTTTGCTACGTGGCGTACAAGGTTGTCGCTTTGCGTCGACGGCTACATAGCCTCGCCAAGAATTTTGAAGGGTCCATGTACGGCTCGTTACGTGGCTCTGGGTTCAAGGGGGCGGCAAATAGTGATAAGCTGTTCGGCGACAAGCCGGATATCGACATCACCGATTTTGAGAATACAAAGAAGATAGTGTACCACTAAGGCAAGAAGTGCTTTGCTAAGACAGGGGGCGCACAGGGCATTGTAGTTCTCTTCCATCTTAAAACGGGGCACAGCTGCATAGAAATAGCTGTTTTCATTAAGTTTTGCTGCCTGGGTCCGTGCATGCCATCCTTTATAAAGTGGACAAAAAAATAGCAGTCCTGCTGGTTTAGGTAACATTTTCAACGACTAAAGCCATACCCCTGGTAGACACCGGGTGGCTGAATTCGGATCTTGTGAAAATAGGAAGAAGCAACTCTTGTGCAAGTCAAGATTCAATCATAGCGACCGGAAACCGTTATGCTCGGATGTTTGGTCTACGAGAAGCTCGTAGGTAATCAAATAGGGCATTGAGTAGCCGGGTGTAAGAAGGTGATTATGTTTAATCGGCGATCTTTGTTGAAAGTTTTCTCCGTGCCGGTAGTAGAGAGGTTGACTGAGATGAATAGATATAAGTTCTTGGCTCTTTTTGCAGCGATCGTCACAACATTGCTAAGCTCATCGGCATGGGCACAGGAGGTCTTCAGAAATGAAGATTTCGTGATGGGATATGTTGCCATGGGTACTCCCAAAGACGTTACCGGATACCCCAATTGCTACACATCTATCGGCAACCAACTTAAGTTTGAGTCGTGGAATAGCGCGGGCATCCAACCAGCGTACGACGTTAAAGTAGCGGGCAATGTCGTTCAGATAGTAACGAATGGTGAACGAAATCTCTCGGGTAATGGTGCATATATCTGCACCAAGGGTGCCAATGGGGCGTTCATTAAAGCTGCTGTGAGTGCTGGAACTCTTAGTTTTGCTCGCGTCCAGGCAGGCAGCTCATTTATCGGTAAGGGACTCCAATGCGTCTTAAGTCTCGCCGGCGTCTATAAACCCAGGTCTGCTGGAGGTGGAGGATCTGGAACCTTTTCTGCACAGTATGATCCTGTCACCGGAAATGTGTCCGTAGCTGGCGCGCAGTACGGCTATATAGATCGAGTCGGATACGTGTGCGTAGATTCTAATTCTAAAGCGCATACCCCATTCTATAGCGCCCGCTTTACCGCTGACTCAAGCCAGCTAGCTTTCCTCGGAAAAAATCTTAACGTTAGCGTAGGAACTAACTACTTCTTCTCAGATTGCAGCAGCACGACCGTCGGCGGCCATTCGTATTCTCCGACTACGGGAGAGGTAAATCAAAGCCTTGTAACTGATTGTGTGACAAGTCGCTTTAGCTACTTTGGTGTTGGAACCCAGATTATACCGCAGTGTAACGATGGTATTGATAACGACGAAGACACCCTGATAGATCGCCAAGATCCAGCGTGTCGTACATCATTTGATGACCCGAATAGCTATGATCCTAACCGCAATGACGAGAGTGCTAATTTCGGCAAGGTTCAGTTGGTTGGGCCGAAAGGAATGATTGTAGAGAATCGTCCGACGTACTCGTGGAACTCTGTTGGAGCTGGCGCTACACGCTACCTCCTTGAAATTTACCGCGGCACAGTACTGCAGCGTGCGCTGTTTGTTGACGGATTGTCTGTGCGGCCTGACCTTGCATTGCCGTACGAGATTGAGCACACCTTCAGGGTACGTGCAGTAGATGCTCAGGGAAGCCCAATTAGTTTCTGGAGCGATCCGATGGCCTTTGCCATCTTAGCACCGACGGCCACGCCAACAAACACCCCGACTAATACGCCGACTGCTACACATACGCCGACCTATACACCGACTCGTACTCCGATGAGTACCTATACACCGACGCACACGCCGACTAATACGCCGACTGCTACCCATACGCCGACCTATACACCCTCGAACACTCCAACCCCGACGAACACTCCAACAAGCACGTCCACGGAAACGCCGACTCCACGGCCAACGAACACCGCCACGCATACCGCAACTGCGACGCAGACTCATACGCCGACATCGACCAATACGCCGGTGAATACAAGCACAGCAACGAGTACTCCTACCTACACGCCAACTAACACTCCAACCTGGACCAATACGCCGGTGAATACAAGTACGCCGACGCACACTCCAACGTCGACGCCAACAAATACTCCGACATCGACGCATACAGGCACGGCGACGCCGACAAGTACGCCAACCAACACGCCGACTTCGACTCCAACGGCAACGCCAACGAATACGGGCACGTCTACATCAACGTCAACTCCGACTCCAACGGAGACAGCAACATCCACTGCCACGTCGACACCTACGTTGACCCCAACGCAAACACCGACGACAGAGCCTCAACTTCTTACGGTCGGTACTGAGTGTGTGACGAAGAATATCGATGGGACGCGCACGGCATACTTGAGCTACAATAATGTGACAGGAGCCGAGCAGTCGTTTGGCACGAACTCCACTCTTGGAACGATTAACGAGTTCCGTGTGGGAACAACGAGTGCCACACCTCCTGCGATCTTCAAGGTAGGCCAATCCAAAGGCACGGTGGTAGTCCCATACACTGGTGGCACCCTCGTGTGGGCGGTTAAGGCGCCAAAGAGCTTACTCTCTCAGGCTACGGCATCAGACCAGAGCCCTGCCTGTCCCGAGGTGCTGCCTGTAGCCGATTGCCGAGAGTATGAGAGCGGCGTTCTCAAGGTGACACTTGGGTACAAAAATACGGGCTCGTTTGCTCAGTCATTCCCGATCGGCAAGCTCAATAACTTCTCTCCAGGAGCGGTTGATCGGGGGCAACCTAATCAGTTCTTTGCTGGATTGAACTCCGCTGTCTTCAAGATACCACTTGTTGATCCGAATGAGCGGGTTATCTGGAGCATAAACGGGCAGATGGTGCAGATCGATAACTCCCTTAAAACATGCGCTGGAGGATGCGTTGATACACCACTGGCTACTACTAAGGGAGAGTTAGACAGAGTAGCGCTAGCTTTGTCAGGGATAATGGATAAATCTTGGCAAGTGCTTATCGGCGTGAAAGATAAGAAGGGTGGGAATGGTGCGAGTCAGAAGGCTCGCGACAGAACGGATGCAGCGCGATCGAAGCGCAAGTCAGCCGAGTATGCAAGTATCGCCCAGTCCCTCCTGATTCAGGTTCCAGCTGTGGTCAGAATCTGCTCAGGAGCTGCTGCGTACTGCTCAACGGTTGATAGGTATGGTACTATCGAGGCGCTACGAGGGTTGTACGCTAACCAGGTAAACTCTATAAAGCGAATTATGGCCCGTGTCGCCTTCCGTTCGACCGGTGCTACGAGCCGCCGTTGGAAGTTGGTCAAGCAAGCGAAGGCTCTAGAGCAGGAAGGGCTCGCCCAACTCGCTAACCTGCCGCGATTCGCGACCGAGTGTAAGTAAGTAGCAGAGGATAAAGTCCCGGGTGGGTACTGTATCCCCGCCCGGGTAATTTTGCGAGGAACTCCTTAACAAACTGCTCCGGCTGTTGTAGGCTTGCCGGAATTTGTTTCTAGGAGTTGCCATGGCGTCGTTCGCGGACCTTGTTCAAACCACGATTTCAAAGACCGGCAGCTTCCTCGTTGCAGGTTGTGATCCGGTGATCGAGAAGTTGCCTGAGTTTCTCCTTACGGAAGCAGAGTCGGGAGCGGATACAGATCAGGCGTATATTGAGCACGTGCTCTCCAGGTTTGGCGATATCTTCTTGGCTGCAGTCACCGGCAAGGTGGCAGCGGTCAAACCGAACATCGCTTTTTTTGAGCAGTATGGTGTGGCAGGTATCGTGGCCTTTGCGCGGTTGTGCAAAGGTATTCGTGCCGCGGGTATCCCACTTATAGCAGATGGTAAGCGCGGGGATATCGGCTCTACAGCAGCGGCCTACAGCGCCGCGTTTCTCGGGAAGAGCCGTGTCCGAGGGAGAGAGGTAGAGAGCTTCACTGCGGATGCGCTCACCATCAACCCATTTCTTGGGTTCGATACTCTTGAGCCGTTTCTCAAGGACTGCCAGGAGTATGGTAAGGGTATATTTGTGCTCGTACAGACTTCAAACCCGGGCGCGGCGGCCATCCAAGGGCTCTCTGCTGATGGGCGTCCGGTTCGTGAGCACGTCGCGAAATGGCTCGCTGAGCAGGGAGAGAAGCTGGCGGGTAGCTGTGGCTGGTCTGGGCTTGGAGCAGTTGTCGGCGCATCGTATCCGGAGGAAGCTAAACGACTCCGCCAGTTGATGCCGCGCAATTTCTTTCTGATTCCCGGGCTCGGAGCTCAGGGCGCAGCGGCGCGAGACTCGGTGGCAGGGTTCGGTGAGATAAGCGGCGTGCGTGGTGGAGCGCTCGTGAACGTGTCACGTGGACTGCTTGAAGGTAAGGCTACGTCACCAGATGAGCTGCTCGCTTGTATAGCCGGGAACGTTGCCCGATATAATGCGCAGATTAACGAGGCACTTTCATCCTCCTTACCTGCCGAATCTACGTTTTTAGTTAAATGAGTAGTAGTCGTTCATGTCTTTAAAGGCAGCACCCCCTTCACCCCCTTCACCCCATTCCCCCAGCTCGCAGGGGACAGATCTGCTACCAGGCGCACTGGTTCACTATGACGATGAGGGGCAGCTGATACTTGGGGTCGTTGTTGGGACAAGAAAAGATAAAATCTCGATCCTCACAATACGGAGTCGCGAGCTCGATCTCATTCGTGCTCGGCTTTATGTTCTGCCAGGGCGGCTGACAGGGGACCTCTCGTCAACATCAGCTCGTGTTGCACGACTCCAGGAGATTGCTCAGCAGGTGGAAGCGCAGGCACGTGCCTTTGATGTTGCTGAGCTTTGGAGTTTTGTGCATGAGGAACAGAGGGCCTTTACGGTTTCAGAGCTGAGCACTCTCTACCTGGGGGTTGACGATATCATCAGTCATGCGGCCGTGCGCGTTGCGCTAGTACGTGAGCGGATGCACTTCAAACGCGATCGTGATTGCTTTGAGCCGCGCCCTCAACGTGTAGTTGAGGATCTGCGCCGCGCGGAAGAGGCAAAGGCCCTTAAGCATGCGCTTCGTGAGAGAAGCCTTGATTTTCTAGAATCGCGCGCCCGCGATGCGTCGATTGGTATTCCCGCTGAACTGAGAGATTCCTTCCGACTCATTGAGGAGGTTGCTGCGTCGATCGTTCACACTGACCCCGCACGTCAGAAGGAGGCGCGTGAGTTCGTCCATATGTGTGGCGAACGCCTAAGGTTGCCCGAGAGTCTGCCCGTTGAGAAACGTGCGTTTGAAATTCTTCGTAAGGTAGGGATATTTAATGAGCACTCAAACCTAGCGCTTATTCGACACGATATTCCACTCGACCACAGCGCAGAGGTTGAGGCTGAGGCACGTGCCCTGAGCGTGCCTGAGAGTGTTGCGGCCTTTCCCGAGGATGAGCGGGCGTTTCGGCGCGATCTGACCTCGCAGGTTTCCTTCACTATCGATGATATCTCTACGCTCGATATGGATGACGCGCTCTCGTTGCAGCGGACACCCGATGGATATGAATTAGGGATCCATATCACTGATGCTACTGCTGCAGTGGCCCCTGGTTCACGGACCGATCGTGCAGCGAAGAGACGTGCGACGTCGCTGTACTGCGCCGATCGAACGATTAATATGCTACCGCTCAGGTTGGCAGAGGATCTCTGCAGCCTTAAGGCTGGAGTGGTACGCCCGTGTCTATCGGTGTTGGTGTCGCTCAGTGAGTCGCTGGAAGTCTTGTCCACGCAGGTGTGTGGTTCATTCATCCGGGTCGCTCGCCGGTATACGTATGATGAGGTGGATGATCTTCTTGAGGCTGGAGATCCAAGCTTGCTCGTGCTTCATGATATAGCAGCTGCGCTTGAAGAGCGACGTATCAGAAATGGAGCGATGCGGGTCCACAAACGCGAAGTGGTTCCGTTTTTCGAAGACGGAAAGGTGCGATTGCTTGAGATAGAGGAGGACAGCCCTGCTCGTTTACTCGTATCGGAGATGATGGTGCTTGCAAATACAGTTATGGCTGATTTTGCAGCAGCGCGTGGAATCCCAGTCCTGTTCCGCGGCCAAGAGCGGCCTGACGATCTCAATGATGATGATGCTGGAAAAGGTGCCCAAGTTCCGGAGGGGCCGGCAAAGGATTTCTCAGCGCGCACAAAGCTCAAGAAGTCCTCTGTATCGTTTGAGCCGATTCGTCACGCGGGTTTGGGAGTTGACTCGTACATTCAGGCCACTTCCCCGATTAGACGCTATATGGATCTCTGTCATCAGCGGCAGATACTCTCCTTCCTTAAAGATGGTAGAGCCTCCATTTCGCATGAGGACTTTGAGCGCATAGCGGCGGAAGTCGAGGTGCCGCTTCAAGAGGCGGGGCTGGCGAGTCGGGAGACGAAGCGGTACTGGCTCCTACGATACCTAGAACAGCGGGAACGTAACAAGCCGATTGAGGGGACCGTCGTCAGAGTCGATCTCAAAACTCCACTTGTCGAGCTCGACGAGGTTTATATGACGGTATTGGTTCGATTCCCGCAGAAGGTGAGCCTCGGGCAGAGAGTTACCCTGCGGATTACAGCGATTGATCCACATGCAGACTATGTCAGGTTGTCTAGTTGATCTCGCGCTCCGGTACATCCGCCAGTGACTCACTCAGCACATCGTGATGGAGGCGATGGCATAGTTCACTGATCATCTCAAAGGCCCTCGTTAGTGAGTCGACCTCTTGGCAGGTCAGTTCGATTATTTCGGTGGTCATGTCCTCGTTGTTTGTCTGCTCGACTGGTTGGGCTTGTTTTCTCATAATCGGTTCCTTGGACGCCTCATTCCTGGTGACGTTGACTGGTTACCGCTTAGTAACGACTCAATGACCTGTTTTGTGTGCACTTTCCGTACCATTCGGAGGGTCGGCACGGTAGGGCAATAACTTGAGGTTTGGGGGCCGATATGCTCTAACTGCCTGTAATGTCTCTTTAAATGCAGGATTAGCAGCCAAGCCCCGTTAAAGTGCACATGGAAAGGTTAAAGTCTCATTAACGCCGCGAAATAGCGGATATATGTCGGTATTTTGACGTTTTTAAGAGTCATTGGAGCAATTTTTGCCCAACTGAAGCCCATTGAAGAGAAGGTAGAGGGTAGCGAAGCCCTGACATTTATTTTTTTAAGAACAACTTGACTAAGATGGCACCAGAATGTACCTCTTCACTGCATCGAATTTCAGAGTGATCCATGAGCCCTTCATCACCAACATCACGCGAGTCTCCGCCGCTGATTGATCCACAAAGGAGTCCTGATGGCCTTTTCCACACCGTTTCTTTCACACACCCTATCCTGCCGGGGGAATTGCAGTCGTTCTATAGAGCCTTACATGGCGGAGACAAATGGAGGAGTGCGCAGTTTGCAGGAGAGGATTATTACCGTTTTCTAACCAGCTCGAATTTTTTGCGTAAGGTTTTTGCCGAGTATATTGACACCTATAGGAAGCACGGACACTTTTCTTTGGAACAGCTCGATGAGCTGAATCAACTGCGAATTGAGGGAAAAATATGCCCGACACTCGGGCCAATTTGCTAAGCTTTAGGGAGTTTCTTAAGTATTTTGCCGAGATTTATAAATTTGCAACTTCGAAGGCCTTCAGTACGCATTCAATACAAGCTGTCACGATGTATCTGCTATTTGGCGGAAGAGATAAGGCGGTGCTCATAGACATTTTGGATTTGGGTGCAACGCCAAACAATAAGAAGTGCGAAAGGGTTGTTAAAGAGAATTGGGGCGTTTTTAGACGCAAGTTTTTATCTCTTTTGAAACCGAATAGCCACCCACTTCTTAGCGACATAGTTGTTCCTTCCAATCAGGTGCCATCGAGGGGACTCGGCAGCCGCTATAAACCTCTGCTCCGAAGATACGAGATTCGCCCTGCGACGGAGCAAAGCGGCAAAAGATACCGCTTGTATCAGATGACAGAGAGAGCAATGAGTGAGGGGGATGACGCTGCTTCCGAACCGATTTACGTAAAGCGTAGCCCAGAGGGGCCTCGAGCGGGGGGAAGAAGGGCTAGATCGATTGAAAAAGATGGTGTGCACTCCGATTGCGATGGATATACGGGAGATATCCTGGAACATGCTGGAAGATATTCGCTAGATCTGGACGTTCCTGGATTTAGCTCTCGACTAGAGGCTTACCGTAGAAATGCGCTACGGCAAGACACGAAGAAGCGATCTCGCCCCTCGCATTTTAAGGATTACCATGATAAGCGGAGACGGTTGCCCATAGGTGGAAGTGAAGCAGCGGATTTTGCGAATGCATTTAAGCAAATTGAAGATGCAATAAGAGGTCGGGCACAAAATGTTTCTGAGGTCCCAGACCTACCATTTTCACGCACGGAATCAACGGGTTTATTTCAACTAAGATTTGACCTGTCGAATAAATTGCAAGACTACGTTTCAGAGTGCAAAAAGGCGCTGGCTAAAAATAAAGGGCAGCGCGATGCGAGTTTGAAAGATTTGGAAAAGAAACTCCTCGGCCAAGTTAAGGTGATGAGCGCGATCGTGATCGCACCCAAGCCATCGGATTCAGGAGAACGCGCTTGTCTAAAGTTGAAATACCAATATTACCAAGCGTTAATAACACTAATTAATCGGATAGATAATAAACTCGTGGCTAATCGTGGAATGTAGTCGGACCTTCTGCACCTAACCTCCGATAGACCACGAACCACTACCGCACAGCCGAAGCCTTAATCGCCAAAATCAGGCCTTTCTCGTGAGCGCAGTCAGTTCCGGTTAGCACTGAATCAGCGGAGTCGAAGTGCACCCGAGTGTTTAGAATCTCACCGCCGTCCTGATCTCGCCAGTGTAACCAGAGGCCAACTTTTTTGGCATCCATGTACATCGGTCGAAATGTTAGAGAGTGTCCGTTAGGTAATTGCAACGAGTCGCGAGTCTTGAGGGCAATCGTCTCTTCTTTTGTTGATAGAAGCTGAAAGGTATCGAAGGGTAGCTGTGAGAGCTTGGGTCCTAGATCGCGGATGTTTCCTTCGAGGCGAATTGGACGATCTGTTGATGCCGGTACCTCCTCGGCGTTACGAGGCGTGCTTGCTTGAATTGTTCGCACCGAGAGTGTGATCAAGTGCGAGTCTGAGTGGCTTTCCTCGCTGCCTACCTCACCGGTACACGCAACGAGACACGCAAGCACGACAGTTGTTCTTGAGATCAGTTCTCTGGCCATTGAAAAACAACGACGAAGCATCATTGAGCACTCGGAATGGAGATATCTTCTCGGTGGTGTCGCTGTGTCTGGCTCTGCGGTGATATCGCACCAGGCGTGACCCCAACTGCCATGCCCAGCGGGGTTGGTCTGATCTGCGGGGGTGATTTTCGAGCAATGGAGGGGAGTGAGCGTGGCCGTACCCAGATAATAGCCGATGAGCCGCCCGGATCGGGTATAAGTTTCAGCGAGCCATTCGCCCGCATCCAATCGACCTCAAGCGAACGATGCTGCTTGATTGGAGTAGTCTGGTAGAGCGGCCTCTGTCCACCAGCATTGGTAATACCTGCTTGCTGAATCAGCTGATTGTGAGCTACTGGCCCCGCCGAAGGTGCGCTAAAAGTTACGATCTGTTGTGGTCGCCCGAGTACTACAAGCACCGCCGCTGCGATCGCCGCACCTGATAGCCCTCCCCATGTTGCGTGTCTAAGGTTTACACGCTGGAAAAGAGGCTCTCGTGTTACGTGAGGGCGATGCGCACCGACATAAAACTCTGCACGTTGCTCCTGTTCGATACGTGCCTCAATCCGAGCCCATAAATCAACGCTTGGTGGCTTAGCCACAAGAGCTGTGCACTGAGAGCTCAGGCATTCCAGGTCAGCGAGAAATATTTGCGCCGCACGATTCTTACTGAGTAATCTGCGCGCAAAAAACGCAGAGATATATGAGCACTCACCATCGTGGAAGCGCGACAACAGCAGTTCCTCCTTCTCGGAGAGTGTGTCTCTTGTTGGTATCGTGCTGTTCACCGGTGTCTGGGCCATTCTCTCTATCCTCGGGCACGCTTAGTAGGTGTAACTACAGATGATGTACTCATATCCTCAACCTCGCCATCGCTACGCTGCTGAGCGCTCTCTGGAGCGAATTCCCGGAGCGCTTGCTGCAGAGCTTTACGGGCGTAGAACAGCCTGCTCATTACCGTGCCCCGTGGCACACCCAACGCCGCTGCAATCTCTTCATAATCAAGCCCATCGACTTCTCGCAAGGTGATTACTGCTCGGTGTTCATCTGAAAGCGATGCAAACACCTGATCGATTTTTTTACCCGTTTCCCTACGAAGGAGCGCTTCCTGCGGACCTTCTATGTTCTGTGAGAACGGCACCTCTGCACCACCCGTGGCTGAAATGTCGTCACTGCCTGTACTCCTAGAGACGCTAAAGTCCTCTTTATATTCAAAATGCTGTCCACCTCGACGTTGATTTTTGCGCTGGAGGTCAACAGCCATGTTGAAGGTAATTCGGTGTAGCCAGGTGTAGAAAGAGGCCTGGTTCTTAAATTTATCCAATGATACGAATGCCTTAACAAAGCTCTCCTGAACCACATCCTCGGCATCGGAGCTGTTTTTCAGAATATCCATGGCTACCCGAAGAAGGCGACCTTGGTAGCGCTCCACAAGTACTTGGTAGGCGCGTTTATCCCCGCGGAGAGTGGCTGAAACGAGAGCCCCGTCTGAAAGGTTCTGGTCAGGTAGGTTGTGAGGGTCGCTCCCGTCCTTTGGGCGATTCATGCTCCCTATACAACCACAAGTGCGACAAGGTCTCAACTCAGGGTAGACTACTTGGGAAGATCGCCTAGCCTGAGCAGCTAATTCGCGATATGTTTTGGTTATGCGTTCCACAGCCACTCTCTTCCTTCTTCTAGGCGCGCTCGCGGTTGCGGCGTTCTCGTTCCTCTCCGACGATGGGTTCGGAAAGCTCGCTAACTTAACCCGCACTCTGGAACAGCAACAGCGTACCAATGCGAGACTCTCGGATACCGTTCAGGCACTCAAGCGGGAGGTGCATGGACTGCAGTCCGACTCGCGAACCGTTGAGAAGGCAGCGAGGAGCGAGTTGGGTATGGCTCGTCCCGGTGAGATGGTGGTGATATTCGAGAAAAAAGATTTGAGTTCGACGAGTGAGCGAGTGGGGGAATCGAGTGGAAAAGGTCGATAAGCTCCGCGGTCAGGATAGTAGCGCTCACAAGGAGGAAGGGGGTGAGGCTTGGCAGTACAAGCCCAGACGTCGTCGCAGCGGTGTAGCGACTGATTTGACCAAGGTTAAAGCTATTATCTCCAAGGTATTGTCCCACCGCGGACTCGATAAGCGGGTTGAGCGTTATGAGTTTATTCTTCACTGGCACGAGATCGTTGGGGATCGGCTGGCGGAAGTAAGCAAACCAGAGTGCATAGTCAACAAGCAGCTGATCGTGAATGTTCTTCACCCAGCGTGGGCGCAGGAGTTAACGATGATCAAGCCCGTGCTCCTGGAGTCTCTGGCGCGATTTCTAAAGCCGGGAGATGTGGTGCGTGATATGCATTTTCGGGTTAAGTCATTTACGGCGTAGTGTGGGGAGCTAGGCCCCAGAATACCAGCACGGTATTCCCGTATGAGCGCTGTGATTCCTCGCGTAAGGTTGTTAGTTCAAGCACTTCGTATTCCTTGGGATCTATCTGAACGATTATCTTCCCACCAGGCGCGAGGAGGTGCGGACGCTCGGCGAGTGTGCGTAGTGCCTCTATCCATATGCCTTTGTACTGCGGGGGCGCCACGTAGATTAAGTCAAAACTTCTCTGCGAGTTCTTTAGGTAGATAAATGCGTCTGTGTGGCGCACCTCAGCTTGGCCTGCGAACCCGCAGGTAGTGAGGTTCTCCTTAATCGTAGCGACTGCGCGAGCGTTGACATCGAGAAAGACGCAGTGACTCGCTCCTTGGCTCAGCGCCTCTATGCCGACGGCCCCAGTGCCACCGAAGAGATCAAGCATCGAGACCCCAGCAAGCTTTGGACGCAA
>JBIKKR010000112.1:0-10146 GCA_044360225.1 Bdellovibrionota bacterium | reverse complement strand
AAGATGTCGAACAGCGATGTTTTTATGCGATCAAGGATTGGACGCGTGGAGTCACCAGGAACTGACTTGAGCGGTCGCCCCTTTGCTGTGCCGCCGATTACCCGCATAGTGGCCGCGCGCTCGTTACAGCGAGCGCTCCATGTCCCAGTTCTCGAGGTAATCCCTGATGAATGCCAGGAACTGCCCACCTAGAGAGCCATCCACGATACGGTGATCGTAGGAAAGCGTTAGGTAGCAGATCTGCCGGATGGCAATCATATCGTCGATCACCACAGGGCGCTTCTTTATTGCTCCAAGACAAAGGATAGCTACCTGAGGTTGGTTGATGATCGGAGTGCCGATAATCGTGCCGAATACCCCTGGATTGGTCACGGTGAATGTTCCACCTGCGACATCATCTGGTACCAGCTTCTTGTTCCTTGCACGTAGTGCGAGGTCGTTCAGCGAACGTGCGATGCCCACTAAGTTCTTTTCCTCAGCCTTCTTGATCACCGGAACGATTAATCCAGAGTTGCCAAGAGCGACTGCGCACCCAAGATTTACATGCTTCTTGAGGATAATCTTCTTCCCATCTACCGATGCATTAACGTACGGGAAGGCTTCAAGCGCCTTTACCGTAGCTTCGAGGAAAAATGGCGTAAAACTTAAACCAAAGCCCTCGCTCTTTTCGAAGGCTGATTTGTTCTTGGCACGCCAGTTGGCGATATTCGTGACATCAACTTCCTGAATTGAGTACACGTGAGGAGATGTGTGCTTGGAGCGGACCATGTGATCAGCGATAGCTTGTCGCATGGTATCCATGAGAACCACTTTGGTTCCATCGGTTCCCCAATCTCCCGTAGCTGGCTCTGGCTTGGAGGCTGGTCGCGCGCTTGGAGTTGCAGCAGGAACGGCTGGTGCTGGGGCCACAGACTTCGCTGAACGAGTCTCGACGAACTTTAGAAAATCCTCCTTCGTGACGCGACCACCCTGACCAGAGCCCGGCACCTGTGCTAGTTCAGTCAACGAGACCCCGTGCTTTTCTGCAAGACCTTTCACCAGTGGTGAGTAGTATCGACCACCCTCCTCATGGTTCTCCTCTGCTGCGGGAGTCGGAGTTGTTGCTTTCGCTTCGGCCGCTGGGCCGGCTACGTGGTGTGTACCATTGCCGTTGCTTACGGCGGGAGCCTTGGCGTCATTGGCGACGACAGCGCTGGCCCCGGCAGCTGTGTCGATCACCGCGATCGTGGTTTTAACTGGCACAACATCGCCCTCGTTGAACAGTAACTCAACGAGGATACCTGCGGCAGGTGCTGGGATTTCAGAGTCAACCTTGTCAGTAGAGATTTCAAGAATGACCTCATCCTTCTGTACTGAGTCTCCCGGTTTCTTGCGCCACTTGGCGATGGTGGCTTCGGCAATCGACTCTCCCATCTGGGGCATTATCATCTCGACTTTCATCTGCTTCGAAACTCCTTGAATTGACCCTAAAAACGGCAGTGGCGCCGTTTTCATCCACCGTAACTACGTTTTTAGGGTGACTGTTTATCCAGTGACTGTTGTAAGAAACTCTATCGACCACGGAGTATAGACCGTAAGCCGTTTCAGAGAAAGGACAAGGGCGATCTATAGCCGCCGTAGTGAGATGACGGTGAACATCGTACGGCAGCGCATAACTTGTACGGCAGCGCATAAGTCGACGGGCTTTATCTAGCAAACGCAGTTTGTTTTTAATGCGCAGTAGAGTTTACATTAATTTCGTTGCACTCGATTACGCTACTGCCGGCATCTTACCTGAGAAACCTCGCGCGCGGCCTCTCTGTGCGCAGGGTAATACGACTTAACTACTTGATTTAATTGATTCTAGGGATAGCAGTATGACTCGTCCAACTGTAGCACTCTATACCGTAGTGGGTTTTGCGGTTCTCGTAGCGATCTCGGGTGTGTTGTTGCTCGCGGGTCTCCAGAGAGCGTTTGAGTCTAATCCGATCTTTAACGCGCTGATCCTGGCAACGCTGTGCTGTGGCATAGCCGCAGCGATACGGCAGCTCTTACGCATTGACTACTCAGCACGGTGGATGTCCGAGCGCATGCGCACGGCAGATGTGAAAGAGCCCGTGCCGTTTCTCCTCGCTCCGCTTACTCCCTTGATCGGTGGTAAGGGGCCACAGGCGAGCTGCAGTACGTTATCCCTGAGGGCGATGATTGATGGCGTCTTTGTTCGCCTTGATGATGGTCGTGACGTTTCGCGTTACGTGATGAACGTGCTTATTCTGCTGGGTCTCCTGGGAACCTTTTGGGGCTTGCTCCAGACCGTCGGTGGTATCGGTGCAGTTATAGGCGGACTGAGCTTGGGTGATGGTGATATCAAAGCGGTATTTAACGGTTTCAAAGAGGGTCTACAGAAACCGATCGCTGGTATGGGTGTGTCATTCAGCGCTTCGTTATTCGGATTGGCTGGGTCGCTCATACTCGGATTTATGGACCTTCAGGCCGGTCGTGCACAAAACCTTTTTTGTGCAGAGCTTGAGGAGATCCTCGGCTCCAAGGATGCAAGTAGCCTCGGTGGTGAGGAGTTCTCTGGTATGCGATTCCCCATCAGTGGGGCTGGAGGTGGTTATCAAGATGCAGTTGTTCACAGCCTGACCGACCAGCTTGATAAGCTCCAGCGAACTCTCCGTCAGCAGGTAGAAGTGCGGGTGACAGAGCAGATGAATGCTCGCACCTTGCAAGATGTTCTCGTTGCGCTTGATACACACCTAAAGTCTCAGGCGACGTTCCTTTCGAAGATGGTGCATTTTCAGCAGGAGGCGGCTCCAGTGGTTGAGCGGCTTGCCACGATACTCAATAGCCCTGGTGTGGTGTCTGTGGAGCAACATGCACGCAGCATTGATCTGAGTATTCGCGATCTCTCGCGACAGTTGGCAGTAGCATCCGAAATGCAGACAGAGGAGCTGCGTGGCGAATTGCGAGTTATCGCTCGACTACTCGCAGGCCCAGTATGCAGTCGGGAAACGGAAGTGATAACGTCTCAGGAGAAGAGCTGCTAGCATGAGTTACGCATCGCGCCGCTTAAAACGTAGGGACTTTGATGTGTGGCCAGGATACGTCGACGCACTGTCGTCGATGCTGATGATGATCGCCCTGGTGTTGATGGTGATGGTCGCAGCGCAGTTCTATCTCGGCAATACGCTCAATTCGAAAGAGATAGCGCTCGATGAATTGTCAGTGCGGCTGCGGGCTCTCACCGACTCGCTCTCTCTTGAGCAGAACACGACTAAATCACTCAAGGCAAAAAATGCAGAGCTAGAGGCGAACTATCAACGTGGGTTGGCCGATCTCAATCTTTTGCGCACGACGGTATCCGAGAAGGAGCGCCTTGCTGCAGCGTTCCAAGTGGAGCGCGACACTGCCAATGCTGAACTCACCAAATCAAAAGTTCAGGCTGAATCACTCAATCAACAGCTCGCGGCTCTCGCGCTGCAGATTCAGGAATTGAACAAGAAGCTTGAGTTGCTCACGGCTGATTTAACGTCTGCTAAGAGCACTCTGCTCGACAAAGATAAAAAGATAACCGACCTCGATGAAAAGCTTAAGAAAGCGATGGTGAAAAAAGTTGAAGAGCTGGCCGATTACCGGTCTGAGTTCTTCGGCAAGCTCAAAAAGGCGCTCAGTAATCGCCCAGAGATCCGTGTTGTTGGAGATCGCTTTGTATTCCAATCCGAAGTGCTATTCCCGTCGGGCTCGGCGCAGCTTGAGGAAGGCGGTAAGCTGGAGCTTCAAAAGATGGCGGAGACGCTCAAATCTGTAGCTAACTCTATTCCAAAAGAGGTGAACTGGATCCTTACGGTAGTAGGCCACACCGACAGGCGACCGATTAGTACGCCGCAGTTCCCGTCGAACTGGGAGCTCTCGACTGCGCGGGCACTCTCAGTGGTGAAGTACCTCCAGGAAGCCGGGATTCCTGCTTCTAGGTTGGCTGCAACAGGTTACGGAGAACACCAACCCATAGAGGGTGGCAGCACCGATGAGGCCTTCGCCAAGAACCGCCGCATCGAGCTTAAGTTCAATCAGAAGTAAGGCTTGGTGAGATGCCGACGCTTATCGTTGGCCGAGAGCGGTGAGATATCAAGAAGAGGGTGGGAGATGTACTGCGAGAGGCCAGTACGCGATTCGGAGTTATCTTCAGCGATCGCGGATTGAAACGGCCTGCAGTGGTCTCTACCCTGCGCAATACTATTCGGTACGTGCCACCGTGGATCAAAGCAGAGATGTGTCCATCGCTATCAGATTTCAGTAAGATGGCTCGTCGGTTGCGAGGTCTACCTACCGGTATGGCTTGCAGAGTGCTTTTTATCGGGATCATTACCTGAGGGCATGCCGGTGCCTCACTCTGGGCATAGAGCTGGCAGGGGGTGGCTGCCTGAACCTCGCCGGTTAGCTGCTCCTGGGCTACGCTGGGGCGCATAAGAGATGTGACTGCGATGGCAGAAGATATTATGCTAAGGCCTAGATATCGCATAGTTCCGCTCCGTGGAAACGTATCTGCGGCACGTACTGCTTGAGCCGATCCTTCTAGTAAGTCTGCATCTGAAGGCGAAATGCTTCTAAGAAAGAGCGAAAGCCCGAGCGAGCGAGGTTTGGCCTCGCCTCCCTAGGAAAATCGTCTCAAATCAGCCTGGGACGTCTACAAGCTCGGATCCAGGATAACCTTTGCTGGCTTTCCGGGGGTCTTATCGGCGAAGAGGCGCGTAAACCATTTCTGACCCTCTTCAAAGCCGCAGTACACGACATCGCCATCAGGCAGCCCCATCTGGCCAGATCGCAGGCGTTCACCGGCAAGCTTGTACGCTTCTGGTGTGTACGCAAATACCCCCACGGTGACTACACCGCGGCGGATATACTGCCCGGCGGCGACCGGCGAAGGGCCATCCACGTGCAACCCGCACCAGGCGCTTGGGTGGTATGGCTTGGTAGCAAATCCGCACTGGTCGCGGGTTTCAGTAAAGCCAACACAATCAGCAGAAAAATCGGCAAGACCACCAAGTAGTTTTGTTACTTCCGCGACAACATCTACTCCAGGACCTACTTGGAGTGGAATTCCTCCTGCAGCAGCGATTGATTTCAGGCGGTTCGGGTCGGCATCGGTGACAACCACTTTACCTGCGCCGCGAGCAATCACGTCTTGGAGAGCAAAGAATCCGATCGGACCACCGCCGGCAATCAGGCCGTTCTTACCCTTGAGGCTACCGCCACAGAAGAATTCGCAGCGATCTCCGACCCATGTCGAGCAGGCAGCCGGCTCTGTCGTACATGCTTTATCGAATGAGAGGTCATCGGGAATCGGCACGAGCAGCTTTGCATCGCTTAGGACGAGTTCGGCGAATGCCCCCGGCCATGTTGGATGGGCGCCCATGACACGACGCTTTGCACAATGCTGTGAGAGTCCAGAGCGACAGAGATCGCACGACGAACAGTGATCAATTGGCATCCCTGCAACACGTGTTCCTACTCGCAGATTTGGAAATGCTGAAGTCACACCAGGTCCAATAGCCTCGACGACACCGGCATATTCGTGGCCGCCGATGTGAGGCTGTTGAAGCAGGGCGTTGGTCCATTCCCAGCGTCCACCATCGCTTCCACAGATCCCGACCCTCTTCACACGAACGATCACGCCAGTTGGGCTGGAAATTACTGGCTCAGCTGCCTCCTGAACCTCCATGGTCTTTGGGGATGTGCAGAATAGGGTTTTCATCGGTTCGTCCTCCGGGGGTAACGTTACGACAGATCGGGGGGCTGCGTCTATTCATCGCAATTTAAATGACCATGGCGCTAATTGCCATGGGATAGAGTGGCGTGCCGGACCATAAAGTCGCGTGCCGGATCACCATATCGATGTAGTGAGACAGGTGCGCTGGTACGGGGTTACTTTTCTACTTCTCCTCGAGCAAGAGCTACAGCGCACTATTCCACCGACATTTGGCCTAACTCTTGGGCTGATGTTTCGGCTAGCACCCCTTCGTTTTCCAAATAGAGAGGTAGAGCCAAGGTAAGCGACTAAATTTTCGGAGTTTAAATCTAGTATGTACCAGCTTGAGGGGGTACCAGCTTGAGGGGGTACCAGCTTGAGGGCCAGATTTCGGCCTTCAAGGTGGCCTTCAATATGCTAGCTCTGATTCCGGCGTACTACTTCTCAACTAACGCTTTCAACTAACGCTCTAAACTAAAACTCTCAACTATGCAAAATCAGCAAAAGGCTTAATCGCTATTCCTGAGTTCAACTCATACCCTTGAACTACCGGCGCAACAACCTGAATAGCCTCAAAGCTAGAATCACTACTAAGCGCTATCAGTGAGCGTCGGAGATAGGGGTCTATCTCGGCTCTATCACTTACAACTAGGGGATAAAATTTAGAGCCCGATCTCAATAGTAGATCGAATTTAGTTCGCCCACGCAGCGCGTAAAAGAAGATGCCGGTCTGGCGTGCGCCGCTATATTCTGACTGAGCACAGATCTCGTTAATCAACAGAATCGTGTAACGTGTTTTTTTGCTGGCGCCTAAATGCCCGGCGACCGCGGCATCGAAGATATAAAAGCGATCAAAACCAGCTCCACGCCTGGCCCTGTGCGGTCTAATCCGGTGCAGCACATACAGGGCTTCCAAGGCTGCTAGATACTTCCCAACCACCCGACTATCTAAACCAAGCTGACGGGCCAGATCGGCCTGGGAATATTCAGGGTTCTGCGAGACAAGCTCTAAAAGGTCTCGCGCTACAGCACCATCGTATCGAGATCCTCCTAGCTGCATCAGATCGCGATAGCAAACTGATTGAAGCCACTCTTCAATTAACGTAGGGCGCTGGTCTGAGTCACTAAATTTACAGATCGCCGGCATCCCGCCACGCTCAATCCAGGTCTCAATCTCGCTGCTGGTTGCCAGCGGTCTGTGTTGTGGACGATCACGTTCGCCCCAAGCATCGTGTAATGGGCGATTCGCAAGCTCGGCAACCGTCATCGGATACAAACGTGCAATACCGATCCGACCCGTTAAAGTCTCGCGAACCCCAGCCACCTGCGAGAAATCCACCGAACCTGTTATGTACACCACCCCTCGAGTTCGCCGTTCATCAGCGAGCACCTTTAGCACATCGAAGAGCTCCGGCACCTTGTGCGCCTCGTCGATAATGATCGGCTTAGTAAAGTTCTCGGTGTGGTGTAGTACAAAGGTCTCGGGCTTGGCCTTTACTTCACGCAGTAGCTCAGGACGATCTAGGGTAAAATAAGGAATCTTAAGCTGCTCAGCCAAAAGATCGCGCAACAAAGTGCTCTTTCCGACCTGGCGCGGCCCAAGCACGCCGACAATTGGCAGTGCGCGAGCTTTTTTATTAATAATATCAATAATGTGTCTTATTCTAAGATGCATAGGACATCGAGCGATAGCGCATTTATTTACATATAGATGCAAAAATATACAGGTCGTGTGCGAGTAAGACAAGGAATAAATCTGCAAATGAATAGGTGCGCCGCTGGTGCGGAGTTATTTTCCTACCCCTGCCATCTCGCAATCACAACCGCATCCTGGCCGGCCAAGAGACCGGCCTCCACGGTAACTCGCACTTAAGGATAGGCAAATCGATCCCTTTTTTGTAAGTAGTTGAAGAGCGGTAGCGGGCCGATAATGTTTCAGCCGAGATTGCAGAGAGTAGGTTCGAAAAGCGAGATTTGCGGCCTCACGCTAAAGATTTCAGTGGCCAAGGAGAGCGGAGCGGGACGGGCTAAGTTGCGAAAAGTAGCATTTCACCGTCACTCCGCCGGCTCCGTCACGGTGCAAGCGGAATTTAGAAGTCATCAGGCGCGGGTTCAAAGGAGTCGTAGGAGGGAAGTTCATCGATAGCCTCGGTAGTGTCGATGAACTTAGGGATCGGTGGCAGCGCTCTAAAGTCAGCGATTCCGTGCGACTTCATGATGTCCTTGAAGATCGAGGTGGGCGTAATCTTGGCCCCTTCTAACGAACAGGAGATTCGAAATGACGCTCTAAGAGAGTATCCTCACATAACAACTATCGTTCACCGGTACTTGTACTGGGATACAACGCTGTGCTGGGATGCAAAGCCAAAGCCGCGAGCCATGCCGGAGCACTCACGATCTTTGTGCCCTGCTTAGACTCTCGAGCAACTGTTGGCACAGCTAACACTTGATAGGTATCGATTGAATCCTCCTTAAAAAATGGCGCAAACCAGGAAAAATGTGGCGAGAATGATGTCTCAGACCACTTCGTTTCTACAATCATACGCGGCTGGCCCTGCACCTCGACTAAAAAATCTAATTCATGCCCGTCGCGCGATCGCAAAAAGTGCAAGTTCCCCTTGAGACCTTGCCGTAGATCCTTGTGCCAACACCACCTTGTCACAGCACTTTAATCGATTAGTCGCAAAGAAGTGTATCACAGGTCACGATGCGAACTGGTTGAGCGAGGCATCGATCAGCCGCCTTGCAGGGGCCCATAACTTTGCAATAGAAACATGTGAAATGATCTACCCAAATTGGGTGTTTAAAGATGTTGCTCACATGTGTCTCTTCTTTAAGGCTCTTCATGCGTACGATGTTACTCTCGAAGAGATTGAACGGGACGTGCGGAATGAGCTCGGCGTTTTAGAGACCTCAACCGGCATCGCCGTGCCATGGCCCCTTCTGTTATTCGATCTGCGAAAGCGTTAGGTTCCCTTTAACCGAGGTGTTTGGGATAAAAGTTATTTTGGGGTGGTGTTTCTACACCTTAGTAAAATAATCATCGCCGTACCGTTCTTTCTGAGGGGGCTGCAATGGACTCTACGTTGATCGGCAATCGGAACCACTGATCGTTATCTTGTGAAACCACGTCAAAGCGGCCACAGTATGAATTGCGATTGCGCACTGATAGTAGCGACTGCAGAATCTGCGCACGCGAGGGCTTTGAACTTTTGAATGCAGCCTGGAGTTCGGCAAGAAGGCGGTAGATCTCGTAGTGAATCGCCGCGCCACTAATACTGGTATCGGCTTTAAAACGGGCTTGATACTTGGACTTAAACTCCGCTGATACCGGCACAGTTGCAAACCAGGCGCCGGTTAGAGATCCATGAGCAGCTTCGATCTCACCTGAGCCGTTTAAAACCTCACACCCCAAAATGACCGGATTAAACCCCATCTGATGCGCTTGAATTACAAACCTGGCGTTCTGTCCGAGATTAAGGCAGAGCACAATGCCCGCGATCTGCTTGCGCTTTGCTTGAAGAACTAACCCCGAGAAATAGCTCTCATTTGGTGAAACCTCTCCCAGAGAGAGTACATCAGCCTGAAAGGCGTCGGTGAAACCACGAATCACACCGAGAGAGTAGTCATCAGAGTAAGCGAGAGTTGCCATCCTAGTGAGTCCTAATTCTTTTGCCTTCGAAACCAAGGCTGCACCCTCGGCGGAGGCGCTTGCCCAGGAGCGGATTACCCACCGATGTCCACGACTCGCCTGCTCAGCGCTGGCCCACCCAATTACTGGCACGCCGTCGCGATCAGCAATTGGAGCAACCGCGGCGGTTTGGGTCGAGCCGACAACGAGCACCAAGTCAACATTGTCGTGAGTGATAAGCTTTTTATACGCGGCTACCGTCTTTTTCGGATCGGCCTGATCGTCCTCAAACACCACTCTGAGATTAGGATCTCCCAGGTCTTCATGCGCTAATTCAAAGCCGTTTCGCGCCGCATCGCCGAACACCTTACCCGGACCCGAGAACGGACCGATAAACCCCACCTTAATCTCGGCGACGCACTGGTTGCTGCACAGAGTCCACAGACAGAGAGCTAGTAGTTTAAGCTTAAACACTCTTTTCATGCTCAAACTTTAGTTTGTTGAATGCGAGCCGAGCAATCAACTATTTGGCTTTAGGGGTTGGCGGAGGAGGGAAGGTTGAATTATTTCAATTAGGAAGGCGTGCACCACCTGGAGGGCCGGTCTCCATGTCGGCCAGGGCGATTTCTTTCCTAAATCAACCGGCAGTGATTATTGAAGATAGTTTTTCTCTGGACAGGCTAATTTGAACCTGGTATCATGCTCCGCAGGAGTGATAACTGGCTTAAGCGTGTCACGGTACGCCCGATTAATGACGCGAGCGAAATTATGCAATATCAAGCTCTGA
>JBIKKR010000127.1:0-8738 GCA_044360225.1 Bdellovibrionota bacterium | reverse complement strand
ACTTCCGCTCATCGCCTGGGAAACATTTATGAAAGTCGCCTTAATTTTGCCCCCTAGTGCCTTTACCGAGACAATAGCGAACACGCATATCAAAGCCGCTAGAATAGAATACTCCACCAAGGAAGCGCCTTGTTCCTGCGTTGCTGTCTGCGCCTGAGAGCGACCACTGCGATCGTTGCTGTTCAAAATTAACCCTCCCTTCGCCTCAACTTTTACTTAAACTGTGAACCTTGACCTGCGCCCACCAAAAGGGGTTAACGGCTCTTTCTACCATAAACTTGAGTCTCTATCGCTAATCAGTTGAACTTTAATAACAGGGCATCGCAGTTCTCTTCCACTTTAAAAGGCCACAAATGCGCGGGAATGGGTGTTTTTTATTGAATTTTGCAGCATAGGCCCGCGCATTTGTATCCTGGTCGAAGCTTCCTGCAGTTTCGAGTAGATAGCGGGAGAACTGCGGTACCCTGCCTTAATAACAGTTAAAAGGGGAAATTGTTCAAAGCCTCGGAAGCACAACTCCGGCGCGACAAACTACAAATACCCTGTGATTTTAGGTATATACGCAATTCTCAGGCCATGATTACTCCTTTTATTTCTTGCTACCATAACCTTTAACCTGCCTGTCCCCCCGAGCACAGAGACAAACCATGCGCGAGTGATTTTTGAAAAAAATTACTCGCTATGGCAGGGCGAGCGCAATCTTGGCGGAGCCAACTTGCGCCGTAAAGAACAAAGCGCGCTTCTTGAGATAGAATTCAGTGTGGGTCTTCACGGTTTTGAGTGGATAAAATGGGCGTTTCGGGCCGTGCTCGTGCACGTAGCTTGGTAAAATGCCAAAGTATTACCGAAAATCAAACAGTATAGCTTAGAGGTGGGGTCTCTCATGACCTTTAATTTTTACACGCTCGGGAAGTAGGATTGTGTTGTCTTCCACGGCGCAACTTGGCTCCGCTAAGATTGTGCTCGCCCTGCGATTCTCGTTCATTTTTTCAAAAATGACTCAGTGTGGGTTTATTTTTCCCCTCCCACCAGTCGCAGATACGAGTTACCTTCTCGTTATGTGCTCCGCCCCGACGTCCCCTTACGCACCAGGCACCTTGATTAATTCCCGCTACGAGGTGCTCTCTCTTTTAGGATCGGGATCAATCGCCTCGGTCCTTGAATGTCGAGACGTCGTGCTAGGTGGCCAAATAGTGGCACTCAAGGTGCTATCGTCCCGGTTTGAAAGGGACGAGGTTACGAGAGCTCGTTTTTTACGGGAAGTAACGCTCGGACGCCAGCTCGCGCACCCATTCATAATCCGGATATTTGATTACGGCGCACTAGATAACGGGCTCCCATTCATCTCAATGGAGCGGGTGCACGGAGGCAGTCTACGCGCGCGGCTTTCACAAGGCTGCTGTGATCCGAAGCATGCTAGTGAGCTGTTTAGACAGATTGTCGAGGCCTTGGAGTACGCGCACGACCGAGGTGTGGTGCACCGAGACCTCAAGCCAGACAACGTCTTACTAACCGACAAAGGAGATGTCCGAATCACCGATTTCGGCACGGCCAAGGGAGAGGACAATGGCCAAGCCCTCACCAAGACCGGCGAGGCAATCGGAACACCGCTGTACATGGCACCCGAGGTTGTCAAAGGCAGGAGAGCGGACGTTCGCAGT
The DNA here is from genome assembly GCA_044360225.1 of Bdellovibrionota bacterium. GTDB lineage: Bacteria > Bdellovibrionota_C > UBA2361 > UBA2361 > OMII01 > OMII01. Next base: position 7,077 of record JBIKKR010000127.1, on the reverse strand, counting down.
GACCTGTACTCGCTGGGCGCGATTGGGTTCGAGCTCGTGATGGGGAAGCCTCCTTTTCAGTCGGATAACTGGGTAGTTCTCGCCGGCATGCACGTCAGCACCCCTCCACCACCGATTGATACGCCAGGGGTTTCAGACCGATACAGAGAAGCGATCGCTAGACTACTCGAGAAGCACCCTGATGCGCGGTTCCAAGCGGCACACCAGCTGCGCGAGTTTCTCTCATCGAGCCCACATAATTCCGGATGGGCGTCGTGGATCAGTATGGCCATCGGCCTTGCGATTGGTCTTTTGCTCGGGGGCGTGTTAGGTGGATTCGCAGTGAAACTCTGGGCCTCTATTTACTAGGAATTATTAGGCATGAGTACCGATGATTTCACAGTCGGAGATGTCATCGACCGTGATGGCCGGTATACGGTAATTGCCCCTCTGGGACGGGGAGGCATGGCTGCGGTGTATCGGGTGAAGGATGCTCTGCCCCCAGTTGGCCAGCCAACAGAGGTAGCCCTCAAACTGCTGTTACCGGATGGTGCTGCACATGAGGCAGGGCAGACTCGTTTCGTGCGAGAGTTCGAGTTACTGCGCGCTATAGATAATGATCGAATCGTGCGAGTTTTCGAGCAAGGGGAGGCAATAAACAATTCGCCGTTCTTTACGATGAAGCTCGCAGGCGACAAGACCGCGAAATCGATAATTGCCGATGGCGCACCGAATGCAGATGCTCAACGCTCTCTTCCGATTAAGCACGTGATCTCGCTTTTGCTGGAGATAGCCCGCGCACTAGACGCTACGCACCGAGCTCGGGTGCTCTACTTGGATCTCAAACCATCGAACATCATGCTTGTGGGAGGGCCAGAGGACCTCCGCGTATGCTTAATTGATTTCGGAATCGCGCGCAAAATCTCAGAGGATGGTCGCACTGATAATCCGTCGTCCCGTGCCTTCATAGGCACGTCACTGTATATGTCGCCGGAACAGGTGCGAGGATCGGCCCTGGACGTACGGAGTGATATCTACTCATTGGGTGTGGTGGGATTCGAGATGTGTACGGGTCGCCCTCCGTTCGAACGCGAGACTGCATTTGATATTGCTGCATCGCACCTGTTGGGAAAGCCTCCTGGTATTAGAAATTTAAATAAGCATATCCCTCCCAGACTCGCTCAGGTGCTCGAGGTGTGCCTGTCGAAGGAACCAGAGTACAGATATCAATCTATCAGTGAGGTGATTGATCGTTTAGAGCGAATTGCAGCGAAGGGAACGGCGGCAAAACGCGGTGGTTTATTCGGTTTGTTCAGATCGAGACAGTGATTACGCCAGAGATGCACGCAACCTCGACTACTCGGCGTTTCTCATCGGCATCGATATACCTAACCGTGGCAAAATGAGTCTCCACTGAGGCTATCCGCAATCGCCTCCGCATGTATCCTCGACCTAAAAGACGCTCACAATGCCGCAGACGCCGGCGAACTCTTTTTGTGAGGCGCTTTTTTACAACTCCCTCTCCTGCTCGAACGAAAAGGTCTGGTCCACGTATCTCTTGTATCTATTCGCCCGGATAAGAAAGTACAAAGCGCTAAAGGCTGTCATAATCGAGGCGGCTAAGAGCAGGGACGCAAGCCCCCAGAAAAAGAAGTACATCCGAGCAAACGCAAAATAGTTGGCAATATAGGTCACTACGACGACTGTCCACACCATTCCAATTGTGAACGGCGTAGGCGCTCGCATGAGGTACGCGGCAAGAAAAAACACCAGCGCTGCAACTACCGTTACCTCAGTTACGTGATTGAAACAGCGAATCCACGTGCGGTCGATGAGATTGGCGATGATAGTGGCATGAATCTCAACTCCAAACATCCCGCGCGGCGAAGCAGGGGTGGAGAACTCGTCTTTAGCCATCCTACCACGCGCGAAGTAGCGACTCTGGTACCCAACTAGCACAATCTTGCCACGCACATGCTCCAATATATCCTTGCCTGGCGTCCCTAAGAGGTTATGAACGGATAGCCTTGGCAGATACTCTGCAGGTCCATAGAAATTCGTCATATCGCCGGGATTCGGCCTTGAAATGTTCATACCAGCTAGCTCAACGAGTGGCTTCGCTATAGGAACGATCTCGAACAACGAGCCTTCCTCGAGGTATGGGCTTCCGAGGTAGACAAAAGAATCAAAGAGTCCGTATATCGTCATCGGCAACTCGATCTTAGCCGCCGCTCGAAACTGTTCGTCTGAACTGATACGAGCTTTCGTGCTGCTATCTTTTGCGTCGCCGATATCGCCGCTCCAAATAGTAGACGGAGTGGCAAGCAACACCTGTCGTATTCGCTCGTCAGCCACGGCGTCAAGCATTCGCTCATTTGGGATCTTAGCATCGAGGATGAGTAGCTTCGGGTCTGCGCGTTGTATATTCTCAAGGGCTTCGGCGAGTACCCTTCGGGGTAGTGGATAGCTAGTTGACGCGCCTACTGCCTGGTAGGTCGCATCATCTATGGCCACCACAACGACCTCAGATAAGACAGGCCGCGGCCCGCGCATCCAGAAGAATTTCTCGAGAGTATAGAGATCTATACGCTTCCCAACGGTGCAATATACGACAACTGCTATGACTGTGAGAATCAGTGCCATTGAGAGTTGTACGGAATGTGATCCCCATTTTAGAGAGTAGCGACGGAGCTGGTAGCGCAGTTCAGTAGAGAGTTTCATTTTCCCTTCCTAAGGCTGAAGCGTCTCCATAGCTCGAATTTTCTAAGCAGCGGGTGGTCGCGAATCCGGCTCTACTCTCCCCTCTCTGCCGTCAAACGTCTCGACTATCTTCTGCACTGCGGCAGCGAGCCGTTTGATGTCCGAATTTAATACCGAGATACCTCTCATGAGATCATCTCTCTGGTCATTCCTTCCAAACATCTCTAAGGAATGAGCAAGTTTGTATACGGCATTTGCCCCGACCTCTCCGACCATGCCTTTGATTGCATGCGCTACTTTGCCAAGTTCCTCTGTTAAGAGCCCCTCAGCGTTGTTCTCTAGCTGCCTGACAAAATCCTCGTAGCAAGCTAGAAATGACCTAAAGATCAGAAGAGTACGACGAGCGCTATCTCCCGAACGCTCATAGACCCCCTCTATATCGATCATTTCTACATCCGCACCGAGGACCTCTCTCAATTGCTGTAAAAAAGGAATTGTTATACGTGTCGCTCCCGCTTCGCAGAAAACATCTGACTGGGGAGTCCGGTGTGACTTCATGTTAGCTTGAGGAACATCCGGCACTGTCGACTGCTCGGACCTCCGTCGAATACATGAGAGCGCTCGCTCGAGTTCCCGTGGATTTAATGGCTTTGTGACCACTCCCGTTGCTCCTGCCGCAAAAATCCTCTCTCTCTCTGCGGGGAAAGCATGCGCAGTTACTGCTATCAACGGAAGCGGTGCAACGCCGAATGTCTCTGAATTCGCCTCGAGTGCGCGCACCTTTTTTATCACTGTGATACCATCCATGTAGGGCATCTGCACATCGGTGAGCACGACGTCCAGGAGCTCACGAGCAGCAATATCGTGTGGTCGCTCGATCTGAGGTCGTACGACGTCCCACAGCTGACGCCCGTCAGTCACTGCCCGAACGTTATGGCCCGCTTCCTCAAGGGCCAGTCGTAAGATCAACTCATTGGTGGGAATGTCGTCCGCAATAAGAATATTGAGAGGCTCGGCAGCAGCCTCCATCTCAAACGACTCATCGTCCATGGTCTCTGGCTGATAGGAACCATTCAACGCATCGATGATATCTCTCGAAACGACGGGTAAGGAGAGTACAATTGGCAGCTCTAGCTCGTGAAACCGCTGTCTAAACTTTATCGCACCAGGGCCAAGCAACGGAAGCACCGCCTGACGACCGCGCTGATCTATGACCTCCCTTACCATGCGCCAAGCGCTCTCCTCGACGAGCACGTCGTCGGTAAGAACAACGAAGTCGCTCGGAGACATACGAAGTTCAGAGAGCGTCGGTGGTTGCTCACACGATCGAACATCTACTCCGTTTTTTATCAGGGCATCCTTGAGCAATGCGACTGTGTGATTGCTCTTGCTCACAATAAGCACCGATCGACCGGAGACTTGCGACGATATCACGGGGCGAGAGGGTTCTACGGTCTTTGCTGAAACGGTGAACCAGAACGTGCTTCCCTGGCCGAGCGAACTCTCTACACCAACCTCGCCTTGCAGCAATCCAACCAACTGCCGTACTATCGTCAGCCCGAGTCCAGTGCCATGAGTGCGCCGCACGAGCGTGATGTCAACCTGCGAAAAAGGCTCGAAGATGGATTCTATCTCGTGAGGTGGGATTCCAATCCCCGTGTCGATTACAGCAAATCGCACCACAACCTTGTCATCTCCAGCGCGCGAAGCTTCAACTTCTAACCTCACAAAACCGGCGTTGGTGAACTTTATTGCGTTTGCCAAGAGATTAACAAGAATTTGGCCTATCCTCTGCGCATCACTAAAAATGACGTTCGGCACTTCGGTATCGTACGAGCAGATCAGCTCCACATTAGGCTTGTCGTTCACCCTTGAGGATACTGTGCGCAACGCATCCTTCACGACACGAGCGAGCTCAAACGGCTTGTTCTCGATCGAAAGCATCCCGGTATTTGCTTTAGAAAAATCGAGCACATCGTTGATTGTACAGAGGAGATTGTTAGAGGCGTCCCTGATAAGTCGCAGGTAGTACCGATGGGCGGGGTCCGTATCGTCCTTATAGAGGACCCGGATCAGGCCTTGAATGTTGTGCAGGGGCGTCCGAAGTTCGTGGCACACCTTGGCGAGAAATGAGGAGCGGGTGTACTCCTCTTCGATGTCAACTTTAGCTCTTCTTGGGCCGAGCCCTTGTTTAGCTGCAGACACGCCTGTTGAACGCCGCGAGACCACAACCGACACCATGGCCGCACTAAAGAGGCATCCAGCAACCACTACAGGTGGCGCGCCCAGGACAAGCGATGTAGCAAGCAGCGCAGTAACGGCGGGAAAGAGATCACGTCCTAATTTAGAAAGAGCTATTCTCATACTTGAGGACTTCGGCTCATGGGTGTTAACACTTAAGGGATTCCCCGATATAGTCGTGATTATTTTTGTGGCATTCGTGATCAATTAGCTTTGTACTGCGTTTTGTAAGGACCAAAGTCTCACTATAGTTCCCGTTCTGTTGAACACAACACCCTCGTGTGAGGGTCGTAAAACCAATAACTACATGGCCTAACTAGTTATTTACAAATTCTCGCCAGCACGCGGGTGCATCCTAAGGCCCACTAATGCTCTATCCCTAAATGGGGCCAGAATACGAGGAGAGTAGTCTTACAAGAAGTATTAAGTATAACGACGGTTGGCCGCGAATTTTATCCCTGTTAGAAATTCTAAAACCTCAAGGGGACCTGCAAAAGAAGCTCCTGCGTCGAGTTACTAGAAGCCATCTCAAAAATACCATGCGGGCGAGGCTCTGCGAGCTACGAGAGCGCGAGAATGCAGGGAGAAAACGCGCGCAGGTGTATCCGCTGCGATACAGCGAGCACGTTTTCTCCGGAAGACGACGCGATCTCGTAGCGCAGCAAGCCGCAGCCCAGGGGATTTTTGAGATGGCTTCTAGGATGTACACCCCCGAAAACACCCTCCCACCTCCTCAGCTATCTCGCTCGCGAGTATCGGCCCACCACGCCTCTCTGCCGCAGCCATACCGGCTCGGGCATGGAGCCAGACTCCTAGAATCGCTGCCTCCAACAGCGATCGGGTGCGAACTGCGCAGGCTGCGAGTATCCCTGCGAGCACATCCCCACTCCCTGGAGCTGCTAGGTATGGAGTTCCTTCGGCTATCACCTTACCCTCAGCGCCATCGTGCACTAGCGTACCTGCGCCCTTCAGCACACAGATAGCATGCATCTGACGCGCTATCTGCCGACACGCCGTGAAGCGATCTCGTTGTACCTCAGTATTAGAAATCCCCAGCAAGCGCGCAGCTTCGCCTGGATGCGGTGTCACTATCGCCGAAAGACCCTTGAGCGTTTCCGCAGAAGTTGCCAAAAGGTTGAGAGCATCAGCATCTACGATAACCCGAGCCGAGCGCGCTCTCAGAGAATTGAAAAGTTGTACTAAGAACTCAGCCGTGGCTGGGTCGGTACCCAATCCGGGACCGATTACACAGACATCATACCTACTAGCCATCTCGTAAACAGCCGCGGCATCTCGTACATCATAAACCGGAGAGTCGCCTGAGAGCACTTCAAACATCGCTTCAGGAAGCGCCGGTATGGTAGACCAGCCCTTGCGTACGCATCGAGACACTATCCCCGCACCGCATCGCAAGGCTCCTAGCGCTGATAACATCGGAGCACCGGGCATCGCAAGCGACCCACCGATCACCAAAACTCTACCGAGCATCCCTTTGTGTACATCAGCAGGCCGCGGCAACATGTTCGGAAGATTCTGGGTGGAAACTAGTGAGTACTCGACGGCCGTATTGCCAGCAATTCCGATATCAACAGCAACTATCCTGCCGCACGCAGCTCGCGCGGGGAACTGAAGCAGACCACGCTTGATGCACTGAACAGCAAGCGTAAGATCCGCAACGATATGGCATTCATGGGCAGCTCCGGTATCACCATCAATCCCAGTCGGTATATCAACTGCTACCACCCGACACGGTGCACCAGCGGCCTGCACCGCTCGCACGACCTGGACCATCTCTTCAATAGCGCCACGCGGAGCCTCACGCTGTCCCGTACCGAGAAGCGCATCGAACACGAGGTCACTAGCCACAACGAGCTCTCGTAGCTCAGGGCTGGTGATCGGTAGAAGGCCAGCTCCATCGGTACCTACTTGAGGCGAAGCGCCCCCGAATACCCGCACATCGTGAACTCTTGAAAGCTGCGCAAAGCATTCAGCAGAATAGCGCCCCGCAGAAGCGATTACGACAGAGACCTCAAGCCCCTGCTCCCGCAAGTACGTCGCTATGACTAACCCATCTCCACCGTTATTTCCTGGGCCACAGAGCACGAGAACCTTACGGCCAGCGGGCCAAGCTTTACGTGCTCGCTGAGCGATAGCAAC
>JBIKKR010000016.1:0-29187 GCA_044360225.1 Bdellovibrionota bacterium | reverse complement strand
CCTGGGCTGCGGCTCGCTGCGCTACGAGATCGCGTCGTCTTCGGGAGAAAACGTGCTCGCTGTATCGCAGCGGATACCTCTGCGCGCGTTTTCTCCCTACATTCTCGCGCTCTCGTAGCTCGCAGAGCCTCGCCTGCATGGTATTTTTGAGATATCTTCTAGCCCAAAATTGGCATTTAATGAAGGGGTGGCTGGGTAAGTACCACTTTATTGGTTAGCTTTTGTTGATCGGGGGCGACTGCCATTCTAGTATCGCGACGTCGTTTCTGCTAGTTTATCTCGGGTTTTGAACGCAAAATACAAATTTCGAGAATCTGTACTGTGAAGCTAGATGATGTCTATCAGGAGCTGCTCCTGGACCATTATAAATCGCCTCGGTGTAAGGGAGTACTCTTAAATCCCGATCGAGTGGTCGATCTGCACAACCCGCTGTGTGGTGATCAGATATCACTTAATGTGAAGTTCGCTGGGGATAGTATTTCAGAGATTGCCTTTACCGGTCACGGGTGCTCGATTAGCCAGGCTACGGCGTCAATAATGTCGGAGCTCGTACGTGGCAAATCTAAGGAGGAGGTCAAACGGCTCTCGCTCCTGTTTCGAAAAATGATAAAGAGCGAGGTCGCAGGTGATGCCCTCGATCCCCTCGGTGATGCCCTCGCGCTTGAAGGAGTCAAGAAGCACTCGGCTCGGATTAAGTGTGCCTTGCTTGCGTGGGATTGCATCGATCGCGCTCTGAGTGACCAGCCTTCAGATAGCCTACGCGACGAAATCTCTCGCTCGTAACACTAGCGTGTCGCTACAAACGTAAGAGGCCTTCTGCAATCGCCATTCGTACGAGCTCTGCGTTGCTCTTAACTTGGAGTTTCTTGAGAATGTTAGAGCGGTGCGTATCCACGGTGCGAGTGCTAATCGATAGTAGTTTTCCGATCTCTCGGTTCTTTTTGCCCTGTGCCAGAAGCATAAATATCTCATGCTCGCGTTTTGAGAGAATACCTTGGGATGTGTTGTCCCATTGCGCATCTCCACTGCCTGGGTGCGTGTTATTCCGCATCGAAGGACTCAGGTAGGTCTGTCCCTTCGCAATGGCGTCGATCGCCTGCTCCATTTCACCGAAGTCAGAGTGTTTTGGTACGCATCCCTGAACGCCCGCACTCAGAGCGGCTTGAAGAGCAGAGTTACTATCTCCATTTGTCAGGATTAGAATAGGGGAGCGAACGCCGCGCTCTCGCAGCTGATGGATTGCGTCCAGGTTTCCCTGTCGAGATAGAGCGCAATCAAGTATGATTACATCTGCTTGCCATGTAGCGGGGTTTGAGAGGAGCTCACCTGCGGCTGCTGATTGACCGACGACCTCATACTTGCTCGTTGCCGAAAAGGCCCGTGCGAAAGCCTGTCGTGTGAGTAGCTGATCTTCAACCAAGTAAAGCTTAACTGCGCTCATAGTGCTCCTTCGGACTTGATTCCGTACCCGTTTATACACAAGGGGGATGACGCCTTTCCCGCGTGGGTCATGCACGTCCAGGCGGATAGTTACTTCCCCTACAGATCCATTACGGAGTATTCCTACAAAACCTTAAGGGTGTGGCGCAGAAGATTTTCGTGTATGCGAGGATATGGCAGTCAAGTCACTGGATTTACTGGGGTGAGCTGGTGCGACCAAACTGTGGGCCTTGGTGTTGTAAGCTGTATTGCCTGGTTCATGAGGCGAGTCCTTGAGCTGCTCGAGTGACCCGACGCCCTGATGCCCTACACCCACTCCTGGGGGTTCTGTAAGATTGTGATCAGCTGCTCCTCACGAGAGCCTGGCGTAATAGTCGGGCAGTAGTCCCACCGTACGTGCGGCGGAAGAGACATCAGGATAGATTCTATCCTGCCCCCCGTTTGCAATCCGAAATGAGTGCCCCTGTCGTAGAGGAGGTTGAACTCGACGTAGCGGCCGCGTCGTAGCAGTTGAAAATTCCTCTCGTGTTCGCCGTAGGGAAGCTTCATTCGTCGCTCTACAATCGGGAGGTATTGCTCGGTAAAGGCAAAACCAAGATCTCGCACAAATGCAAGGAGTTGCTCTCGATCGCTGCTATCATTTCGTCCGAGATGATCAAAGAATATACCCCCGACACCACGCGTTTCACCACGATGCGGTAAGAAAAAATACTCATCGCACCATTTCTTGAAGCGGGCGTAGTATTCCGGCGAATGAGCAGCGCAGATGTTCTTGAGAACAGAATGAAAATGCCGCGCATCAGACTCCTCGAAGTAGTAGGGGGTCAGATCAGAGCCACCTCCGAACCAGGCCTGATCGCCAAGCTCAAGATATCGCCAATTTGCGTGTGTAGTCGGCACCATCGGTGATCGCGGGTGGATCACCAGCGAGACTCCAGTTGCAAAAAAAGGCATCTCCTCTCGCGGAGCCCCGAGTTTCTCTGCGAACTCTGCAGAAACGTGACCGTGCACTTCGCTGAAATTAACACCGGCCTTCTCAAAAACATCTCCGTTGGCGAGCACTCGTGTAGCGCCACCTCCACCATCAGCACCGCGGATATCAGGTCTCTTCCAGGTGTCGGTCGCAAAGGTCGCACCACCATCGACAGCTTCCAGGGCGGAGCAGATATGACTTTGAATCGATTGAAACAGCTGAGCCGCTCGCGTACGAAGTGGTTGCTCGTTGTCTAGCATAACGTGATCGTGCTGAATTCCTATTCGGCTACTAGGTTCAAGCATACCCTGCTTGCACCTTCAATGTCGACCTGCGCACCGAGTGCGCGTGCCGTCATTCCGATAGCCAGCACGGCATTCATTACCTCAAATGGATCAACGTGACCCATGTGGCCAATTCTTACGATAGCACCCTTATATTTTCCCTGGCCCCCGGCGAGTCGTATCCCAAATCTCTTCCGAACCTCCGTTCGTAGCGTGTCCGCATTAATTCCATCAGGAGGAAACAGCCCCGTTACGCTCGTTCCGGGTGCATCAGGGGCTAAGAGGCGGCAGCCAAGAGCGATGACGCCCTCACGAGCGATACGCGCAAGCAGGGCGTGTCGCGCATACATAGCATCTAGGCCCTCTTCGCGGAACATATCGAGTGCTGCGTTCAGACCGACAATAATCGTTGAGGCAGGTGTCCATGAGGTTTCGCCTGCGGCGAGAGATGCCCGTTCAAGAGCGAGGTCGAAATAGAGCGAGCGCTTCGGAGTGTCGTTGACGATGCTCCATCCATGAGGCGACAGAAACACCATCGCTAGACCCGGAGGAAGCATAAAGCCTTTCTGTGAGCCGGCGATGTATATGTCGATGGTGGCTGGACTGCCAGGCATCGGCGTAGTCATACACGAGGAGATTCCATCGACGATCGTCACTATATTCGGCGCAATCTTTTTGACCTCAGGCAGGATCTGCTCAAGTGGGTGCAGCACCGTTGTGGAGGTTTCGCTGTGCTGAATACAGAACGCCCGGGCAGATGGATGTGCGGAGACGAGGGAGCGCACTTGATCTACTGTGGCAGTGCTGCCCCATGGAACTGTGAGCTCGTGCACGGTGAGACCGAGACGCTCTCCGATAGACCGCCATCTCGCCCCGAATGCCCCGCCATTCACCGTAATAATTTCATCCCCGGGTCTACAGGTGTTTAGGACAGAAGCCTCCATGGCGCCTGTTCCTGAGCACGCAAGAAAAATAGGCGAGCTATCCCAGCCGCACGCCCAGCGCATCCCCTCGCAGGCGCGCTTAATCTCCTGCTTGAAGACCTCGCTGCGGTGGTGCAGGAGCGGTCGCTCCATAGCTTGCAGTATGCGCAGAGGTATTGGAGTTGGTCCGGGGGTAAGGAGGCGTTCTTTGTACATAGTGGTGGCTCGTAATTCTTACCAACTCCAGGCCTAGTTCTTAGGTCCAGTCGTAGGGTTGGCAGGGGTTTTGCCTTGAATTGTTACAGCAGCCGATAGGAGGCACCTGATCGACTGCCTGCTCATGTTAATTCAGTTAGTTAACCGGAGCAAGGAATAGCAGTGAGTCAAAGAGGTGACAACGTGATCGTCCCACAGCACAGCTTTTTTGACGCTGGCATGGCCTGAGCGAAGCCGCGGTAGAGAGCTGTGATGATTGTAAAAGGTAGATGAGGAACCATGCTCAACCACATAACGACCTGGCAGATGGTTATCGATGTTTGTTTAGTAACGTCGATCCTGGTGATGGCGTTTCGATTCGCCAAGAGCTCGCGAGCTCAGGCGTTGTTGCCGAGAATTGTTGAGCTCGAGGGACGCATCTCGGTGCTCATGGCTGAGACCGAAGGCCGCGCAAAGCATGTAAGCGATCAGCTCATGCGTCGCGAGCAGAGCCTCTCTCGCTCAATAGCGGACGCAGAGAGACGCGAGAAAGATATTAGCTTAGCTCTGAACGATGGAGAGGCTCTTAGCAAGGAGCTCTCTCTTCTGTGCGAAGGTGCTCGACGAGAAGCTTTGGAGCTTGAGCGAGCGATCGCAGAAAGCCGTTCGGCTCGAGATCACGAGCGGACGAAGGGCGCGCATGACCGTCGCAGAGGTGAGAGCTGCCAGAGAGAGTTGGCCCCTATCGCTGACATGGATCGAGAGGATCTCGATGAGGATCGGGTGTTTTCGACACGCACTGGCTCTCGGCGCGCAACAGAATGGATGGAAGAAATCACAGCACCAGACGAGCGTGCAGCTCGCCCTAAAGAGCAGAGATCTCCTCGGGAGCAGCGACCTGCTGCCACATCCCTGCAGGATTCTTATAGAGCAGCGGAGCAGATGCTGAAATCAGGAAGCGCTGCTGAGGACGTCTCTGAGCGAACAAGCCTGCCGATCGAGGGTGTGCAGAGGCTTGCGCAGATGATTGAGATTGAACGTGAAGAGCGAGGGGGAGAGTACGTGCGCTATGCGACGCGCAAACCAAGTTCGGACCCACGCTTGGGAGCTCTCGGAGTATCAAGACGTGCACCTCCGGCTGCGTAAGAACTGACCGGAGAGAAGAGGCGAGTATCGAGAAGGGTTTTTAAGGTATGGATATCGGCACCTACGTAGCAACATCGTCTGGCATGCTTCAGATGAAGAAGCTAGAGGTTCAGAACAATAACTTAGCCAACATCAATACCGTTGGCTTTAAGGGGCAATTTGTCGTCGCAGAACCCCAGAGTTTCGACGATACCCTAGCCAGTACCATTGATGAACACGATCCGTACGCGCGACCTGATCAGCAGCGCTTTAAGAATGTAACCGATGTCAAAACACAGATCGATTTCTCGCAGGGCCCGATTCAACACACTGGAAATCCGCTTGATGCGGCGCTCCGCTCCTCAAAAGACTTTTTTGTAGTCAGCACTCCGCAGGGAGAGTTGTACACGAGAGCTGGAAACTTCTCTCTGTCACCGGCGGGTGAGCTTGTGACGGCAGATGGTTACCGCGTTATGGGTGAAGGTGGTGCAATAAACGCCGCTGCGCCAGGAGTTTCTATCTTTCCAGATGGAAGTATACGAGCTGGGGCCAATATCGGAGCGCAGCCAAATATCGTTGGGCGCCTTCGTGTCGTGCGTTTTGAAGATACCTCCGGCCTTGAGGCGGCTGAGGGGGCTCGATTCCGAATCAAAGGAGGAGAGCGACCCGTGCAGGTAGATCCGCGCGTAGAACCGCAGTCGCTTGAGATGTCGAACGTTTCAGCTGTTAACGGCATGGTGGATCTGATCACCACCAACCGAGCATTCGAAGCGTACACAAAGGCTGCTCAGACCCTCGATACCATGAATCAGGCTGCAGTAACGCAACTAGGACGTAGGCAACGTTAAATAGGGGACACCGATGATTAGAGCTCTGTATACAGCTGCAACTGGGATGAATGCTCAGGAGACCAACATTGACGTGATCTCCAACAACTTGGCGAACGTCAACACTGTGGGCTTCAAAAAGGGCCGAGCCGATTTTATGGATCTGATGTACCAGTACATCACTGAGCCGGGCGCTCAGACCTCGCAAACAACCACCAATCCTACGGGAGTGCAGGTGGGGTTGGGAGTAAAAACAGCGGCAGTGCAGAAGGTGTTCACTCAGGGTGATTTGAGCTCCACTGGTAGACAACTCGACGTGGCGATTGAAGGCGATGGCTTTTTCCAGGTTCTGCGTCCTGATGGTACGTTCGCCTACAGCAGAACAGGAGTATTCCAACTCGACCAGAACGGACTTATGGTTACCTCAGATGGTTACCAGGTTGCACCGGGTATCACCATTCCACCTGATGCGCTTAAGGTAACGATTGCTCAAGACGGCACGGTCACGGTCACTCAGCCTAACAACGCTGTGCCAACCCAAGTTGGACAATTAATCGGAGTTCGTTTCCCGAACAACGCGGGCTTGCGAGCAGTCGGACAGAACTTGTACGAGGAAACTCAGGCATCAGGTGCCCCGGTGAATGGAATATTCAGTCAGCTAGGTTTTGGTCGATTGAACCAAGGCTTTCTTGAAAGTAGTAACGTGAGTGTGGTTGAGCAGGTGGTGAATATGATTACTGCTCAACGTGCGTATGAAGCATCTTCAAAAGGTATAACTACCGCGGATCAGATGCTCGACCTGGCTATTAACATAAAGAGGTAGTCGATGATGCTACGTAAGGCTACAAAAATATCGTGGAGAGGGTTGGGGCTTGCAGTAGTCGTATTCCTCGGCATTGGTAGTGGTGCTGTCGCTGAGGGCGGTTTCAAAAGGAGGACAGAGATCAGACTCCAGGGCCGAACAGAGACCGTTGTAACCGATCCAATAGTGCGTCTCAGTGATGTTGCCTTGATAGAGTCGGCAGCTGTTGCTGATGATGAAGCGATCGTCGAGCTGCGTAAGATTCCGCTCGCAAACAGTCCAAAAGCGGGAGAATCGCTGACTATGGAAGGAGGTGCGATCCTTGAGAAGTTGCGAGATGCGGGTGTGAGCCTTGACTCGGTCCTGTACACGTTCCCCAAGCAGGTGCGGATAACCCGAGCATACCGAGAGGTTTCATACGAAGAATTAGAACGTGCGCTCACATCTTTCATTCTTACGCAGGATCGAAAAATTGATGTTAAGCATCTGCTTGCAGAGAAGCCGGTGAAGATTCCAGCGGATGCTCTTAGCATCGAAGTAGTGGGGCTGCAGGCGATGCAACCGGGGCACTTCGGAGTTGATTACCGCTCTCGGGCTGGTTCAGGTGAGGTGAGGTTTCAGATGAAGGCTCTTGCAGATGAGTGGAAGATGATGCCGATAGCAGCAAAGCCGATCAAGCGGGGAGAGATCGTTACAGCTAGCGATGTGAGGTTGGCGAAGGTTAATGGCACCGCAACACTCCCTGACTCCCTGGAGCAGATCGGCGACATTGTAGGGAGGATCCTGATGCGAAATGTCGGTCAGGGGGAGGTCTTTAGTGCAAAAGCGGTGAAGATTCCGCCGGTTGTAGAGGTGAATTCGCGTGTGACGATGGTCTATAAACGCGGACGATTGGAGGCTACAGCACGAGGTGTGGCGCTTGAAGATGGTGCACAGGGGCAAGAGATCAGTGTTCGTAACGAGTCATCGAACAAAGTAGTGCGGGCTCGTGTGAGTGAAAAGGGCGTTGTGACTGTAGGAGCGGAGTAGCCATGGTACAGAGATACCGTCAGAACACCCCTCACGATAGGCAGCTGACCTCACGGGTATGCGCAGGAGTCCTCTGTGTCGGAATGCTTGGTGCATGCGCGCCGCAGATCGCTGAGCACCCCTATGTGCCCTCACGGCGCTATGCAACGGCACCATCCCCAGGGTCGTTCGAAACTAGCAAAAACATTCATTGGAAGGGCGGGTTTGTAGAAGAGCCCTCCGTCGATGGCAGGGCCCAGATGCGCTTTGCCGATGCGCCCCCTTCGGTTGTCGCGATGACGGCTCAGCCAACGCAGTTTAAGGATGACACATCAGACTTGGGTTCGGGAGTTCGTGTTCTCCGTAGCTCAGAGCAGCGTGGGCTGCCCTACAAGGGTCCGCTAGAAATGGGTGACCCTGGGGTAACCGCATCGTTGTTTCGAGAAAGCCAGAGTGGTAACGAACCGTTTCGTGATTATCGTGCCTGGCAGCCGATGGATCTTGTAACGATCGTTGTTACTGAGCAGTCACTAGGTCAGCAGCTCGCAAATACTGAAATCAAGGCAAAGAGTGAATACCTCGCAGCCATAGAGAATTTCTTTGGTCTTGAGAAGCAAACTCAGAATTGGACGAATCCTCCCGATCTCACGAGTCTTATCCAGGCTCAGACACGAAACGATTTCCGCGGTGAGGGACGTACACTACGCCAGGCACAGTTGAATGCTCGAGTGTCTGCGGTGGTGGCTGAGGTTCTGCCATCAGGACTACTGCGAATTGAGGGTGAGAAGATCATCGCTGTTAATAACGAGGAGCAGGTGCTCGTCATATCGGGACTTGTACGTCAGCGAGATATCAATTCGAACAATGAAGTAAACGCGTCGCAGATTGCGCAGGTACGGATCGACTACTACGGAAAGGGAACCGTAGGAGAGGCGCAGTATGGTGGTTGGTTATCACGATTGTTGAGGATTTTGTGGCCATTCTAATTCGAAACATTACTCTGCTAGCGGTGTCGGTGTTGCTCGTGGTGTCATCGGCGCATGCTGCACGCCTCAAAGATATCGCGGATATTGAGGGAGTTCGAGGCAACCAGCTCCTTGGATACGGTTTAGTTGTGGGTCTCAACGGCACGGGTGATGGGCGAATGACCGATTTCACCCCCAAGAGTATCTCTAACATGCTTGAAAAGATGGGTTTGCGGGTTGATCCGATGGCAGTGCGGGTCAAGAACGTTGCGGCCGTTATGGTAACAGCAGAGTTGCCGCCTTTTGCACGAGCAGGTTCCAAGATCGATATAACGCTCTCTTCGATGGGAGATGCCAAGAGTTTGCAAGGGGGGACGCTGCTGTTCACTCCAATGAAAGGAGCTGATGGTAATACGTATGTGGTTGGACAAGGGGCCGTAGAGCTAGGGGGATTTGCCGTCAGCGAGGGGGGAGACTCGGCCCAGAAGAACCATCCTACAGTAGCGGTTATTCCGGGCGGGGGGGTAGTCGAACGAGCGATCCCATTTGACCTTTTTCAGTCAAAAAAGGTGCGTATTGTGCTGCGACGGGCGGATTTCACGACGATGACGCGGGTGGTTGCAGCCTTGAATCGCCGTATGGGGCGCCAGTCTGCCGTTGCGGTTGATTCAGGAGCTGTCGAGATTGCGCTCGATGCTCAGGGTCAGTTCGATCCTGTGGCACTAGTAGCGCAGCTTGAGCAGGTAGAAGTGGAGCAGGATGTGGGGGCTAAAGTGATAGTTAACGAACGTACCGGCACCGTTATTATGGGCGAAAAGGTTACGATCAACAAAGTCGCTCTTGCTCATGGAAACCTCAATATCGCGATACGTAGTGAGACGGAGGTGGTTCAACCGAATGCGCTGGCTGGAGGTACAACGGCGGCAGTGACGAATAATGATATAAATGTTGGTGAGGATGTAAAAGCACTGCAGATAGTTGGCGGTGAGGTAACACTTGGTGATGTAGTAACGGCGTTAAACGAGTTGGGTGCAACGCCACGAGATCTGATCGCGATATTTACCGCTCTTAAAGCAGCTGGAGCGCTTAATGCTGATCTCGTAGTAATGTAGGTGAGGATGTATGAGTAATGACAAGATGTCGATCGCAGGTTCGCAGGGACCGCTTGGGTTGCAGGTCAAGCAGAGTACCAAGGGTAAGCCGCTTGCCGATCAGCCTGAGGAGGCAGCGCAGCAGTTTGAGGCGCTTTTGATTCAGCAGATGCTTGAGTCGATGTGGAGCACCGTCCCTCAGAAGGGGCTCTTGTCGGGTAGCAATGAGGAGGCGATGTACCGTGATATGTTGAATGAGGCCTTGGCAACCTCTATATCGGAGGGTAAAGGGCTCGGAGTTAAGGATGTGATCCTTAATGATTTCAATAAGGTAAAGAAAAAGGCGTAACCTTTTTGATGCGTCGTGCATCATAAGGAGGTGTTGGGCGGTTATAATCCACCAACCCCGATTGAGTCAGGGTGTGATACGCTGACGAGGCAAGTGACCATACGAGGTGATCAATGAAGGTTCCTGGTTCAGATGGAAATAGCGATAGTGCTAAACGTGTTCATGAGACGGCCGTTGGCGACCGGGCCATTCAGCGCAAAGGTGCCACTGAAACGGGTGCGCAGGCCGCTGGAGGTCTCATTGGTGAGCTCGTCAAATCGCAGGGAGACACGTTTACTGTTTCGAACGTAGGTGCCCAGATCCGGGAGGAGCTCAATCCGGTCAAGATGGCGGCTGAACGACGTGCTAAGATAGAGTCTCTCAAAGAGCAGATCCGTAATGGCACGTATGCCCCTCCGATAAACGATGTGGCTCGATCTCTCGGTGAGGAGATCTCACTTGAAGTGATGTTTGGTGGTGATGCCCTGAAGGGAGGGTGAGAAAAACGCTCGTGGTATTCTGATGAAACTAGACCCGAGAGCAGTTAAGGCACTTGAACGATTGCTCGAACAGGAGCTGGCCTCCTATTCGGAATATCTTGCGCTGTTAGCCCAGGAGCAGGTGAGCGTGGTTGGGCTCAAAGCGGACAAGGTAACGGCTCTGAGCCAGCGTCGAGATGATGTAGTGCAGCGTATCAGTGATCTGCGTAACCAGCGACTCGCGTTGGTTGCTGAGGCTTCAGGTGGCCAGGAGCAGCGGCTCAGCGAGCTCATTCGTGTCGCGTGTGTACCGGCTGATGCAAAGAGGCTTGATAAGCTTGTCACGCAAATTAAAGCGATCTTGGCAGTCGTTGAATCAAAGAGCAGAGAGTTCAACCAGGTTCTTAACTTCTCTCTAGGGCTTGTGAACGGAGAGATCTCCCTCCTGTGGTCTGCATCCCAATCCGTGACTCGGGTATACAACGCCTTCGGCGCGGTAAATGAAGCAGTCCAGCCGAACGCCCCGCGAGTCGGTTCGCTATTAGGCGAAGCTTAGTCCGGCACATCCTTTGCAACCTCATCGTCAGGAGCTCTAGAGCGGCAGCTTTTGCCGCCTGACACTGCCGATTGCATGGTCAATTTCACCTCGAAACTTCTCGGTAACTCGGTCAGTGGAATGACCGTGCAGCAGGCGCTCTTAGCTAATGCCTCGAATAACATCGCGAACGTCAATACGCCTGGGTATACGCGGCGTCAGATCGATATACAGAACCGCGTAGACCCAGTGAGTGTCGATGGCATTTTGCGCATCGGCAGTGGGGTTCAGCTCGGTGATATTCGCAGAATCACAGACGCATTTCTCGAGACATCACTGAGAAGTACGGCCGCCAAGCAGGGTAAGGCTGAGGTCCGAAATGATTATCTTGGTCGTGTAGAGGATGTCTTTAGTCTCTCCGGGAACCAGCAGACGGTCGGAATGGCACTCAACGACTTCTTCTCTTCGGTTAATCAGCTAAGTGTGAATCCATCGGACCTGGATCTACGCCTCGATGTGCAACAGCGGGGCGAGGACTTAGTCAATTCTATACACACCGCGTATCAGGAGATCGCAGATACCCAGACGGAGCTCAATCAGCGGGTCACTCAGGAAGTGGAATCAATCAATACGTTGACGAGAGACTTAGCAACCCTCAACGGCACGATAGCACAACGTGAGGCTACGGGTACCGCTGCTCCTGATGAACGGGACCAACGTGATGTTCTGCTCGGCAAGCTGTCAGCAAAGGTATCGTATCAGGCGCTTGAGCTGCCCAACGGCATGATTAACTGCTACCTCGATAATGGGTTCCCGTTAGTCTCGGAAGCAACCCAACGGCAACTGGAGGTAACAACGAGTCCATCGTTCGCCACGGGCCCACTGCCGCCATCCCTTGGAGGCGGTATTCTCAGCTACATCACTTATAATTTCGGAACGAAAGATTCGCCGGCTCATCTTGATCTAACGCGTACGTTGCAGAACGGGGAGGGGAGTATCGCAGGCGTTCTCCAAATGCGCGGTTATGCTGATGTAACAAACACATCAGCGTTTGAGGCGGATGGGGAGCTCGTGCAGATGGCTACCCGGATAGAGGCGATCACTCGCACCTTGCTGACATCCGTTAATAAGGAGTACCTCGGGCCAGATGAGGATGCAGGGACGGGAGTGCATGAGCCGAGCTCCGCTGACCTCGATGGCAACCCTCCGGGAGTGTTTGGTCTCTTTGACTTCACGTTCTCGGGTGTGAAGGATGCTGATGGTAACGGGCTGCCATCGATGGCTGACCTAGCCTCCACAGGAATCGATTCGTTTTCGCGCTTTTTGAGGCTGGGATTCTCACGAGCAGAGAAATTCGCAGCAGGACGCGATGTTAATCCGATTGCGGGCGCTCGAATGGTAGCCGCTGGAGACGGATCTAACGCTCAGGCAATAGCAAACCTTAGGACACAGAGCCAAAATTTCGCGCTTGGAACCCTCTCATTCACGGGTACCTTTGATGAGCTCTACAACTCAGCGGTGAGCACAGTAGGTAGTCTGAAAGCATCGGCGCAGAGTGAGTTCGAGGTTGCGAGGCAGTCGAATTCATTTGCCAGTATGAAACGGGACGAGTTCTCGTCCGTGAGTCTCGATGAAGAGTTTGCCAATGTTATTAAGTTCCAAAAGGCATTTCAGGCGTCAGCAAAAATGATACGCACGGCCTCGGAGCTGATTGATACCATAGTGGGATTATTATGAGACGCGTGTCTGAAAATCAAAATGTGCGGCAGCTTGTTACCAATGCTCTTGAGAATAAGCGACGACTGAACGATCTCTCCAATCAGCTGACTACGGGACAGCGAGTCAACAAGCCAAGCGATTCGGTAGACGCGGGCTCGATAGCAAGGTATCAGACCTTAATTGGCAAGGTAGATTCATACGGTGTCGCCATTTCACAGGCAAAAAGCTTTTTGGAATACCAGGACGGAGTCGTTGGCCAGGCTACGGAGATCATCGTACGTGCAAAAGAGATAGCGCAGCAGGCGGCGAACGAAACGCTCAGTGCTGAGTCCCGTGCGCAGCTGGCCGAGGAGGTCTATCAGCTTCGTGATCAGATGGCGAGTTTGGCCAATTCAACCTACCAAGGGCGTTACGTCTACGGTGGGACAGATGATGATGATCCGCCGTATGATAAGGTTACCTACGACGAACCCGCCACAGGACCAGCGCGTGACCGATACGCCTTCGATGGTGAGCTGGGTACCGCTGCTGGAAAGAGCTTCAAAGTTACTGACGAAATCTCAGTGACTCTTACTACTCCCGCTCAGGAAGTATTCGGTAGTAGTATAGAGGGGCTCGAGCGACTCTCACGATCATTGGCAGGGTTTAAAACGCTCCCTCTGCCGTCGGGCACACCGGATGGTACTGGTGCTGCATATGTTTTCCCAGACGAGTATCACGTCCAGACCGAGGATATCCGTGGAGCGATCGACCTATTTAACAAAGCGCGCGATACAGAGCTGATACCCGAGCGCGTCAGTCTCGGTGGTAGGTTGCGTCGACTCGAGACGGGCCAGGCTCTCCTGGACCTCACCAAGAATTCCGCTAAGGAGGTGTTAAGCCGCCTCCAGGACGCAGATGAGACCGAGGTCGCGGCGAACCTTCAGCAGGCACAGACGGCGCTCCAAGCTTCGTACTCTGTGACGGCAAAGGTTCTGCGAATGACCATCTTAGACTACGTATAGTACAGGGGCGTAACGGCAGAGGTCGTGTCCCGGTTCAATGGACTTTTAGCCTAGCAAATCCTACTATACACAGAATTGAGCGATTGCGTGATAGTCATGGACAAAAGTGTAGTTTTCATACCCGTATACAACGAGGAGGCCCACCTGGCGGGGCTACTCGAACGGCTCCGGGAGGTCTATGCGGGAGATGTTCTCTTTGTAGACGATGGCTCATGTGATGGGTCGGCAGCGATCCTTACCTCGTTGCAAGATGATCGCACGCGGGTCATTCGGCAACCCAATAATCGTGGTTACGGGGCGACGCTTGTCCGCGGTTTTAGCGAGGCTCAACGGGAGGGCTATGAGTTTTTGGTGACTATGGATTCTGATGGGCAACATCGACCTGACTGGGTTCCGCAGTTTCTTGAAGCTGTGCGTGAATGGGATGTTGTTTCAGGAAGTCGATACCTTGCGGATAGCGATGCTCGGGGTGCGGTTCCGGCAGATCGCCATCGGATCAACCGAACTATCACCGAGCTATTGAATCAAATAACTGGCTTTGGAATCACGGATGCATTTTGTGGGTTTAAAGCGTACAGAGTATCCGCGTTAGCTAATCTTAAATTAGAGGAGTCTGGGTACTCGATGCCGCTGCAATTTTGGATACAGGCTAAGGCCTTAGGCTTGCGGGTGACCGAGCGAGCGGTCTCTCGCATTTATGATGATCCTAATCGAAAGTTCGGAGGAGATCTCGATGACCCAGAGCGCAGGCTCGCATACTACTTAGACACCATTAAGAGGGAGCGAGAGCGATGGAACATATAGTGCTCGTTGTGGCTCCGCACCAAGATGATGCTGAGATTGCAATGGGAGGAACGATACTCGCGCTTCGCAAGCGAGGGGTGCGTGTCGTTATCCTTGATCTCAGTGATGGAGAGCCGACTCCTTTTGGCTCGGTGGAGATCCGAGCGAAAGAGACCAAGGTGGCTTCAAAGATCTTAGGGATTGAGGAGCGAATATTACTCGGACTTACGAATCGTGAGCTATTTGATACCGTTGAGAGTCGTAAGCGAGTTGCTGAGGTTATTCGAGAGGTTCGGCCGACGGTAGTGTGCGCCCCCTACTGGGAGGACGCTCATCCCGATCATGTGCAAGCATCAGCTCTCGTGGATGCTGCGCGCTTTTATGCTAAGTTTGTCAAAACAGACTTGCGGCATGAGCCGTGGTACCCGAGACGAGAGCTGTACTTCTTTTCAACGCACATGCGTGTAAAGATCGATCCATCATTTATCTTTGATATATCGGGGCATTTGGATGGTAAAATGGCAGCGATTCAGGCTTACGAAAGCCAATTTGTTGCCCATGCAGGTAATGCAGCTCGCCTTGAAGTGATTCGTAACGACGCACTGTACTGGGGTAGTCAGATTGGGGTACAGGCAGGCGAGCCGTTTGTTTGCAAGGAGTATGTTGGCATTCGGTCGACAGATGCCTTTCTGGAGCTGTAGCGGCGCATGCTAGATATCTTCGAGCCTCCATACGCGGAGTGGGTTGAGATCCTCAAGGGGAATGTAGCTACTCGAGAGCGACGTGATGCCCTGCTCGGTACAGAGCGTATCACAATGATTCGAGAACAGCTCATTGATAGAGCGAATGCGTGCTCGACGTTGATCAGCGAGGCAGCACAGCGCTGCGGCGTTGCTGTTGCGTTGCAGACGCGACCATCTGCCCCCTTGAAAACTCCGATAGTCATGGCAGGACACCAGCCTGTTGTGTACCACCCTGGTCTTTTAAGCAAAGTTGAAGCACTTGCTCGTTGTGCAGATGATACTGCATCCTTTGCCATTAATGTTGTCATCGATACCGACGAAGGTGATGCGGGAACGCTGACATGGCCGCGAGTGGAAAAGGGTGCGATAGAGATTAAGCATGCCTCAATAGCCACTGGAAGTGATGGTCTCTATTCCGAGCAAAGAATCGAATCGGATTCAGTAGTGGCGGCGATATTTGAGATGCTAGAGGCCGATCTTCGGCTGAGCGCATCGGAGTGCGGTAGTTCTGACATATCGATTGAGCGAGTACGCTTTGTGGGATCGCTCTATCAACGGCTCTCCGGCGAGCTGGCATCAGTTGCCCACGCGGTA
The DNA here is from genome assembly GCA_044360225.1 of Bdellovibrionota bacterium. GTDB lineage: Bacteria > Bdellovibrionota_C > UBA2361 > UBA2361 > OMII01 > OMII01. The sequence continues at coordinate 13,369 of JBIKKR010000016.1, read as the reverse complement.
GTGCGGTGGGCTCTCATGGGACGAGCCATTTACGAAGTGCCGCTATCTACTATCGTACGTGATACCGCTATCAAAGGTGTGCTTGAGGAGTTTGCGAGCAACGGAGCGAAGATTGCCTCGATCTACAATAGCACACTAGAGACCTATAGACGCGAGCATCGGATAGCGAATCCAGCCAATCCCTTTCCGAATATGAGGAGCGATGGAAACCACCTCGAATTGCCGATGTGGAGAATTAATCAAGGCAGGCGGGAGCCCCTGCTTTCTAATGTGGTAGGGGTTGGTTTGAGGGAGGATCGAGAGTACCTGGCTCCTCGTGGAAGTATCACCACGATGGTACTCAGAGGCTTCTGCTCAGATCTATTTATTCATGGAAGGGGCGGCGCCACGTACGACCGATTCGTAGACCAGCTCGCTTTGAAGTATATAGGAGTGGAGCTTCCTCGCTTCGTTGTAGCATCGCGCACGAGGTATCTCTTTCCAGAGAAAGTAGCTGAGCTTACCCACTCGATCGATCTCGCCTCGAAATTAAAAGAGATGACCGCAAAAACAGAGAGTTTTCTCGGTCGGGGGATATTTACAGCAGAGGAAGAGGAGAAGCTTGTAGCGCTCAGTACAGAGCGGTCGGCCCTTCGGAATGCTCTTCAACGAGCAACCAGCCCCGAAGAGAGGAGTGCTGCATCGCATTCTCTTAATGTTGCCAATCGAGCGGTGCGATCGATACTCGAAACTGGGAGCTTGCGGACCCATATTGAAGGATCCGCAGCGCATCAAGCAGCACTAACACGATGGAGTTTTCGAGAGTTTCCGTTCTTCATGTACAATCGAACTAAAGCCTAACGTGAAGGAATTCACAGATTTCCGCGATCAGCTTGATCGCGCTCAATAGCTTCAAAGAGGGCCTTAAAGTTTCCCTTGCCAAAGCCGCGCGAACCTTCACGCTGAATAATTTCGAAGAAGAGCGTAGGCCTGTCCTGCAGCGGTTTGGTAAATATCTGTAACAGATAGCCGTCTTCGTCTCGGTCCACTAGAATGCCTAGATCTTTAATCGTCGTGAGGTCCTCTTTGATTGATCCGACTCTGTTGGGGACTTCATCATAGTACGTTTTTGGGACGAAGAGGAATCGGACACCACGCTGGCGCAGCTCGGACACAGTTGCGATAATATCGTTTGTTGCAAAGGCGATATGTTGGACTCCTGGACCCTCGTTGTATTCCAGGTACTCTTCAATTTGCGATTTACGTCTCCCTTCGGCTGGTTCGTTAATCGGAAGCTTTATCTTCCCAGCGCCGCCGTTCATCACCTTGGACATGAGCGCTGAGTACTCTGTTGAGATATCTTTATCGGAGAAGTGTATCAACTGCGAAAAGCCAAGAACTTCTTCGTAGAATTTGACCCACTCATTCATTTTGCCGAGCTCTACATTTCCGACAACATGGTCTATACACTCAAGACCGGCTTCAGTCTTTACCGGAGTTCGCGGGAAGACGTCTTCGTATCGGGCAAATCCCGGCAAAAAGATGCCTTGATATCCACTCCGATCGATAAATGTATGGATTGTGTCGCCATACGTCTTAATTGACGCGTACACTACTGATCCGTGTGAGTCGTTGAGCTTAGTTGGACTATCGACCCCCTGCGCACCTCGCTTGAGAGTCTCGTAGTAACAGGACTCAGCGTTGGGGACACGAAAAGCGATGGCCTTCGCTGAAAACCCATGCCGCTTTACGTGCTCGGCAATCGGGCTTGAGGATCGCAGCGGGCACGAAAGCTGCACCAAGACCTGACCCTGCTTAAGAACGATACTCACCGACTCGCGATACCCGGTCTCAGGCCCTCGATATGCGACAGGGATGAAGCCGAAAGCTCGGCAGAGAAAAAATGCGCTCTGCTTCGCCGAGTCCGCATAGATATGGATATGGTCAAAGGCGTCGATTGCAACAGGATCTACGCCTACGGCAGACGAAAACTCATTTTTGGGTTCGAGCGCTTCAGAGGAAACCGGGATGATGTTTTTTGCCATACAATCCTAAGATTATAGCGTACTTTGCAAGGAGGGGTATAGAAAATAGAAAATCGATCTTCGCGGCAGGGCATCGCAGTTCTCTACCACTTTAAAAGGCCCCAAATGCGCGGGAATGGTTGTTTATATTGAGTTTTGCAGCGTGGGCCCGCGCATTTGTATCCTGATCGGAGATTCCAGCAGTTTCGAGTAGATAGCGGGAGAACTGCGATACCCTGATTCCGCGATGAGCCTATAAACCTAGATTCATATATGATCTAGGATACAATGGAGCCAAGGCTACCGGGAGCTCCCAAGTAGCTCAATTGCGGCCGTTCTGTAGAGGCTGATAAGAGATTCCGTATCGATAGAGCAGCCTCTCAAGGTTGGGGCATCGAGGGGTGAGAACTTGTTTTGATCTACAAGGTGTAGATCAGGATCTGATATGGGAGATTCTCCGTGGTAGCTACTCTCCAGTAGAGTTCGTAGCGCCCAGTAGCGTGAGGCATAGAGGTCATAGGCCTCTGACTCGTCTGATGCTTTGGCGTCCATTTCTGTTGCGTTGTGCGTCGGTGAGACGTGCGAATCGCGGGTTACTATGTCCGACCCGAAGAGGATACGCCCTCGCCAGCGCTGGAAAAAGGTGCGCACCTCAATCGGCTCGTGCTTGCTAAGCTCACGGACTATCCATTTTGTTGCGCTGCAGTCGAGGTAGAGGTTTGGGTAGCGCGAAAGGAGTTTCGACAAAAACCTGAGGTCCTCAGGATATCCGCCCATGTGCGCCGCTATAAACGGAAGTTGAAAGCGAGATAAGACATCCTCAAGTGCGTCGTACTGCTCAAGCTTTGTGCCATATCGAGTAATATCATGGTACTTGGTAGCGAACCAGGTGTTTGGGTCGGCAACGTGGACCATAAAGATCATCCCAAGGTCTGCTGCAGCCTTCATGGCATCGAGGCGTATATGTGAATTCAATCGGAAGGGACTCCGAGCAAACGGCTCACCCGAGGCTTCATAGATTCGTGGTGAGTTCCAGAATTTGGCGATCTCGGCGCCATGAGATCTAAAGGCGGTGAGGTCGCGGATGTAATCGCGCCCGAATGCAGACATCGGATCGGCGGAGCCAAATGTTGGAATGGCGATAAATCTAATTGTATCGCCGAGCTGACGTTTGACCGTCTCTATGTCATGAAGAGGAGTCATAGAGTACGTGAGGTTTACACCGTAGTGAGCAGCAGCTTGAGCATAAATAGTTGATGCGGCTGCTCCTTGGATGTGTGAGTGTATGTCGATGATTCCGCCCGGAATCTCCTGGAAAGAAGCCGATTCGGCTTGATAGTTAATATGTAAGCGGTTTGAAGTTTTCATGAACTAGGAACTAGGCAGTAAATACTCGTGTTAGAGCAGATACCCCAAGCTTTAGGGCGATCGTACCCACAATTGCGTTACATAATAGTAGCACCCCGAGTCCCAAAGAGAAAAGTACGAGGAGATTGTTCGTATTCTCGAAGAGGCCAGGATACAATACGTAGCAGCCAAACGTGACTCCAAGAGGGATCAGATTGATACAGAGCATCGCAAGACCAGCAAGCAAAAATGCGAGGTTGCCCCAGCTTGCGGAGAGCTCAGCTGGGTGCTCCCAGTCAAATCGACTAAACTGAGCACCCATCCCGATTCCGAGCGCAACAAGCCCATGGGTGATGACCCACGCGGAGAGCCCAAGCATTACAATGCAGAGTGGTTCAAGTGCCAAAGCGAGTCCAGCAGAAGCAAAGAGAACGGTACACACCGTACCCATTGGAATAGCCCACGTGAAGTATTTAGCCCGTATAATCGAGCGTGGAGATATCGGTGCTACCTGTAGGATCCAGAGAGAGCTTCCCTCAAGTGATACCGATGGGAAAACAAATCGCGAGCAGATCGAGAGGATAATAAGGGAGCTAATAATAATGAACGAGAATATCGCCATCAGATCCCATGTGCGTAAGGCCCACGTCCCAACGTGAGTAGGAGCAGCGATGTTTTGAAAGTTAAAAAAGTACAGGATACATATGGTAAGAAATATGGCGAGCTGCACTGTATGGGTGATCTCGCGCCCGAATGAGCAGAGCTCTCGTGCTGCAAGCGCGCATGACGCCTGACCCGACCTCGTGGTAAAAAATCGACGACGTGGTTTGCCTGATCGAGAGAGTAGGATGCACGATCGTGGCTGCGTGTGGAGTCGACTGTATCCATGCGAGTACAGTAGTCTAAACGATACCGTTAAGAGCGACCACAATATAGCCAAGGACAGAGTGAGCCAGGTCAAGGGTAGGAGTGGTGTTGCCCCCTTTGGCGTGGACAGGGACAGAAGCGCATCAGAGAGCCAGGATGATGGAAGGAGGGGGTTCGCCAGCGTTTCGGCCAAGGCTGGATTATAGGGTTGTTTGAGCAGGTGACTATAGAGACGATTGTCTGGCGAAGCATGTATGAGAGTGATAACTACACCGAGAACGATAACGAATAGGGCCACAAAGATGTTGCGGCCGGTGCGCGCGGGGAGGATGGCCGCACACCAGATCGCGACGTTCATCCCTGCGAGCACCGCAACAACGAGATAGAGCCCAACGTACAGTGGTGCAATGGCGAAGAATTCACTACCGGCGCCGAGCCGTTGTCCAAACGCGAGGTATGGCGGAATCGAAAAAACCACTATCATCCAGGTTGTTGATACAAGCACCTCAAGCACTTTGCTTCGTAAGAACGTGATGTGAGTGATCGGCGCAGCGAGGAGCAGGTTTACATCGCGGGCCATAAAGAGGTTGCTCATACCTGTCACGACCGCCGAGACGAATATGAGGCCGAACAGACCAAGGGAGAAGCCATAGAGCATGGCATGTGTAGCGTTCGCATTGAGCGTAGAGCGAGATATCTCTCGAAGCGTGTTGCACGTTCCGTAGTACAGTCCAATCATCAAGAGCGCAGTCAGCCCCAGGGCGAAAATATCTACTATCCTGAGCGATCGCCGCTGCAGAAACGAGTTTTTGAGTCCCAGGAGTTTTGGGTGCAGCGCCGTAGGAAACCACATCAGCATCCAGCGATAACGACGCGTGCGACTCCTATCGAAATTGGCGGTCGTCATAGATCACCTATCTAGTGCTCTGCTTGTAGTGTGGTGAGCTCAAGAAAAATATCCTCAAGGTCATCAGCGAGTGCGCCTGATGAGTGACGGATGTCAGCGAGCGTCCCCGTGGTTAGCAGACTTCCCTTGTGGATGATAGCGATGTTATCGGCGAGCTCCTCTGCAACATTGAGCGAGTGCGTTGATAAGAAAACGGTCATTCCAGAGCGAGCATAGCGTCGAAAGGCATTTTTCAGATCACGTGCGCCATGAGGATCAAGTCCCACCATTGGCTCATCAACGATGAGGATTCGTGGATTGTGAACGAGCGCGGCGCATAGGGCGATACGTTGCTTCATGCCGTGTGAGTAGCTTTCAATTAATGCATCCTGCCATGCGGTGAGAGAGTACTCATCGAGGACCTCATCGATGCGCCGATCTGCCTCAGCTGGAGCAACTTTGTAGAGGTCGCAGATAAAGTACAGAAATTCGCGGCCACTAAGTTTTGGGTACACATGCGGTCGATCAGGGACATAGCCAAGGAGTCGCTTAGCATCAAGTGCCTCTGTTTGTAGGTTGTAGCCACCGAGGCGGATGATCCCGGTTGATGGCGACAGAATGCCTGTGAGCATCTTGATCGTTGTCGTTTTTCCGGCGCCATTCATACCGAGAAAGGCAAAGATACTGCCAGGCGGCACATGTAGAGAGAGGTCGTGGACTGCTTTAAACGAGCCATATGATTTGGATACATTCAGTAGCTCGATCATTCCGGTAGTGCCTCCACACGTGCTGCTCTCAAGAGGTAGGATGCACGAAGGGGATAGGAATATTCTCCTTTAGCCCCCCTAACTAGCTACAATGAGGTGCTTTAGGAGCTTTTTTCTACTTCAAGTAGACACAGGGGCTTGTTTTGAGACTTAAAGAGATACTCAAACTCGGTCGGAATATTGCCGTTGATCCATTCACTTTGGAGTAGGTCAGTGGAGTATTTTGTACGCTGCCACCGAGGCTCTTTGAGCAATGCACTGGTTGAGTGAAAGTATTCGTGGTGGTCGGTTTTGTAGCGTATAAAGCCGTGAGGTCCAAGAAGCGTATGCATCGTCGCAATCATCTCTTCGTTGAGGATGCGATTCTTCTTCCAACGACGTTTATCCCACGGATCGGGATAATTAACGAAGAATGCTGAAACATCGCCAGGGCCGAATATTTCGCCGATGTAGCGTGCGTCAGTGCGAACTACGAGGACATTTTTCAGCCCGAGTCGCTCTGCCTTTTCGCCGGTTTTGAATGCTCGCTTGAATCGAATCTCCAAGCCCACACACAGATTGGCTGGATTCTGCTGAGCCAATTCCAGAAGGTGCAGCCCTGACCCCGAACCTATCTCAACATAGACACCACTAAAAGCCTGTCGCGCCTTGGCCACGGTATCACGAGACTGGGCCGGCGTTTCACGGTCCTTCTCAGCAACGATTACTTGAGGCTTAGTTGCTACTAACTGAATGTACTGATTTTCCCATGCGCGCATCTAACCGTAGTGTACAGGAGTAGCAGTGGCTGTTCAAATGTGGAAGTTAGGTTAGCAGGGCATAGCAGTTCTCTCGCTATCTACTCTAAATCGCTGGAAGTTTCGAGAAGGATACAAATGCGCGGGCAATCGTTGTAAAACTCAATATAAACAGCTTTTACCGCGCATTTGTGGCCTTTTAAAATGGACGAGAACTGCTATGTCCTGTGAGTTCAGCAGGGCATAGCCCTACATGCCCAGTAAATACAGGCTCTTATGTTAGTATTCGGAAGCGATTTCAATCGCATGGGTAGCGCTATACAGCAGCGTTTCCAACGCTGTGCAGCGTGGTGGCGGCCGCATCTCGGAGCCACCATCCAGTTTATTTCCTACAACATTCCAGATGCAAACTCAGTAGCGGTTTTGGGCGCAGGTCGTCTGCTCGACATCGATCTGTTGGGGTTGCTCAGTAGGTGTCGCAGTGTGCATCTATTCGATGCAGATTCCTCTGCGGTCTCGCGATGGAAAGCCGTCAGTGGTCGAGAGTACGGCAGACGAGTGTTTGGCCATGTTCTCGACCTTACCGGCAGTATGCAATCGTGGACTAAGGGGCTTGCGGCAGCAAACCGAGGAGGCACCCTTGCAGAGTACCTCGAGTGTTGTGAAACATCGGTGCCTGCGTGGGCATATGAGCCGTTTGATGGCTATATATCACTTAATATTCTGGGGCAGATACCGCTTTACTGGAGAGACCGAGTTCTTGCGGTCAAGCGGGACCTGTCGGATGATCAAGCAATCGCATTAGATAAGACAATGGGGCGGTTGCAGTGTGCCCACCTGGAGGGGCTTGCGGCGCGATCTGACGCATGGTCGCTCCTCATCACTGATACTGAGTACTACTTCTACCGCAGCGACACGAGTGAGTGGCGTATTGAGTCAGCGCTTTGCGGGGATGCTAAAGGGGTGTACCGTGCCTTCCGTGGTAACGGTCGGCATGATCGCTGGCTTTGGCATGTTGCGCCACAGTTTGTTGAAGGCGATGATGAGGGCGAAATTCACCTCGTAGAGGCGTGCGCTACGATATAGGGCGCAGCAGAATCGCGGTAGCGTAGAAGGAGATGGTAGATCGTGGAGCTGTTTACTGTTGAAAATCTGATTGCATTTCTCTCGCTCACGTCGCTGGAGATCGTATTAGGGATAGACAATATTGTTTTTATTGCAATCGTAGCGGCGCGACTCGGACCAGAGCGGCGCAATACAGCGCGTATTATAGGGTTGTCAGTTGCGATAGTTACTCGACTTCTGTTGCTTCTTACCTTGTCGTTTCTCGCCTCGCTTACCGCGCCGTTCCTTGAGGTGTTTGGTCGCCCGTTGAGTGGCAGAGATCTGATCTTAATCGCCGGGGGAGTGTTTCTGATATACAAGGCGACTAAGGAGATCCACGAGAAAGTCGAAAGGCACGAGACTGAGCTCGATATTGCAGGTGGTGATAAAGTGCTCACCCTTCAGGGGGTAGTAGCTCAGATCGTAGTCATTGATATTATCTTTTCTCTTGATTCAGTCATCACAGCGATCGGAATGACGAATAATCTTCCAATTATGGCTTTGGCGATAATTGCTGCGGTGTTAGTCATGCTCGTATTCTCTGGCCGAATAGTTGACTTTATCGAGGCTAACCCCACAGTGAAGATGTTGGCGCTCTCGTTCCTGCTCATGATCGGATTTGTGCTTGTGCTCGATGGTAGTGGTCACCATATTGAGAAGGGGTATATCTACTTCGCGATGGCGTTTGCGCTGGCGGTTGAGCTGATCAATTTGCGCGCTGGCCGATCTAAGTCATAAATAGAGCGTGGAGCTTCTGCTCCGCTATAATCGCATCATGCTAAACCAAGCCACATTCATTTTTGAAAAAAATGAAAGAGAATAGCTGGTGCGAGTGGCATGTGTACCTGGTTCCGGTGAAAGTCCGGAGCGACGCCTACTCTGCAATGCTCTCTGGTGACTTGCCTGCGTCGAGCAACACAATGCACTTAATTCTATCTGATAAGCGCGCATAGCGCTCAAGCCGTAGCTCTTTCTCGAGTAATTTGCGTTCTTGCTTGGTTAAAAATCGACCCACACATCAATAGTCTTACTTTTTTCAACACCTAGATAGCCCCTTTCTGCGGCCCGAGTGTTTTTTGTCTTTTACGGCGCAACTTGGCTCCTCCAAGATTGCGCTCGCCCTGCTATTGCGAGTGATTCTTTTCAAAAATCACTCGCGCAGGGTTTGTGTTAGAGCGTCGCTGCAATAGCTGCAGCGCCATACAACGCTGCTCTATCGTCTTTAATGATATACACTGGTGTTGCTTCGACGCGCTCACGTAGTTTTCCCTTTCTAAAATAGCCCTCAAGAAATTTCCCGCCCGTGATAAATTGCGCAATCTTGGGAGGAATGCCGCCACCAAGATAGATGCCTCCGGTTGAGAGGTATGTAAGCCCTATGTTACTGCAGTGAGCGCCGAGCATGTGACAGAACATTTCAAGAGTTGCAATCGCCAGCGCGCTCTTGCCCTCAAGTGCTTGGCCAGCTATGACCGATGCGGAGATCGGTGCTTCGTCTTGGCCGCTGTCCGCGTGTACATCTCCGAAGCGACCTGAATCACGTAGGAATGAATAGACGTTCACCATGCCTGGTCCACACAGTATTGATTCAACACTTACATGAGCGAGCCTTTTCTGTAGGTACTGGAGTAGTTCGATCTCCGTCTTGTTAGCAGGGGCGAAATTGGCGTGTCCTCCTTCGGATGCCAAAAGCACGCTCCAGCCCGCCTCTCGGTGGATCAATGAGTGACCGAGGCCGGTTCCTGGAGCCACTACCGCGCAAGAGCCGGCCTTATCGGAGGCGCCTCCGCCATCGTAGACTAGCTCAAGGCTCTGCGGCTCAAACGTTGGTATAGCAGCCGCTGTGCTTACAAGGTCGTTTACTAGCTTTATCTTTGGTACCCCGATACGTTTACCTGCCTCGCTCTGCACGATCTCCCACGGAAGGTTGGTTAGCTTAACTCGACCGGCGATAACTGGTCCGGGAATCCCAAAGCAGGCCGCCTCGAGGCGATCCGAGAAGCGTGGGCGATTAGCGTTGAGAAACTCGATGAGGATCTCCTCCAAGCTTGAGAACTCTTTGCTTGCGTAGTCTTGGGAGCTTAACAGCTCTACACGGCCAGCACGGCGCTCAAAGAGACCTATTCGTGCTTTAGTTCCGCCGATATCTCCTGCTATGATCACTGGCTCCTCCTCGGATGAATTCGTTGTGCTGACGGAACGCGCAGCGAACTGCCGCTCTGAGCCAAATTCTATAGCTGCGAATGCAGAAAAAGGGAAGAGGTGTTTGAGAACATGGGGCGACCAGTGGCGGTGCAAACTCTTCACTGATGTAGCGAGGCTCATGGACTTGGTTCGTAGACTTCGGCTCGTTTGGGCCGTATACTTCGACGCGTATGAAGGTACTAATGCTCGGGTGGGAATATCCCCCGCACATAGCTGGAGGTCTCGGTACTGCATGTGCGGGGCTTACTGCAGAATTAGCGGCGCAGGGTGTCTCAATCCACTTCATCGTCCCTGAAGTTTTTGGTGGTGAGAGGGTAGAGCACATGCGGTTTAGTAGTGCTGCGGGCAGCAAGAGCCTCTCTCCAGAACGCAGTGTAGTGATGCTCCCTTCCGAGCACGGCGTTAGCAACGGAGCGATCGAGCGCAGTAGTATCCCGGCATTCCTCTCTCCGTATTGGAACCAGAGTAGTTTCGCCCACGCAGTGACGGCCGCTCAACGGCGCCTCAATGCAGAGCGCCCGACGACTCTCGGCGTCAGTGGCTGTGCGACGCCTGCACCTTCTGGATATGGTGAAGACCCCATCGCTCAGGCGATCATAGATGGCGAAATCTTTGGAGTCTCGGTCCCTAGCGTCGAGGATGCCCCCACCCAACAACAACAACAGCCGCAGACTGATACAAGCTCCCCATCGCCGAGGGAGTACCCCAGTTCGATCCTCTCAGAGGTGGAGAAGTTCACGGCAGATGTGGTAGCGCGTTTTTCAGGGGCTGAGTTTGATATTATTCATGCGCACGATTGGATGACCTTTCCAGCCGGCGTCGCGCTCGCCAAAGCGACTAAGCGTCCCTTGATTGTCCACGTGCATAGTTTAGAGCACGACCGAAGTGGTGTGTTTTACGACGAAAGTATCAATGCCATTGAGCGATGTGGACTAGAATCAGCCGATCGGGTTATCGCGGTGAGTCACTACACGAAGAGTTCCATAGAGCGCTACCATTCGATCGCCTCAAAGAAGATAGCAGTAGTGCATAATGGGATCTATCCCAAGCAAGTAATCACCGAGTACCGGGAACACAAGACCTGGCCCACTCACGTTGTACTGTTTCTCGGGCGCGTGACCTTTCAGAAGGGGCCTGAGTATTTTGTTGAAGCGGCTCGTAAAGTGATTCCGCGAGTCGACGATATCGTTTTTGTCTTAGCAGGCGACGGAGATCTCCTTCCGACAGTTAAGGAGCACGTATCACGGCTTAAGCTAGACGATTACTTTATTTTTCCTGGATTTGTTCAAGGTGAGGAACTAGAGGAGCTCTTCTCGGTAGCGGATCTCTATGTCATGCCCTCTGTCTCAGAGCCCTTCGGTATCGCCGCACTTGAGGCGATTAGCTTCGAAACTCCTGTGTTGATATCGAAACAATCAGGGGTTTCTGAAGTGGTTACGAGCGCTCTGACCGTTGATTTCTGGGATACGGATAGTATGGCAGATCTTATTATTAATGTGCTGCAGCAGCACGATCTGCGACAAGAGCTTGTTGCGACTGCAAAGCAAGAGATCGCGAAGCTGCACTGGAGCGAGGCGGCTGCAAAGACGATAGAGATATATAGTCAAGTTAGTGATGGTGCAGGTGCTCAAGAGCACGAAGGATTTTGATATTTCCCGAAGCGCAGCCTTCGCACCGTAAGAGTGAGCACCAAAAACTAAAAAGTTCAAGCACATTACGGTCGGTGCGTAATGTTCAGAGCCGCAACTACCGCATCCCGTTTCAAGCCAGGGCGAGAATGCGCGTTAACCCTCCCGTGCCACCGCTTACTTTAGGAGCGCCGATAAAGGCATGTGCACCCCTTTCGGGTATTGAGTTGAGGTTTGCCATGCATTCAATACCCCAGCGACCCGAGGATAGCCATGCCGAGTGAAAAGCGAAGTCTTGAGAGCTGCCGTGGTCGAGGCTCAGTGTATCAACTGCTATGCCTGAGACTTCGCGTTCTTTGATCAAAAATTCCGCCACATCCACGTGGACGCCTGGAAAACGCATGATGCCCTTATTGTCGGGGTTTCGAAAATCATGTGATGAATGGACACGAGCACCCCAGTCGCTATTCATAGCGACACAAGCTCCGACAGGTAATCTGCCGTTTTTGCGCTCCCACGCCTTGATGTCATCGACGGTTAATTGCGTATCTGGATCCCGCGAAGCTCTCTCCTTGATGTCAACAACTACCAGAGGAATTAAAAGAGATGATGGATCAAGTTGATCGACCGTCGCTCCTCCCGAGTGAAAGTGAAATGGTGCGTCAATGTGCGTGCCGGTGTGCTCGATCAGATCCCACTTCTTCAGATTGTATCCGTCTTTCTCTTTGGTGTAGAGGGTCTTCAAGGAGAAGTGCTTGTCTCCGCCAAAAGTGGGAAACGTCTCGGACAGCGCATGTGTCAGATCAACAACACGTGAGTACTCGATCGACCTCGCGGATGTTTCACCGCCCACCAAATATGTACGGGTCGAGGAGCACCCTGCGACAGCACCCGAAACCACAAGTCCCAAGCTGCCACGTAAAAAGTTTCGTCTCGATGCCAGATGGGCATCACGCGCTCGTTGCATACATTTTGGTGAGCACATACACGTTCATCTCCTTACATAAACCCCGCCACAAATCGCTTGCGCAGAGGTCTGCCCCGATTGCGTTGGCACAAAGTAACGTTCAACCCAGGTTCGTCAGTTCAGGAGGATAAACATGGCGCAGACGCTCAAAAGCTCAAAGGATTTTGGCATTTGCGGAAGCGCAACCCTGGTACCGTCAGGGTGAGCACCGGAAATTCAAAAGCCTAGTGATTTGGGCGTATGCGTCGTTTTCCGCCTCGCTACTGGCTAATCCAGATTCAGAGGCTGCCATGCTCAATTCTTAAAAGCAATTTCTTTGTGGATTGTGACCAAAAAAGTTTGGATCCAACAGTGCAGGGCTACGCCAATCAGTCGCCGTCTATCGCTACGCAGCTCTCTGCAAGCGTTTGCACTCGCCGGTCTGCCCCAAACGGTAGTACATCCTCTGTGTGTGTATACCTGCAAGTGTATAGTTGTACGTCTAAACCCTGCGCGAGTGATTTTTGAAAAATCACTCGCAATAGCAGGGCGAGCGCAATCTTGGTGGAGCCAAGGGATCTGTAACCCAAAGTGTGTATGAGAGGAGAGCGCCTCCATTAATGCTCTCCCAATCTAAAACCTCATTGAACGCTTGTGGCGATTCCTGAAAAAAATTGTCTTATACAATCGGTACTATGAGCGGTTTGCTGATTTCAAGGGAGCGATTCTCAAGTTTTTTGCGAACATCAAATAGTATCGTTCAGAGCTAAAGTCTCTCATGACCCTTAACTTTCACACACTCGGCACTTAGGAGTTTGTTGTCTTCTACGGCGCAACTTGGCTCCGCCAAGATTGCGCTCGCCCAGCTATTCTCATTCA
>JBIKKR010000125.1:0-8935 GCA_044360225.1 Bdellovibrionota bacterium | reverse complement strand
AAAAGCACGAAGTATTTTGAACTTGTCGGAGGCGCAACCCTGGCACCGTCAGGGTGAGCACCGACAATTCAAAAGACGAAGTGATAGACGAAGTGATTTTGAGCAGATGCGCCATTTTCTGACCCGCAACTGCTCTTTGTAGGACAATTCCAGTAGCACGTAAAAGGTGTGGCAGCACTCGCGACCATACCCGCTGTCTACTTTGAACGCTCACTGTCATTACCGCTTCCTTGTACTGGCTACCGGCTATCCCGCCGCCTTCAGTCTAGCGACCAATCTATTCCCCATGCAACGGTTTGATAAGCAACGCAACCGGGCCAGCGCACTTCTCGTCCAGTTTAAACGGCCACAGCTACGCAACTTACCTGGTTTTTTTTTCGAACAGTTAGATATCGGGAGAACCCTCGGTCGTATGCGTACCGCTCTATCGCCGGGAGTCTCTCTAAGACTCACAAATGATACTGCATGACATGGAGAAAGTATGACTCGAATACAATCACGTAACACGAATGCGGAGACGGCTTCATACCAGCCGGTTACTAGAAGAGAGCAGTCCCGCTCGGAAAAGACCAATAGCTTTCTACAGGAGGTTCTCCCGATGGCGCTGAATCTCGGTGTTAGCCTCGGGGGCGCGGCGGGTAAAGGTACCAGCGGAAGCACCAAGGGAGCTGGTATCAAGAGTGCCGGCGCGGCAGGAGCTGCTGGCGCTAGTGGGGCTGCAGGGGCTATGGGCGAAATGACAGGCCTCGGCACGATGGCCAGCTGGGCGAGCGTAGCGGGTGGGGTCATGGGAGCTGTTGATATCGCAATGAATTGGGGGCGCTCAACTCCTGCTCGTGGAGCCGCAAGCGGTGCAGCTGTTGGTGCAATGGTTGGCACGTTCGTCTGCCCGGGCGTAGGCACTGCGATAGGTGCAGCGATTGGGGCGATCGGCGGAGGGCTGCTCGGTTCAATTAAGACAGGGAAGCACAAAGACCAGAAGGTCCGAGATCAGATGCGTGAGTTTCTGATGCAAAAAGGGGTCATTGACTCTAACTACTCGATTGGGCTGGCAGATGGCTCCCGTTTCAACATCGGATACGACGGCGGACCAAAGAAGGAGCTGAACGGTCGGCGCCCCTTTGAGACAGACATGAATAATCCGTTGACTAAATACGCAATCTCCTGGCTGAACCCTGTGGTAGCCTTCATGAGTCAAGGCAATGAAAAGGTCCACACTGATTTCGTTGGCTATTTTGCAAACGCTGCTGTCAACAACGCCAAGTCGCTCGATGATGTAAAAGCTAACGTCAACACAATCATGAAGCAGTTCGGCATCGATAATGACCGACTGGTTAAAGGTATCGTACAAGCCGCAGAAGGTGGGCAGATCGACGCCAACATCGCCAAGGCGTGGCTCAACGGCGTCCGCGAGAGGACTAATCCGAAATTTCGGGGAGACATCAAGCCTGAGGCGGACCGCACTACTGCGACCCGCATTGCGGCAATCCGCGAGCCAGAGGAGGTCGAAGGCGCGGATCTCCAGGATGAGGAGTTGGGGGAGTTAAAAGAATCGCTGTAACGTACTTTTCTCGCTGATAGACCTTCACGAGCTCGTGGAAATGTACGTTTTACCGGGCAAATTGAGAGGTCATGCCTACGACAGCTCGCGTATCTTGACCGGATTCCGACGTGAGCCGCCAAAAAAAAGGGGCCCGAAAGGGCCCCTTCTCCACAGCGCTTACGCGCTATGTCCACCGATCAATTACATGCAAAGATCAAATGGAGCTGCTACTGACACAAGGTGCTGCCAGTCATTGTTACCAACATCGCGGTACTCAACGCCGTAGTCAACCATGATAGCGCGGATGAAATCACCCTCGTCAAATGCATAGTTGAGACCTGCACCAAGCGACCAGGCGTTGTACTTAGCGCTGCCATCAAGGTCATTCAGACCAGCACGATCGTAGTCCCAGTCAAAGTTCGAAGCGTAACGGTAACCGCCACGTACTGCGAACCACTCGTTAAGACGCTGCTCAAGACCCACACGCACGTTCATAGACTGACCGGTCGAATCACCACCCCATACGGTGCGATTCGGCAGGTTGTTGTCACCGCTGTTGTCGTAGTTCGTATAGTCGAGACCAAAACCGAGGGTCGTCTCGTCCATAGTGTACTCTGCTCCAGCACCGATACCAACTGAGAGCTGATCAACTGTCTGGTCTGCTGCTACGCCCTTGAGGTCATGGCTGCCGTGACCGATCGTGAGCGAAGTACCGAACACGAGGTCCTTTGAATCCATGTACTGAAGACCGAGGTTGTGGAGGAAGCTTTCTCCTGAATCGTAGCTGCCACCATTGAAATCAACGGAGTCCTTCTGGTACGTGAGACCGTATCCAAGAGCTACATTGTCGCTGATAGCCTTACCGTATGCTCCTGTAACCTGGTATGTGCCGGTGTCAGTGCTCTCTGGATCGTTTTTCCAGTCACCACTGCGTCCGTACCATCCGAGACCGAAGTTTCCGTAGTCTGGCAAACCACCCTTAACCGGTCCAAGCGGAGTAGCGCCATAAACCTGCCCTGAGTTCTGCTTATCCTTAACGCTTGTGCCACCCTGTGTGTTTCCGGTGATCTCGTTGTAGCCGTATGCTGCCGAAACCTCCCCGTACTTCATCATACCGAGACCGGCTGGGTTGTTCACTGTGCTCAAGCTGTTTGCAGCTGTGAGCGCTGTGCTGCCTCCCATACCGAACATGCGAGCGTTCTGCGGCTGAACGATGAAACGCTGCTGGTTCTGTTGAAAGTAAAAATCGTGCGCCTTCTCATCGGCGTAGCTGAGCGATGCTGCAGCAACCGATGCGAAGGATACTGCTACCACCTTACCTAATATTTTCATGTCGATACACTCCCAAAAAGAGCGCCCACAGGGGCGAATTGTTTTGACCCGGCGCGGTTTCCCGCACTCAGAGCTCGGTCCCCGTTCTTACCCCCCGGTCGAGCGCTACGTATGATGCGCTGCTCGCGCAAGCCGTTTCGCCTCGATCCAGAAAAGAACAAGGACCTCTTTGGAGGGACCTCTAACCGTGGCGAATTTTTGGCTTTCGGTGTTACCACCGAAAGATTTCACCACTCTAAAGCACTAGCACGAAAGCTTCTCTGACTCTGGTCTCGCAACCACAGATACATCACAGAGACATATCTTGTTGGCGCTACCATTGTGACAGCAACTGTCGTCGCCTCCCCCAAGGATCCCCGTTATACAACAGTCGATTCATTTTGCCACCCGTAGAAATGTGGCCACAGTACAAAACAGAAGATAGGTCATACACCACTGTTAAACTGCTGGTATATCTAGCAAAACAACCTCTTGGTGGCGGTATCCGTATCCCTATCGAAAATGCCAACTCTTTCCAGTAGATAGCGGGAGAATTGCGATGCCCTGGCGTTGCAACTCTCATACTTGACCTAGCAGCCGGTGCCTGATACCTTCCGCCAGACATGAATCCTCAAGCGTTTCCGTACTTTTACACCTACTTTTTTATGCCGCCCGTAAGAGGCAGAGGCTAAAGGTACGCGTGTAAACGTGTGACGGAATTAGGCTCTGCTTCGTAGCGGGGCCTTTTTTTTGCCCCCGCAACCACGCATAGTCTAGCTTCCTGGCGGGTTCTTGAGCCTTTTGTAAGGAGTTTTGTATGACCAGCGAACCAAACCACGATATTCACGAGCTCAGGGGGCGTATAGACCAGCTTGATGCTCAACTTCTACAAGTTCTTGCCGACCGACTGGAGCTAGCGCGGCGAGTTGTTGAGGCCAAAAACAGTCAAAACATTGAAATCAGAGACCCGGCACGAGAGAGAGACCTCATTCGCAGACGGATTGTTGACGGGGGAACGCTCGGTCTCGAATCTCACTTCTTAACCAAGGTATTTCATGAGATCTTAGCGGAATCCAACCGCACTCAGCATGATTTCCTGCAAGGCAAGCTCAATCAAAGACAGTCGCGGGGACCTCTGAGGATCGCGTTTCAAGGAATCGATGGATCCTACTCACATCTCGCTGGTAGGAGCCACTTTGCAGCAGCGAACGCCGGACACGACACCGAGCCTGCCAAGTTCATCGGCTTCGGCTCGTTCCAGGATGCAGTTCGCGCAGTGGAGTCGGGAGAATGTGACTTTGGGCTCCTACCGATTGAGAACACGACCTCAGGAGCTATTAACGATGTATACGACCTACTGCTCAATTCAAACGTAGCGATCGTTGGAGAGAGAAAATTCCTCGTGCAGCACTGCCTCGTTGCGCGGGAGGAAGTGCCGGTCTCGCACCTCAAACGGATCTACGCAAGCCCCCTCTCAGTGGCGGAATGCAGTGCATTCCTCGCCGATATACCGGACTGCAGCGTCGAGTTCTCGAACGATTCCGCGCGAGCTGTTAAACGGCTCCAGGAGGATACCGACAGACTCCATGCAGCCATTGCGAGTGAAGAGGCCGCCGACATGCTCGGCCTGACCGTCATTCAACGAAATATAAGCAACCAAGAGGCGAACTTCACTCGGTACATAATCGTTGCGAAAAATCAGGTGCAGGTTGACCCTCGCATACCGGCTAAGACGTCGATCGTTATGCACACCCTGAACAAGCCGGGGGCACTCGTAGAGGCCCTCCTGGTGTTCCGCGAGCGGGGAATTAATCTCACAAAGCTCGAGAGCAGGCCGATCCCCAGCAACTCGTGGGAGGAGATGTTCTACGTGGATTTCCTCGGTAACGTCGCAGCTCCCGAGGTCAAAGCAGCTCTTGCCGAACTCACCAAGTGCGTTCGTTTTACCAAAGTGCTCGGCTGCTATCCTGCGTGCGACATCGAGCCCGTAGCTGTGCCTGGACACGAGGTTGCTGCGAGCGAAAGTCAGCAAACAGTAACGCCAGAGAGTCCAGCGCCAGCGGCATCAAAAGCCAAAACGCCTTCGAAAGATAAAGGATACACCCTTGTCACCCGCGAGCATAAATCAGAGAACACCGTCATTGATGTCGGTGGCGTCAAGATCGGCGACGGTAACTTCCTCGTCATCGCTGGCCCTTGCTCAGTTGAGTCGCGGGAGCAGATCATGGCGTGCGCCAAACATGCTCGGGCGAACGGAGCCAAGATTCTGCGCGGAGGAGTCTTCAAACCGCGGACGTCTCCCTATAGCTTCCAGGGCCTCGGCTACGAGGGACTGGATCTCTTGGTTGAAGCGGGAAAGGCTTTCGGATTGCCGGTGATCACGGAGGTGATGACGACCGAAGATGTAGAACGAGTAGCGGAGAAAGCCGATATCATTCAGATCGGTGCGCGCAACATGCAGAACTTTAGCTTGCTCAAGGTAATCGGCCAAACCCGCACACCGGTTATGCTCAAGCGTGGAATGAGCTCCTCGATAGAGGAACTCCTTCAGGCAGTAGAGTACATCCTGGCAGGTGGCAATCAGCAGGTGTTCCTCTGCGAGCGCGGAATCAGGACGTTTGAAACTGCAACTCGAGGCACGCTCGACATCAGTGCAGTCCCTGTTCTGAAGGCTCGCACGCACCTACCGGTCTTTGTTGACCCGTCACATGCAGCTGGCGTTCGCGAGTTGGTTGCCCCTCTTGCGATGGCCGCCAAAGCGGTCGGCGCTGACGGGATCATTGTCGAGTTTCATCCGGAGCCTGAGAAAGCCTTGAGTGATGGCCCACAAGCTTTGCGCTTCCCGCAGTTTGAGGAGCTCATGGCGAAGCTGCGGAAGATGGAGGTGTAACAGTGTCAGCAAAGGCATTGCACATAACCGTGCCCAGCGCGGAAGCTCGGTCTCCACTGTGGGTGGGGAGGAATATCCTCCCCACCCTACCCTCGCTCATTGAATCATCGCGCTACTCGCGTGTACTCGTAGTCGGAGATTATGGCGCGCAAGCGATCGCTGCTCACATCGCTGAGGCTCTCAAACTATCACAAGATTCTACCCTCGTCCTTAAAGGCGGAGAGGAGTGCAAATCGATCGGAGAAGTTGCAGAGGTGTGGAGCTTCTTTGCTGGTCAGAAACTCGATCGCAAAGGTCTCGTCATCGGAGTTGGCGGCGGGGCTGTAACCGATATGGTGGGATTTGCCGCAGCAACCTACATGCGCGGGATTGCATTTGTGGCTGTACCGACGACGCTCTTGGCGCAGGTCGATGCCAGTATCGGCGGCAAAACGGGAATCAATTTTAGTGGGGTAAAGAACCTGATAGGGGCTATTACCCAGCCGGTCGGCGTTCTGATCGATGTCGCAGTACTCAAGACGCTGCCAGCTCGGGAGATTCGTTCAGGGTTCGCCGAGATTATCAAGCACGGCCTTATCGCCGACCGAGGCTACTTTGCGCACGTGACCAGTCGCGAGTGCAGCTCGTGGAGCGAGGAGGAGCTGGTTGATATCGTTTTTCGATCCTGTGAGATTAAGTCGTCCGTCGTCGAGCAGGACCCGCTCGAGCAGGGTCTGCGCAAGGCTCTCAATTTCGGACACACACTCGGCCACGCACTAGAAGCTCACTCGCTGAAAGCTGGCATTCCACTTACCCACGGGGAGGCGATCTCAATTGGAATGAATGCCGCGTGCTTCATCTCTCGGAAGATGAACCGTCTGTCAGAGGAGATGCAGCTTACGTGTGTTGCCGGTATCACCCGTGCAGGGTTACCGGTTACCCTACCGACCGCGATTCCGAAAGAGCGGCTTATTGAACTTTTGACGCTCGACAAGAAGAACGTTGGTGGAACTTCTCGATGGACGTTACTGAGTGGTATCGGCTCTGTTATCATTGATCAACAGGTACCGCGTGAGATCGTCGATGAAGCGATACTGCACATACAGCCAACATAAAACGTACCTATGAAGCCCCTCACCCTCACCTGCCCGCATCAACCGATCGTCGCTACGGTCGCCATTCCAGGCTCTAAGAGCTACACCAACCGAGCACTGGTGATGGCAGCGCTTGCTTCCGGAACAAGCATACTTACGGATGCATCGCCCAGTCGTGACTGTGAGGCTCTCATCGCAGCGCTCCGAGCTCTCGGAGTACAGGTAGAGTCTCCGGACGCCACGACGATCCGCGTCACTGGTAGCGGCGTCGGCCTCGCACCCTACCACGGAACTATCGACGTGGGTCCGGCTGGAACCACGATGCGATTCCTGGCGGCTTTGTGTGCTGGCATTCCAGGCGCTGATATCATTCTGCGCGGCTCTGAGCGAATGCACGCGCGGCCTATTAGGGCACTGGTTGATTCACTCAGACAGGCTGGCGCATCGATCGAGTATCGTGGAACTGAGGGATGCCCGCCACTCAGAATTCATTCACAACGCCCCCTCACCGGAAACGGACTGCAGATCGATGGCACAACAAGCAGTCAATTTGTGTCTGCACTTCTCTTAGCATCCCCGCTGTTTTCGGACGGCTTGGAATTATCAATTTGCGGTAAACAGATATCTACCTCCTACATCGATATGACGCTCCAGGGAATGTGTGACTTTGGGATTGCAGCGGAGTGCTCTCACTACCAGATGTTACGAGTGCCGCCGGGTCAAACCTATACACCGCGCACCTACCGAGTTGAAGGAGACGCCTCTGGGGCATCCTATCTGTGGGCTATCGCCGCCGTGTCGGGTGGCTCGATCACCGTTGAAAACATCAACCCTGCATCGGCGCAAGGCGACATCAGGTTCCCTCGGCTGCTCGAAGAGATGGGATGCGCAGTCTCTTATACGGCGAACTCAATCACCGTGTCCGGCACAGGCAATTTACGGGCTATCGAAGCGAATATGGAGCTTATGCCGGATACTGCACAGACACTGGCAGTCGTAGCGGCTTTTGCCACAGGAGACACCGTTATTCGAGGGTTGCAGACATTGCGCATCAAAGAGACAGATCGGATCGCGGCTCTGCACACCGAGCTTGCCAAGATCGGCATCTCATCGGACCCTGGCCCCGATTACCTCGTCGTTCGTGGGGGCAAACCCACGGGTGCCCGGATTGCTACCTACGATGATCATCGCATGGCGATGTCGTTTGCTGTCTGTGCATCTGCTATCGATGGTGTAACTATCGAAGCTCCAGAAGTGGTAGAAAAATCCCTGCCGGAATTTTGGAGCACACTTGCTGAACTCGGGATTAAAGCTACAGATCTATGAATCTAACCGTTGAGCTGCTCGAAAATGCAATCGCTATAGTGCCTGCAATCGTAGCACTTCTATTAGTTTGGAAACAGCCTCGCCAGATCGCAAGCTGGGTCGCTTGGGTGCTTGGCACATCAGCGATCGCTGTTGTGGCTATGGGCTTGCTCCTGAAACGGCTTACTTCTACCTGTCCCGAGGCGATACCTGCCTGCGTGGAGCCGTTGGCAGTGGTGCACCGCATGCCCGGTATTTTTCAGAGCTGCGTCCAATGCACTGCAGAGCCACAGGGCGCATTAGCACTCAGCCTGAATCAATTCGCTCTTCCACTCCAGGCAGGGGTGGCCGCAATCTGTATCCTCATTAGCTTTGTAACTACTATTCGTTTTGTTTTGTGGGCTAGAAGGGCCTTCTCCACTTCCCGTTCAGATTCAGGGGAGATCAAGAAACTGATCCTGATCGGCTTTATGGGCTCCGGCAAGAGTTCTGTCGCACCACTGCTCGCCAAACGCCTCGGCTTCACTGCCGTCGACGCAGATTCAGAGGTCGTTGCACGGTCCGGGTGCGTCTCGATTAGAGATATAATCATCAGATTTAACGAGCCCCACTTCAGGGATCTTGAGGCGCAGGTAGCTGCTTCTTTTCGCGACTCGTCGTCACTCGTCATCGCCGCTGGCGGTGGCGTCATCGGACGCTCAGAAAACATGGAGCACTTACGCCACGGCGGAGGTGTCGTGGTATTCTTAGAGACGAGCTTAGAGGAGGTGCTACGTCGCGTACCTGACCGGTCATCGCGCCCCCTTCTTGGAG
>JBIKKR010000037.1:0-20686 GCA_044360225.1 Bdellovibrionota bacterium | reverse complement strand
CGGTCTATCGCAGCTATGCCGATATCATCGTTACAACGGACGGCAAGTCACCCAGTGATCTCTGCTCTGAAATTCTTAGACTTCTGGAATCGCGCCGATGATACCCCGCTCTATCTCAAGCACAACTTCTCTCTGTCTGATTATAGGAGACCCCGTCTCCCACAGCCTCTCGCCACGTATGCACAACGCAGCGTACGAGTCGTTGGGGCTTGACTTCGTGATGATAGCCTCGCGGGTCCGCGAGGGCGACTTACCAGGTGCCATTCAAGGTGTTCGGGCCCTCTCGATTCGTGGACTCTCTATCACGATGCCGCACAAGGTTTCGCTGTGCCCCCTACTCGATGAGTTGGACCCGGTTGCTAGATTGATCGGTGCCGTCAACACAGTAGTCAACACTGATGGGCGTCTCAAAGGCTACAATACAGACTGGCTCGGCATCGTTCGACCTCTTGAACAGCGCCTAAGCCTCGCCCACAAGCGCGTTGCTATCCTAGGAGCTGGCGGCGCAGCGCAGGCCGCATCGTACGCGTGCAGCAGCGCCGGCTCTCACGTCACTATTCTCAATCGAACCGCCTCCAAGGCACAGCAACTGGCAACTGCTTACAACGCCGAGTATGGAGCGCTCACGACCTCCCTGGATGTCAAGAGCTTCGACGTGATCATTAACACAACGGCTCTCGGCATGGGGGCTCTTGCGGGCCAGGCGCCCCTTGGGGCGCACCAGCTCGCCAGCCACCAGATTGTATTCGAGACTATTTATGCGCCACGAGAGACCAGCCTCGTACGGTACGCGCGCTCTGTAGGTTGCACGGTAATTTCGGGTTACGAAATGTTCCTCGAACAAGGGGTCGCCCAGTTTGAGCTGCACACCGGCCAACCCGCCCCCCGGTCAGTGATGAAGGACCTCGTTGAGCGAGCATGATAACAAATTAAGCAGGTTCTGGTGACGATAGCCACGTGACCTAAGAACTCAAGTGCGCTATCATAACGGTCCCAGCATTTAGATGTAACAACTCAACAATATGCGCACTGCTCGAGTAGACAACAAGTACTGTCTTCCTATCATCAAACGCACAAAGAGCGAGGTTCAAGCCACAATCAAGGAGAATCTTGAGAGGTACCGGTTTTTTGAGGTGTGGATCGACTATATCACTGATCTCGATGTTGGATTCGCGTCTTCCCTCGTAGGAATATATCCGCATCGTCTAATCATAGTATCGCGTCGCCAAAACTTCGACCCGATGAAGATCTCGGCCGATATGCGTTTTGATATTCTTAAATCCCTCTCTCGCAAACAGGTCCTAGTAGATCTCGACATCTCTTCTCAGGTTGAAGAGATCACTGAGTTACAGTCCGCGCGTATAGCTCTGAAAACGATCCTATCGTACCACAACTACCAGTTGACGCCGTCAGATACTGAGTTGAGATCGATTACCTCGCGGATCGCCGGCTGGGGGGCCCACATCACGAAGGTCTCAACCTTCTGTTCGATCCAGCGGGATGCGTTGCGACTGCTCTCTCTGCTGATCGATCTCCGCGAAGCTGGGCGCCGATGCATCGTCCTCGGCATGGGCAAGCACGGCACGATCACTCGCGTGTTCGGTTCACAGTGGGGGAATGAGGTCTCGTTTGCTCCGATTGAGGTGGGACAACGCTCAGCACCAGGGCAGATTCCGCTGGACAAATTGGACTCAATTTTGCAGGCTCTTGGCTAGTCCAGCTAAAGATCCAGGAGAAGGCATCTGACATGGCAGGCAACTCATTTGGTCAACTCTTTCGTATATCGACCTTTGGCGAGTCGCATGGCGGTGCCGTGGGGGTGGTCGTTGATGGATGTCCGCCTGGACTAGCCCTCTCCCCTGCTGACATTCAGACTCAGCTCGACCGGAGAAAACCTGGTCAAAGCGACATCACAACACCGCGCAAAGAGGAAGATACTATATCGATTCAGAGCGGTGTATTTGAAGGACACACCACAGGAACCCCGATCCTGCTCGTAGCCAACAACAAAGATGTTCGTTCAGAGGATTACAACCACCTGCACGATGCTCTGCGGCCATCGCATGCCGACTTCACCTACCTCGCGAAATACGGTCGTAGAGACTGGCGTGGCAGCGGTCGCGCGTCGGCCCGAGAGACACTCGCGCGGGTGGCATCTGGAGCAATAGCCCAGAAGTACCTGCGAGAGCGTTTAGGCGTGCGCATTCTCAGTTACGTTGAGCAGGTTGGGCAGATCAAGACCGAAACCGCGCCAGAGCATGTCTCTCCGGAGGCCATTGAGAGTAATGTCGCTCGATGTCCTGATTCCGCTGTAGCGGCTCAGATGATAGAGCTTATCAAGCTGGTGCAGAGTGAAGGCGACTCCATAGGAGGTGTGATTCGGGGAGTCATCACGGGCGTGCCTCGTGGACTAGGAGAACCGGTCTTCGACAAGTTGCATGCGGACCTTGGCAAAGCCATGTTGAGCATTAACGCAGCTAAGGGCTTCGATGTAGGCTCTGGATTTGCGTCTGCCCACCTGCGGGGTAGTCAGCACAACGATCCCTTTACGCGAGATGCTAGCGGGGAGATCCGTACTCGCACCAATCACGCTGGGGGCGTTTTAGGCGGGATCTCCACAGGAGAAGCGATCACCTTTCGGGTCGCATTCAAGCCTGTGGCAACGATATCAAAACAGCAAGAGACCGTTACTACATCAGGGGTCCCTATCACTCTGGCAGCCTCTGGGCGCCACGACCCGTGCGTTCTTCCGCGAGCCGTTCCTATAGTCGACGCAATGGCAGCGCTTGTACTCATGGACCACTACCTGCGCCATAAGGCACAGAACCTCTAACACACTGGTCTCTCGTAGCTACCTATCCAAGACGACCTACGGAAACTTCGTATTTCTCCACTCACCCACAGTTAACTCTCAAGCTGGGGGCCCCTACTACCGAATTCTTACTCAGGGCAGAGCAGGCGATGGATCACTGGATGTATGCTAGGGTATCTCCATGAAGAGTTATGCAATGCGTGAGAAGTTCTCAGTTCGCCGACTCGATCGCGCTTCGAAACACGTTTCGTCGCTCTGGTTCCCGATCAACCTTGAGGTTCTTGCAACCATCCGAAAAAAGGTTCGAGAAGGTGAGTATTCCAATTCACCACATGTGCTCTTCGAGGATCTGAAGCAGGATTTTGCCCTGTTTACCTTTGTCGTCAAAGAGTTGATGGCGATAGGCTCCAAAGAGAACCTACCCCTGGGAACCCTGAATAGCCCAGCAGATCTTATCGTGTGGGCAGGCACAAAGATAATTGGTGACTTAATCACTGATGACACTCGACTACCCTTAAGCCACCTGCTCCAGTCTGTGTCTCCACTGCAAGCATCTCGCCTGCGAGAAACAGCAATCGTTGCGTCGACCGCCGAACTCTTGAGTGCCAAAACAAACCTTAATCCTGATACCGGATTCAGTCGGGGCGTCCTCAGAGAGACAGGGCTCAATCTAATCGCCTGGAACTACCCTTCGCTGTACTCGCGTGTGCTTCGCAAGCTCGCCAAGGGGCAATCCCTCGACGAGCAAATTTCCCAAGAGCTGGGATTTTCGCCAGTGACGCTCGCTATGCGAGTCCTACAGCCATCGGCCACAACCACATCCGATAATGAACAAGCACTACACGATTCCTCATGGGGAGACTACGACAGGCTGTGTGAGATAGGCGCGGCCCTCGCGCGTGCCGACAGCCCAGAGACCTATCCCTCCGCCGAGAACGACTGGAAGCTCGCCAACGAGTACCTCCAAAAAACGGTAGGAGCGGAGGGAATCGCCCTGATTCGAGCCAAAGCTGCTGAGTACTCAAAAGAGTACGCAAAATCGCTGAGAGGTATTTTTAAATCGATTCGCGAGTTCAACCCAGAGCGCAGCGTTCAAAGCTACAGGAAGCAATCAAATTGTATTAACAATCGATACATGAAGCAGTGCTCAACTGAGGTACAAACTGCTCTCCAATCTCTCTATAACCATCTATCCGAATCTAATGCAACGGGAACTGCGCTCGAGATCCTCATCCGCCAGATCATACCGGACGCTGGATTCACCGGAGGGTGCGTATACCTCGTTGATCCTGCAGCTTTTGCCCTTACGCCGCGAACCGTATTCGGCAACGTGCAACTACGTACAATCGAGCGGGTTATGCTCAAGCAGGCATTCGTCGACCCGCAGGACGAAGACTTTTCGGGTGCAGTATCAGTGAACTCATTTGCCCCTGATTTAGCAGCCACAGCACTTTCACGCGCGCAGCCCGTTATTGAGCGCCACGAAGATATGAACAACGGGGGAATAACGGGGATGTATGCCTCTCTCGGCGATCTCAGAAAAGTCGGAGTTCTATACCTGGAGGCGCCAGAGGCTTCGGATATTGAGAGCGATCACAAAACGATGTGCACCTTCAAAGCGATGCGAAAAGCTCTCTCGGATGCGCTTAAACTGGATTAAGACCGTGCAACTGCTCTTTGTAGGTTCGAACATCACTCGCGTGGGTTTAGGTTCAACGAAGCCAGGGATCCCGAAGACGCAACGGCACTGTACAGGTCAGCATACTGCTGCACTACTGAGCCCAACGCATACCGTGATACAATCCGTTGCCGTCCCCTTTCAGCAGCAACCTGGCGGGTTTCAGATCCCTCAGCAAGAGCGGCCAGAATCGCATCAGCTAGAAGATCAACCCGACGAGCCGCAACCACACGCCCAATCCCCTCGACGAGATGTTTAGAAGCACCGGTATCTGTTGTGACACACACAACTCCACACGCCATCGCTTCCGATAAGGCGTTCGGGAATCCCTCAGAGATCGACGAAGAGCAGTAGAGATCAAACGCTGGGTGTATCGTTTCAACATGGCTCTGCTCCCCGAGCAGCAATACACGCTCCCGACACCGTAGCCTGTCCAGCATCGATCGGATCTCGTCATTTGAATTATCCATGCCCCTGCCGACGAGCACTAGTCGCACCTCTGGTCGCACCGCCAGCACCCGACTAAAAGCCTCGACGAGATAGGCATGACCCTTAGCCACATCGAATCGCCCGATATTGCCTATTACGATCTCGTCATCTGAAATAGTATGCTTCCGCCTAAACTCACGACGAGACTCCGGTCGAGGCCTGAATTTCTCGGTATCGAATCCATTGCCAAATACAACGCTACACCCCGATCTAAAACCAAACTCCTCATGCTGAGCCTTGCTCTCGGATGAGCAATAAATGATCCCATCTACTATCGATGAAAGAAGCGCATTGCCTCTAATCACGCAACGAGTACGAAGCTGCCGCTGTGCGTAATCATCAAGCCCCCGCCGAATATTCCACAAAATCGGCAGTCTCCTGCCTCCCACTATATGCGATAAACCGATGATAAGATTTGCGTGATACATCCAACCCTGAATAAGGTCTGGCCTCACCTCTTCGACCAATCGTTTCAAACGCCTTACGCCGGATGTCAGACCACCCACCGATGCTCCTAGGTCGAGCGACCAAACAGCCATGCCCGCTGCATTGAATAGGGATACAAGGTGCGTGGGAGCTCCAAGATTAACGACTGCAGATTGTACACCCAGGGGGCGCATATTGTCCGCAAGACGAAGCAATACTCTCTGAGCTCCATCGCCGGTCAATCCAGTTATACAGTGCAGAACTCGCATCAAATGTGGCTGTTAGAATATACGACCACATTCCTTGCCAGGGATCTCTGATACAAGAGCACCTCAGTTGGTCGTTTTCTTTTGTCCCATGCTGCCACATCAGTAGAGGTACTGTATGATCTTCTTCACGATCCAGTACGACTAGCTTCCACTCAATTAAACCAAGTGCTCATCAGAGAGAGCACTGGACACTAGGTGGGCATCTCGTCCAATCTTTTCCATCGCATCGCGACAATACGCTGCCCGTAGCATCCCCAATCCCTCATCACCTAAATCATCGCATACTAGTCGCAACGCCTTCGTAAACGCCTGCGCGCAGACTAATAGCGAGTCGAGTCCCACAGTAGTGTCTCCAACCTCTTGCAGCAGAAAGGCAGCAATCCCCTCTACCCGACTCTCATAAGCCTCCCACTTTTGCACTCCGTGCACCTCACGCTCTGCAGGCGATCGCTGCATCGCCCGGGCGATCTGATTATCAATTGACTTCATGGCCTGGAGCAGGCCCTCCTCAAGTTTTCCGTACTGTTCCGTCATAGAGCCTCCCCGGCGAAATATCTGACTCATCATCATTATCACTCTACGGCTCAATACGCGATACTGCCACGCACAAGCTCCCGCAGACGCGAACTGCGATGCCCTGAGCGAGGATTTACCTCGTATACTCAGCGTCGTGACTGACGGGCTCGATGAGACTCAAGGTTAGATGTTCCGCCGAGCCACAGAAAATTAGAAAAAACCTCACCACCCTCGGTTTCCACGTACACGTAGACCTTGCGTCCCCGTGGCAACACCATTCTCACAAAAAACTCAAACGTTCCATCAGACGCTGTCACAGCGCTGCCAACCTTTTCTCCCGCAACCAGCAAACTAATTCCCACAGAACCGATCGGCGAGTTGATCTGGGAGGTAAGCGACCCAGATAGCTTCACGATAGGATCACTGCGACTTCCTACCCGAGCTCGCTTAAGAGTCAGGGTTGCAGCTGATAAGGGCGGATCCGTCGGATAATTGGGGTCCAAACCCGGCGTGACATCCGGCCGAGGAGCCATCTGCTCAAGAGAGATGCAAGAACCGTACTTGGAGAGGTGATCGGTTATCTCCGCGAGTGATACATCTGAGAACTTTTGAGCTGGTGGGATCGAGATACTCGGAAACATCAATCCATCCCGTGTTGAAGAGTCGTGTCCTGCCCCAAAGTTATGTCCAATCTCATGAGCAAAGATACCCGCGTTTGCGGCTTCCATGTAGTGCTGAGTGATTCCATACGAGAGAGACGGAACTGCGCAAAGAACCCCGATGTACGCTATGCCGATAATCGAACCATCAATATCTTTCCCAGTGAATAGATGTTTGAGGTCGACATCTTGATGAAAGGTGTTGGGGTCTGTACCGAGATTAGCAGCATTTTCAGCATTCCGGGTAAACGCAGAGAGAAGCATCCCCGCATCACTGGTGACATAAGGAGAGGTATCGGCATACACATGCTGCTTCACAATTCGAAAGCGCAAGCCCAATTGCCGATTATAGATCGCCTCACTGGCATTGATCAAACTAGCGATAACGGCGTTGCTTTGCTCCCCATACTTCTGGTACCACTCAGGATCCGCATCCGTGCTGATCGTAACTACTCGAGCAAGCGAGGGCGTCTGGGGCGCCTCTTCTGCTCCGATCGGCGGAACCACTTCACTACCAGACTCGGCAAGCGCGCTCTGTGCATGCTGGTCGGGAACGACACTTTCGCCAAGAGACACCCCGTCGGTTGCTGCCCCGCAAGCACCTCGGCGCGCTGCTGATTTA
The DNA here is from genome assembly GCA_044360225.1 of Bdellovibrionota bacterium. Taxonomy (GTDB): domain Bacteria; phylum Bdellovibrionota_C; class UBA2361; order UBA2361; family OMII01; genus OMII01. Next base: position 13,215 of record JBIKKR010000037.1, on the reverse strand, counting down.
GGGATGCTTGAAACCCTGGCACGCACGACGATTGAGCCGTCGAGGCTCATCTTAATCGTGTATATTCGCTGCCACGTCTTGCGACTCCCCTTAGCCCTACCGGGAAATGACACCTGGAGCTCATTTCCTATTATCGATGCTGCTGCCGGAAATATGCGCTCTCCAGCGCGACGCCAAGCCCCTCCTGCGGCTAATCTGCCTTGTAGTAGCACCGGATGTATCTCATCACGCGCCTCACGCCCCTGACGACGCATCGAGGCACTCCAGGTCTTATTGCGTCTCACGTTGAAACGAGCATCCACGAAGCCAACTCCGTGAACTTGCCCCTCAAGGCGAACGGTAGGGACAGTCTCAAGCTCTGCCTTTCCACCGCGAGCGGAAGCAACCTGGTAGACCCGCTCAAGTTTAAACTCAGATGCAAATGGATTGTCTGGTTCTGAACTCCGCCCGAAAGCGGAAATCGGAAAGCTGACAACGAGAACTGCTAGAAGGTAACGTACTGCCCCGGAAGCACCGCGCATACAACCTCATCTGTAAAACTTGGAAAAGTTCCTTCTCTTCCAAAACCGAACGGTAAAGCGTTCTCAGTTTGGATGCTGTCATCCCCATTAGGTCGCAAAGTTTCTTACATCGGTTGTTATTATGTTTAAGGGATAAAGACCTCAGCTGTCGCCCATGACGAGGATCCGTGACGTGCAAAATAGGGCAATAAAATGGGCTAGCTACCGGAAACAAAATTTGTTGAATCCCTTTCAGTTGGCCCGGCTTCTAAGGGGCCAACATAAACCCAGCCTCATTCATTTTTGAAAAAATGAATGAGAATAGCTGGGCGAGCGCAATCTTGGCGGAGCCAAGTTGCGCCGTAGAAGACAACAAACTCCTAAGTGCCGAGTGTGTGAAAGTTAAGGGTCATGAGAGACTTTAGCTCTGAACGATACTGTTTGATGTTCGCAAAAAACTTGAGAATCGCTCCCTTGAAATCAGCAAACCGCTCATAGTACCGATTGTATAAGATAATTTTTTCAGGAATCGCCACAAGCGTTCAATAAGGTTTTAGATTGGGAGAGTAAGGGGGTGGAAATATGATCTGTACCTTGGACGTCTCGAGAAAGGCTTGTACTGTTCGATTTCTGTAGTACCTAGCGTTATCAGCCACTGCAAAGATGCGTTCGAGAGATTTGTTTTTTGGTAACTATTCAGCATAATCCATTTCTTTCACGTAAGCCCCTATTAAGGGGCGGATTTGCGGAGCAAATCCGGGGTGGAAAAAACTAACTAGTCACCAAAATATCGCATCCCCGATGAGGGGATGACAATAAAGAAAGTCCCGCAAAATGCCTGTTTTAATCGCATACTTCCGCTAACTTGTTTTTTTCTGGTGAATAGTTACGTTTTTTTCTCCAACTTTTTGAGCAAAGCGATTGTCGATTGAGCATTAATGCAGGCTCTCTCCTCTATCACGACATCAGTGGGTGAACCTCGCTTAATCGACATTCGCTCCCTTGGTAGTCATCAGATACCAAGTCCTCTAAGCCACCTGCTTGGTATCTCTTTACGTAGTTGGCGACCGTTTTCGGCTTAAAAACAGATACTCTGCAATGCTCTCTGGTGACTTGCCTGCGTCGAGCAACACAATGCACTTCATTCTATCTCAAGAAGGGCGCATAGCGCTCAAGCCGTAGCTCTTTCTCCAGTAATTTGCGTTCTTGCTTGGTTAAAAATCGACCCACACATCAATAGTCTTACTTTTCTCACCTAGATAGCCCCTTTCTGCGGCCCGAGTATTTTTTGTCTTCTATTGCGAGTGATTTTTCAAAAATCACTCCTGCAGGGTTTATAATAACGACTCGGGTAATCAACCTTCAAGGGCATCGCAATTCTTCCGCTATCTACTCGAAAAAGCTAGCATCTCTGAAAGGGATAAAAATGCGCGGGCAAAACTGCTCCTATTCAGACAAACAGCTACTTCCGCGCATTTTTGGCCCCCTTAAAGAAGAGAGAATTGCGACGCCCTGCCGGAGTGCTTACGATTACTGGCCTTGTAAGCACGTATTTACCGCGCGCGCTCCTAGGGATCACCCGCTACGTATCGGTCAAGCCAGCAAAACTCGATGTCTCGTAACGGTCAGCGCGAAGCTGTCCGAGAAGCGCAAAGATCTCTGACTCATCAGTTTTCAACGCCAAGAGCGACTGACGTACCATCTCCAGCGCAACCTCAAATTGCGGCTGCACTATCTCCTGAACGGAGAGGCTCGCAAGCATTTGAAGGTCTTCCACCTCCTCAACACGTACGACAACTACGGCGTCCCGGCGAATCCGTTTAAGCTCGGAGATTATTACGGGAAGTATCTGGTCGTTAGTTGAGGTAACAACGACGAGAGCACACTGATTCACACCCGCAGCCTCAAGGATAGGCCGTCTGGTCGCGTCACCGAACACGACAGGGACCTGACTATCTCGCAATTGCAGAGCGATCTTGTAGTCCGACTCAATGACGATGTAGGGCCGCTGCAAAGACCCCAAAACTCGCGCTACATAACGTCCGACCACACCAGCACCGATAATCACCACGTGATCTCGCTCTAACTCCGGCAGAGATTCGAAGTCGAGAGAGGCGGAGCCGCTCCTTTTTTCCATGACTCTCTTCACACGTGCGCCAACTGCAAACACAGCCGGAGTGAGTATCATCGAGACTACCGTAATTGCAATCATGAGAGAGTATGATTCGCCTGAGAGATCTCCCGTACTACGGCCAACATTGATGATGACGAATGCGAACTCTCCCACCTGAGCGAGCCCGAAGCCCACCCCAAGAGCAGAGGACACCCCGTACCCGAATACAGCAACGATCAAACCGATGATACACGCCTTAGCTAACAGGAGAGCTCCCACGAGAGCAGCTACGACTCCAATGTGATCAACAAAAAACATAGGATCGAACAACATCCCAACGGACACAAAGAAGATAACAGCGAATAGATCCCGTAAATGGGATACATCGCTCAACGCCTGGTGGTTAAAATCGGTCTCACTGAGCAGCATACCAGCAACAAAAGCCCCCAAAGCAAATGAGAGCTCCATCTGGTGCGATAAAAACCCTGCCCCAAAGGCGAATCCCAACGTAGAGAGGAAAAACAACTCCCGCGAGCCCTGATTGGCGATCTGTGTAAAGATGCGGGGCAAGAGCTTGGTTCCTGCCACATACATACCTACCAAAAAAGCTAGAGATTTGGCCAACGCTGAACCGATGGCGAGATAATCAATCCGCTCGCCTGAAAGTTGCGGCAATACCAGCATGAGCGGCACAACGGCGAGATCCTGCGCAATCAGGATCCCAAGCATAATCCGACCTTCACGAGTTCCAAGTGAATCGCGCGCGGCCAATGTCTTCAGCACTACCATGGTACTTGAAAGTGATATTGCACCTCCGATCCACATGGCATCGATCACGCCGATACCCGCCACACGAGCAATTCCATATCCTGCGAGCGCGCACAGTAGGATCTGCAGCGGCGTCGCAAGTAAGGTGATCCGCGCTAGCCGTCGCAACTCGCCAAACGAGAACTCAAGACCGAGCGTAAACAGCAGCAGCGCAACACCGATCTCGGCTAATTTCTCGATCTCGTCCGTATTTTGAACCGTATATCCACCCGTATACGGTCCAACGAGTAAGCCTGCTAAAATGTAACCACAGACCAACGGCTGCCGGAGTACGTGCGCTACCGTTCCGCCGATCAGCGCGGCGATAACGATGTATATAAGATCCATCGCTATGCCCATGTCCTAGCTCCGCTGAAGCCTCTGCGCTACATCGTCGGGCAACTCCCAACCACCCCCAAGCGCTTTGTAAAGATCTACTATCGCCGCCAGATATCTCCCCTGCGTATTAGATCGCGCAAGCTCAGCGCTAAAGAGAGATTCCTGGGTGCTCAAAACTTCGAGGTACGAGGTGACTCCATCTGTATAGCGGCGCCGAGAGAGTTCGTTCGCGCTACGTGCCGCAGTAACCTGTGCCTGCCGAATGCGATGCTCCTCGTCGAAGGTACGCACCGAAACCATGGCATCTTCGACCTCGCGCACCGCACGCAGCACCACCCCCTCATACTCCTTAAGCGCCTGCTCTGCGCTGGCCTCCGCCGCATCCGTTCGCGACCAGCTCTTACCGAGATCAATGAGCGGACCAAGGATATTTCCGCCGATGCTCCAGGTGCGACCATCCGCTGTGAACAGTTCCGTGCTCTCTGTTGAGTTCAGGCCAACAACTCCAAGCAAGCTGATTGATGGAAACTGAGTTGAGCGCGCAACACCTATCCGCATCACCGCAGCTCGCGCTCGTTCCTCGGCCGCACGCACATCAGGCCGACGAGAGAGGAGCTCTGCCGGAACTCCAGGCGGGATGCTCTTAAGAGCAAGTGGATCTGTCTCAGGACTACTACGATTGATAGCATGTGGAACACGTCCCATGAGCACACTCAAAGCGTTCTCGGCTAGCTGCCGTCCTCTCCTGATAGCGACGAGGGCCGCTGCCGCGTCCTGCTCCTGAATCTGCGCCTGATTTAGATCAATCTTGGCGGTGTACCCCTGCTTGAACCGCTCATCAATCAACTTTGTATTTGCACGACGACTTTTAAGTGTCCGGTCCGCTATAATTACCTGACGATCAAAATCCAGGAGTTGGATGTATGTTGTTGCAACAGCGGCGACGAGCGACAACGTTACCGTCTTGAAAAACTCCTCACTCGCCACCAGCTCAGCTCGTTGAGCCTCAGTTGCGCTTGCATAACGACCCCATACATCAACCTCAAAACCGAGTCGCCCAAGGAGACTAAATTCATTCCGCGGTGATACTCCCGGCAAGCCGCCCATAATCGATTCGCTCACCGAGGTTCTCGAAGCGCCACCTGCTACATCGAGACGCGGAAACTGATCCGGACGAACGACTCCAAGTATCGCGCGTGCCTCATCGATCCGCGCCAGAGCCACCTTGAGATCCCGGTTGTCATTCAGCGTAGCGATAATGAGGCTGCGAAGGGTTGCGTCCTTGAACAGATCCCACCATTTTATATTTGCTGCCGATCCTGCGGCGATGGTATCCCGATATCCAGCATCTCCAAGCACGACAGGCCGCTGAAAATCGGGCTTGAGCAGACATCCGGTACACACAACGGTCACCGCAAGCAACACACTACATATTCTACCCATGAATAACCTGACCATCTTCTCTAGACTGCTTTGATACATCGTCTCCGTGCGCTCCACTCTTTCGAACAAATACACGCTCGACAAAAACAAACAACATGGGTACCAAGACAACCCCAACGAGTGTGGCCACAAGCATCCCGCTAAATACCGCGATACCCATTACCTTTCTCCCCTCCGCACCGGCCCCCTTGGCGATGACGAGTGGCACCACACCCAAAATAAACGCAAAGGCAGTCATCAAGATCGGCCGAAAGCGAAGCCTGGCTGCCTCAAGCGCAGCTTCGAGTACGGGTACCCCTTCTTGAACCTTTGCCCGAGCGAATTCGACGATCAGGATCGCATTCTTCGCCGAGAGCCCTACCAGCGTCAGCATCCCAATCTGCGCGAAGATATTAGTCAGGTACGATGGACTCAACTGACGGCACAACCAGAGCCCAGCGAGCGCGCCGAAAACTGCGCACGGGGTTCCAAGCAGCACACTGCACGGAAGCGCCCAGCTCTCGTACTGCGCAGCCAGAATCAGGAATACAAAGAGCATACCGAAAAGAAATACCGTAGCCCCGCTCCCTGCAGCCTTCTCCTCCTGATACGACATCGCATTCCAATCGTACCCCATGTCGGCCGGTAAAACCTCCTCTGCGACCTCTTTCAGAGCTTGCAAGGTCTGTTGAGAGCTGTATCCGGGCGCAGAACCACCGATTAATTCGGAGGTTCGGTAGAGATTGAACCGATTCGTAAACTCTGGACCTGATGTCGGCGTTGTACCGATCAGAGTTCCGAGTGAAACCATCTCGCCATTTTTATTCCGAACATAGAAGCTTCGAATATCGTCTGAGCTATCGCGGTAGTCAGCCTCGGCTTGCAGGTACACCTTGTAGAGCCGCCCGAAGCGATTGAAGTCATTAACGTAGCTTCCACCGAGCAGCGTCCCAAGGGTGGATTGCACCTCTCCCACCGATATCCCGGCAGCCTGGGCCTTATCTTCATCGACCGCAGCAAACAATTGCGGAACAGACGCGCGGTAGAGCGTAGTGATGCCGCGGATCTCTGGACGCTTCTGTGCTGCTTGAATAAATGCTCGCGCCTGCTGCTCAAGGTACTCAGGTTTATTGCCTCCTCGATCTTGGAGCATCATGCTAAAGCCGCTGCCGTTTCCAAGCCCTGGAATCGCCGGCGGACCAAACGCCATCGCCATTCCATCCTGAAAGCCACTCATAAAACGTCTGTTAAGTGCTTGAATAATCCCAAACGAGGAGAGCCTCATGCCTGGTCGTTCTTCCCACGGCTTGAGCCAGATAAAGAAGAACGTATTATTAGATGAAAACGATGACGTGAGCAGGCTAAACCCATCGATCGTCGTAACGCTGTCAACACCAGGGGTCTCCATGATCATCTGCTCAATCGCCCGTGATCCCTTCCCCGTTCGCTCGAGTGCCGATGCATCAGGAAGTTGCATATTCGCTAAGATATACCCCTGGTCCTCTTCAGGAATAAATCCACTCGGTAATGAGCGTCCACAAAGGTATGCGCCAGCAACAACGACCGCAAAAAGCACTATGCCCCTCAGTAACTTTCTAGCAACAAAACCGGAGATTCCTACGTATACGCCGGTTGCTCGGTCAAATGCCGCGTTAAAGCCCGCAAAGAAACGCCCCAGCGGGCCTCGTGTTGGCTCAGCCTTCTTGAGAAGCATCGCACAGAGCGCGGGAGTTAACGTCAGCGCCCCGAGAGCGGAAAAGAGAACTGACACTGCAATTGTCACCGCGAACTGCTGGTAAAAGAGCCCTGAGATTCCCCCCATAAACACAACAGGGATGAACACGGCGCAGAGAATCAGAGCAATCGCTGCAACTGGCCCAGCAACCTCCTTCATCGCTCGATTAGTTGCCTCGCGAGGTGATGCCCCGTGCTCTATATGATGCATCACCGCTTCCACAACCACGATGGCATCGTCGACAACGATACCTATCGCCAAAACCAAGCCAAGGAGCGACAACACATTTACGGAAAAGCCAAGCAAAGGAAACACCGCAAACGTTGCTATGAGCGACACCGGCACAACCAAGATTGGAATCAGCGTTGCGCGCCAGTTCTGGAGAAATAAAAAAACCACAAGAACTACGAGAATTACCGCATCACGCAAGGTATGCACAATTTCGTCGATACCTGCGGTCACTGCCTTCGTAGTATCCAGGGATACCACATACTCAACGTCATCCCGGAAGCGCGCCTTGAGGCTCTCAAGGGTTGCTCTCACACTCTTTGCAACCTCAAGCGCATTCGACCCCGGAACCTGGTACAGTGCGAGCACCGCCGCATCTGCTCCGTTAAATCGGGCTGTTGAGTTGTAGTACTGAGTTCCAAGCTCGATTCGCGCTACATCTTTCAGGCGCACCAGCGACCCAACTGTCGGATCAGCCTTCACTACGATCTCGCCGAATTGCTCAGCGGACTCAAAGCGCTCCTTTGTGCGAAGCACGTACGAGAACTGCGTTCCGGGAGGGGCTGGCGGTCCGCCTATCTGTCCAGCTGGAGCTAGGGTATTTTGCGTTTGAATCGCCTGCTGGACCTCACTAACCGTGACTCCTAGCTTCGCCAGTTGGTCGGGCTTCAACCACACCCGCATGGCGTACTCGCTTCCTCCGAACTGGGTTACCTGACCGACCCCATTAATTCGTGCCAAGCTATCGACGACGTTAATTGTGGCGTAGTTATTCAAAAACGTGTTGTTGTATGTTCCGTTTGGGGAGCGCAAGGTAATTAAGAGAAGCGGAAATGAAAGTGACTTCTTGACGTTTACCCCCAGACGCTTCACAGCATCTGGCAAACTCGCCTGAGCCTGGGCTACCCTGTTCTGTACCAGAACGTTGGCCATATCGAGGTCCGTTCCGACCTCAAAATCGATCCGGATCTGCGAAGAACCGTCGTTGGCGTTAACGCTACGCATGTACAACATCCGTTCAACGCCGTTAAGCTGCTGCTCAAGCGGCGTGGCGACAGACTGTTCAACTGCGAGCGCATTCGCCCCAGGATATGTGGCATTGATCTGCACACCGGGGGGCACCACATTCGGATACTGCGAGATCGGCAATCCCTTCAGCGTCACCAGCCCGATGATGACCAGAACGATCGCCAAGACGATCGCCACCGTTGGCCTTCGTACGAAGAAGAAATCGTTTACGGCAGTCTCTCGATGCGATGACATAGTATCTCCCCTACGGTAGCGTTACCGGCTTTGGCGTAATTCGCATCCCAGTGCGTAGCTTCTGAATCCCCTCGATGGCGATTACATCTCCATCGGAGAGTCCGTTCTCGACTACCTGAGATCCCCCCGATATCGGACCAACCTGAATTACGCGCTGCTCAACGAGACCGTCACTGCTCACCACATAAACCTGGTAGGTTCCCTGAATCTCCTTAATAGCGGCCTTGGGTACAAGCACGACTCCCTGCCGCACTTCTGCTATCGTCGTCACTTTGGCGAAGAGTCCCGGCCTCAAAAATTTACCAGGATTGGGGAACGCCGCCTCAACCGTGATTGCCCCTGAGGCTACATCGATGCCCCGATCAACTTTGACCACCTCTCCGCGCTCGGGATGAACCGACCCATCAGCCAGCACAAGTGTTAACTGACGCTTCTTGCGCTCCTCGCCCTGCAACCGCGCCAAATTAGCGAAGTAGAGGTACTCCTTTTCGCTGAGCGAGAACTGAACGTGGATGGGCTCAAGCTTCGAGACGGTATTGAGCACGAGCGAATTCGGTATCGATCCAACCACCTCACCTACCTTCACCTTTGAAATCCCGATAGTACCGTTCACTGGAGCTGTGACCTTTGTGTATCCGAGCTCTATCTGTGCAGCCTCAACCTGCGCAGTAGCCGCTTGAACCGCGCCTTCGGCGACTCCCTTTGTGGCGTTTGCCATATCGAGCTCGCGCTTACTCACTGCGTCGATAGCTGCCAACGGTTTAATGCGGGCTAGGTCTGATTGGGCTTGCACAAGCTTCGTCTTAGCCTCTGCCAAAGTACCTTGCGCTTGCGCGAGCTTTGCCAGAAATGGTGCCTGATCGATCGAATAGAGCAACTGCCCCTCCTGCACCTCAGTGCCATCCTCAAAGTGTTGCTCGAGCAGCGTTCCCTGAACACGAGCACGTACGTCGGCATCAATTGCCCCCACAGTTCGACCGACAAACTCGCGCGAGAGCGGCAGATCTCGTCGTTGAACCGTTGCCACCTGAATGACGAGCGCTTCCTGTTTGACGGGTTGCTGCTCCTTTAAACACGCAATCAAACCCGACGCGATAACGACAACGGAGCCCCACGCCCGGAGCGCTACCAAGGCTCTTCTAGCTTCTCTGTAGAACATTTTTTAAACCCTCTCTAGCAGCGTCACACGACGTGCGCCTCAAACTGCATCGGCTCCCGTTGCAGACCCGGGGCGAGCGCTGCGCGCACGAGCCGGGCAACAAGAACCCCCATCACTATTAACACCACTGCGATGAGCCACATCGACATCCCGCGACCGCGATTATCTGGCAACTCATCGGTCATCCGGAGCTACCCCCGCGGCAGGGCGAGAAGACGTTCAGCTATAATCGACCTCTGGATCTCTGACGTACCTGCAGCGATTGTTCGCCCCCGAGAATAGAGATACCGGTGCATGACTGAACCCACCCGAGTATCTGTCTCTCCAAGAGCTGCAGCTGGCCCCATAATTTTTACTGCAAACGAGCAGAGCCTCTGAAACGATTCGCTCCAGAGAAGCTTATCTAATGAACCTTCAGGACCAGGGGCAACTTTATTATCGGCGTATGACATAAGGTGCTGATACGCCAACGCCCGCGTTGCACACGCATCAACGATGCACTGCGCGAGCTCAATACGCTCTGAGCCTGTCATCGTTGGGCTGGCCTCCTCAATTAATGCCCTCAGAGCGACCTCAGACTGCAATTGCCGAGAAAAGGTCAGCACCACTCGTTCAAACATCAACGTGGAGATGGCTATCTTCCACCCCTGCCCCTCCTGACCAACGATATTCTCTTGCGGAACAAAGACAGAATCAAAAAAGACCTCATTAAACTCGCTATCACCACTGATCTGCCGCAGCGGTCGAATGGTAATGCCTGGAGAGCGGAGCGACACCAGCAAATATGAGAGCCCCTCATGCTTCTTCGGAGCATCAGAGGTCCTGCACAATACAAAGCACCAATCAGCACAGTGGGCGAAGCTGGTCCAGATTTTCTGTCCTGAGAGGCTGTATCCACCTTCAACAGGTATCGCTCGAGCCTTTACTGCTGCCAAATCACTCCCTGCTCCCGGCTCGGAGAATCCTTGGCACCAGATCTCCTCACCGCTGAGGATCGGGGCGAGGAATCGTTTCTTCTGCGTCTCTGTTCCGTGGGCGATCAGTACCGGTCCTACCATCGTTATGCCGAATAGCCCGAGAACCTGCGGCGCAGCCACGCGAACCAGCTCCTCCTGCACGATCGCCTCCTCTACGAGAGACAACCCCCTGCCACCATATTCTGCGGGCCAGTGAGTACCGAGCCACTTGGACTGGGCAAGCATCATCTGCCACTGTCGTCCGACCTTTTCAAAGGCCTCCAGGGAGGTATCCGATACTTTTGGGGGCTCATGCTGAGCTAACCAGGCTCGTAGTTCAGAACGGAATACTTCACTCGCTTCGGATATCGATAATTTAAGCACGAATCAACCCTACTAGAGCTCACTCCACTTATGGCCATTGCGTTGGAGCAGCTCCTCCGCAGCGGCCGGTCCCCAGGTTCCTGCCTCGTACGTACACAGCGGAGGCGGCGTTGCCCCCTCCCACACCCCAAAGATCGGTGCAAGCAACTCCCAGGATTCTTCGATCTCATCGTTTCTAGTAAAGAGTGTTGGATCACCCTTCATCACATCGAGCAACAAACGCTCATACGCGTCAGGGGAGGCGACTCCAAACGAACTATCGTAACTAAAATCCATCTCGACTGGACGAACACGAAACCTCGGACCGGGTTGCTTTGAACTGATCCGTAATGACATACCCTCCTTAGGCTGAACCTGTATTGAGAGAACATTGTGCTCAACATCTCCACGTTGCCGACCCTTAAACAGTGAGTCAGGCGCCTTATTGAAGAAGACCTTAATCTCCGTGATACGCTTGTTGAGGCGTTTACCTGCTCTGATGTAAATCGGCACCCCACTCCAGCGCCAATTATCTATCTCCAACTTGAGCGCCACATATGTGTCGGTTCTTGAGCCCGGAGAAACACCATGCTCTTGTAGATAGCCTGGAACCTTCTCACCTTTGATAACTCCCTCCGCATATTGCGCCCGTACGGTGTTACGTCGCACCTCATCTGGGGTCATCCGTTTAATTGAACGTAACACCTTAGCCTTCTCATCGCGGATCCCGTTTGCATCGCTGAGCGAGATCGGTGGCTCTATGCAGAGCAGAGAGAGCATCTGAAGTACGTGATTCTGGACGATATCTCGCACGATGCCGTTTTGGTCAAAATACGCGGCACGATTCCCAATCCCGATATCCTCACATACAGATATCTGAATATGGTCGATGTACTTGCGGTTCCAAAGCGGCTCAAAGATACCGTTGGCGAATCGGAAAACGAGAATATTCTGGACCGTCTCCTTACCAAGGTAGTGATCGATACGGTAGATCTGCTCCTCCGCAAGGCTCTTGCGGAGCACTTCATTCAACTCCCGAGCTGAATGAGTGTCGTGACCAAACGGCTTTTCTACAACAACTGCGGTCCGTCGGGTTGAGCTGCCAAAATCCTCTATCAAGCCTATGGCTCTCAGATTCGATGCTATCGGACCAAAGAACTGCGGCGCCATCGCCAGGTAGTAGACGTAGTTGAAACGATCCTTGCGAGCTGCACACAGCTCCTCTATTCGCCCTTTGAGAGACTCAAAATCTGCCAACACCTCCCCGTTGCATGGCTGGTAGTGCAGATTTTTCGCAAAACGCTCCCAAACCGCAGCGCTAATTGGGCGCCGTGAAAATTTAGAAACCCCATCGTACACCTTGGCGCGAAAATCATCATCGCTCAACTTCGAGCGCGATGATCCGATGACGATAAAATTGTCTGGAAGATAATCATCCTCGGCGAGATTACACAACGCAGGGATCAACTTACGCGAGGTGAGATCTCCGCTTGCGCCGAATATCACCAAAACCGTTGCCGGCGGTTTTGTCATCTTTGTGTCGTTGTTTGTACTCATCGAAAACCCTAGTAGCTACCCCTCGCAACACGCGATTCTATCCTATGAGACCTTAGCGCGCTTCTCCGCTATCGACGCCAGAAGGTCCTTATACGAATCGGAGAAGCTCTTGACTCCAGCAACCTGTAGCTCTTCAAGCAGCGCGCCCATCGAAATCCCTTTTGATTCGACCCAGGCTAGCAGCTCTTGTGCTTCATTCAATCCGGCATGAAGCTTCGGCGTTATCTCTGCACTCTGCAAAAGGGCCTTAACCGTTGCTGGCGGCATGGTGTTTACCGTATCTCTTCCCGCCAGCTCCTCGATGTACATTACCGCCTTGAAAACCGGATTCTTGGTGCCGGTGCTCGCCCACAACGGCCGCTGCACACGCGCTCCGAGCTCCTGAAGCTTCTTAAAGCGAGGCCCGCCGAATAGCGACTCAAAAGCTTCATACGCAAGCTTTGAGTTCGCTACACCAACCTTGCCGAAAAATCGTGCGCGGTCTCCTTCGCTGCACACCTTTTGCGCAACTAATCCATCGAACTTCTTCTCAACCAAGGCATCAACTCGCGACACAAAGAAGCTGGCCACCGACGCAATTCTCCGGATATCCTCTCCCTTGGCAGCTCGTGTTTCTAAGGCGGATATGTACGCCTCGGCCACCTGTCGGTACACCTCTGTTGAGAATATGAGCGTCACATTTACGTTAATTCCACGCTCAAGCACCGCCTTAATCGCTGGGATGCACTGCGGCGTTGCGGGGATCTTTATCATCACATTAGCGCGGCCCAGCT
>JBIKKR010000126.1:0-8907 GCA_044360225.1 Bdellovibrionota bacterium | reverse complement strand
AGATCAACCAGCAGATCAGCGGATGGGGCTGTTAGACCAAAGGAACTACTCCTCAACCTCGGACGAAAATTCTGCTCCGAGCTCTGCCACTCGAAGCGCTGGGTGTTGCTCTGAGAGGTAGCGGCCAAATTGGGCTGTGTACCCGTGAGTTAACAACACCTGCGCGGCACCTGTAGCTTTTATGACCTCGTGTAGTCCGCGAAAATCTGCGTGATCGGATAGGATAAATCCCTTGTCTACTCCACGACGTCGCTTCATACCACCGATCGCCATCCAACCAGACACCGCCGCTGTACGATACTCGCCAAAGCGTCGGAGCCAGGGGGTTGCGACCACCGCTGGAGGCACCAGTACCATCGGGCTATCGTCCTGACGAATTGCACTGCTGTCAGAAACTCCGGGCAGCTCTAGGCCGAGCGCGTGGTTTATGCGTTGAATTGCTGGGTGAATGACTATCGGACCAACCGAGCTATCGAGGTGCTTGAGTACACGCTGCGCCTTGCCGAGCGAGTACGCAGCGATAACACTGGCAACCCCTGCGTTGCGGTTGCTGTGCCACCAATCGTGAATCTCACGAAAGATCACCGATTGAGGTTGCCATGAAAAGATCGGTAAACCGAAGGTACACTCCGAGATAAACGTATCACACTGCACGACCTCTAAAGGCTCGCTACAACGATCATCCTCAGTTTTGTAGTCTCCACTAAATACCCAACGCTCACCTTGCGACTCTACGAGGATCTGAGCTGACCCTGGGACATGTCCGGCAGGATGCAGAGAGAAATTCACCCCTCGAACGGTAAGCACCTGGCCGTAATCAAGCCCCGTTACCTGACTCGATGTTGTTCCAAGACGCTGGTGCAGAAGTGCAACCGAGATCCGGTGAGTGATATATGCAGCTGTGCCAGCTCGTGCATGATCCGAGTGCGCGTGAGTAACAAGCGCTCGCGCGACTGGCCTCCAGGGGTCAAGATACAGATCGGCAGCAGGACAGTACAGCCCGGACGGTGTCTGTACTAAAAGGGATTGGCGAGTGGGGAGCATGGTGTCTTTAGGATGGCATATCTTTGGTTGTAGAGTTACGGGTAAACATATCTTGACAATCCGATTCATTAAAACTGAGCTGCGGCGCGTTGGCACCAGGGCATCGCAATTCTCCCGCTATCTACTCGAAACCGCTGGAAGTTTCGATCAGGATACAAAGGCGCGGGGCAGCGTTGCCAAATTCAATAGAAACAGCCATTCCCGCGCATTTTTGGCCCTTTAAAATGGACGAGAATTGCGATGCCCTGCTCCCATACCTTGCAGTTTTCGTGATAGCGCTCCTGTATGGTACACTGCTCGGGAGATGAGGTAACAGGTAGAGGAGCGCCGCTCTGAACCGGTTCACTTAGATATGCGATTATCGTTAACAAAACTAGCAAGCGAGACGGGGGAGGGTTATGGGGCAATTGCAGGGTAGCGGGACTCAGGAAAACCGTCACATATCGGAGCAAGAATCACACTCTAGCGGCGGCGAGCAAACCGGGGACGGCCGAGTCACCAAAACGGCATCGGCTCCGGCTCCTGACACGACATACGAGCAGCTCAAGAACCGCCTCGATAAACTCGTACCCGACAGCGGAATATCAGCAGTCGATTTAATGAATTGCAAAACTTTCGCTCCATCGGTTTATCGTCTAATCGATCTTAGTCTCAAAAGAGAGCGCCCCACGTTTACAAGAGATGATTTTGAGTCAGATCGGAACCTACTCAAGGATCTGAAAGACACTGAGATCGCTGTACTAATGCGCGCAATCGCTCGCTTTAGGGTTGGAGAGAGAGTTGTTGAGAGTGAACTAACGCCTCTGATTGAATTTTACACACGAAACAATAAAGACAGCGCAAGTCGTTATCGGGCTCTATTTATTCGGATTCAACAGGCAGAAGAGAAAATTCACGCTGATTTCTTCGCTGACTATGTAACGCACGTGTTCGGCGAGTCCGGCGATGATAACCAAAACGAACGGATTAGGACCCTTAAAGATACATATCTCCGTACGGATGATCCATTCTCAAAACCCTTTAAAAAATTTTTTGAATCTAGGCTGCCTAGGATCCTCGGTCGCCTGGCTGCTCCTCAAAGCTGGATCCCGGCGGTAGTCCGAGAAACCGCGGCCCTCGTCTGTTACCACATATTCGCCGAAGGTGTCATTGCCGAAAGCGCTTATTTTGGATTTGAAAAAGCCCTGTCAGAGCAAGAGCGAACTGCTGATGGCAATGAGTCTATAAAGGAGAGGCTCCCAATACTACTCAAGGGCATCAAGATGATCAAAAAAGATGAGTCGACCCACATCGGCTTCGGGGTCCTGCGATTGCAGGAACTTCTCCGGGGGGATCCAAGCAGCAATTGGTATCGGACCACAAGAGCAGCTATGCCCGGCCTTTTTCTGCTCAATTGCCTGACAAATCTCCCGGCACTTCTAGGAATTCTTGGTGCCGTGCACCGCGAGCACGCCGAGGATTTTCCATTTAAGATAAACAGACAGCAGTTGCGCGATGAGGGGCGTAGACAACTCCGCTTACGCTTGAAAGCCGTGCTGTTTGGCCCCAAATCATGACCACTGCATACCACGTCACTGGTCTCCTGCAAGCGAGCCTGTTCCTGCTTTCGATATCGGCTGTCTACGTGCAGCTAAGGCACGTGCAGCGTCGACGCCGGCTGATAACAGAAGCTAGAGGTACAGAAACGGCTACTGACAACCTCTCAGTCTTTGCAATGTCGGGAGCCTTTGTCGCATTCTTCTCCTTTCTGCTGCTCAGCACCGCAACAGAACCCTTTGCTCACTACATCTTCTGGAGCCGAATTCCAGCGTGCATCCTTTCGATTATCCTGCTCTGGGAGTTTCGACGCGACCATCCCTCGAGCGTAACCGCACTTCTGGGGCCCATCGCATGTGGGTTGTTCGCATCTGCCCTGATTGTCACATCGATCGCTCCAGGTAGAAGTCGAGAGTACCTTGCAAGCCTACAGGGGGTTGTGGTTGTTGCTGGAACAATTTTAGTTGCTGGCCAGCTCCACCAGCTGCGCCTTCTTTTGACTCGGCGGCGAATCGGCGCCCTTTCATTGCGCGCACGATCCCTCAACCTCATGAAGGACTTGAGTACAATATCGTTCGGAGCGGCACTCGGGGTGCATCAAAGCTGGTCATTCATCCTGGTTGCTGTAGCGAGCGCGACAGTAACAGCGATCGTCCTCGCTGTGGGTATGCGACTCTCCAAGAATGCTCCGGTGACGAATGTTACAACGCAAACCTCGCTTATGGATGGTCAGGGATAGGTCGGCAGCGGGAGATCGATCGCTCTTAATTATTATTTCCGTGTGGCCACAGGCGTCCCAATAGACCTTCCGGCGACAATAGCGATTGTGTATCCAAATACCCCCAGCCCCACGCGTTAACCACCAAGTAGCTCGGTGAATATCCACACAGGGTGTCGTAATTCTCCCGCTATCCACTCGAAAAAACTAGCATTTCTTAAAGGGATAAAAATGCGCGGGCAAAACTGCTATTCCCGCGCATTTGTGGCCCTTTAAAATGGACGAGAATTGCGACGCCCTGCTGGCCGAATATCCACCCTTGACCCACCAATATTTATAGTATATTTCTAGTATATTTCTATACTCCTATGGAACACGAAATGCACCACTATGCTCCCTCTCTCCAGAGACCTCTGAAGCGCTCATCGCAGCGTTCTTCTTCGAGCACTCTTGCAGCGTCACGCGCTTTGAGAGGTGCGGCTCGATGTACGCCCCACATTCAAGTTAGCGTCGACACACTCACCCAAGCGCTCGAGCGGGCTCTCTCAAGGCTACGAGGCGAGTCTCTCGTGGTTGCTATGTTGGCGTACGGTCTTGGAGCGCGCCTATCTGAGCTTAGAGCCCTCCGCGTGCGTGATATATCTCTTCGACATCAGCGAGTCATGATAGGTGGGCGGTTTAAAGTATTGCCTAAGACGGCACTGGACGATCTGCGTGAGCACCTCCAGGAAGGTATCTGTGGGCGCGAAGCACCGAGATCAACTGGAGAGCAGGGAGTCGATACTATCTGGCGCCGAGAGGACCCGGTGTTTAGCACAGAAGCTATTGAACTGGTTGGCGCGACTATTTGCAACTCACGGTTGCCAGTAGAGATATCTCCTGAGTCAAGCGATGCGTGGCTCAAAGCCCTTGGATGGTTGCACAGACGTCGCGCCGCGATAGCAGGCCTGCGCTGTGAGTCGGCCCTTGAGCTCTTAGACAAGGGCCCACGCATCGTACGGCGTGGATATGGCGGGAGTGTTGATGCCTACTACGTGTGGAGAGCTGCGCAGGAATTGTTCTGAGGAAGATTTTTAGTTCCTTTTGGCGACAAAGCCCGATGTGATCTATGCACCTGTGACATCACACATCATTCCACTCTTTAGACAGATCCGGCAGCTAGGCTTCACCGGTACCATCATTACCTCAGACAACCTTACTGAAGATCTGATCGGGCAAGATAAGGGAGTCTTCGAAGGCACGTTTCAGACGATGGTGAGCGACCCGCACAATTCAGAATCGGAGAGCTTAGCTCGGCTCTATCGCGCGAGGTTCAACAAAGAACCAAAGATGCTAGCCTTTCACAGTTGGGGATACGACGGCGTGCGGCTGATGGCAGAGGCGCTGCGCCGCTCAGACCTTCGGCGCGAGTCTATACGTAATACGCTTTTGTCTATACGCGATTTCCCCGGCGCAGGTGGCACAATCACGTTCTCACCAGAGGGTTCGTGGAGGATGCCGCTTGGGGTGTTTGAGGTCAAAGATGGCAAGTTCAGTGAGGCGCTAAAATTCCCCAGGGCAGATGTGCCCGTGTTGCCATAGCGGTAGTTCCTGCTTGCTAACAGTCACTACGTCGGGTATCTCAACGATATGCGAGCACTACTGATCCTGCTACTCCTTCTTGCCCTGCCTTGGCACGCCCGATCTGAGTCCTCAGAGCCGATTACGATCGGTGCCATTTACGGATTCACGGGTGCGGCTAATGTGTGGAGCACTCAGGTACGTCGGGGGCTAGAGCTGGCGCGTGATGAAATCAACGCCGCAGGCGGTATTCATGGGCGTCCGATCAAGGTGATCTTTGAAGATAGTCGCACAACTCCGCAAGGCGCGGTGATGGCGTTTAAGAAGCTCGTCAATACAGATCACGTTCATGCAGTTGTTGGCGATATCTTTTCGTTTTTGACCTTGCCGCTTGTCCCGCTGGCGCAGAGAAGTCGAGTGGTTCTGGTTACCCCTTCTATTTTTGATACAGATTTGCCAGAAAATTCAGAGTATTTCTTTACAACGTGTCCGCGCAAGGACAGCATCGCTTCCTCTGTGAACCGATTCTTTTCACTCAATCAAGAGATCAAAAGCGTGGCGATCATTTGCGCTGACAATACCTGGGGACGAACGTATCTCGATGTATGGAAACGTGTTGCGCGGGAGCATAATGTTGATGTAGTCGATGAGAACTGCATCAGTGATTACTCCAGCAACATGCGAGCAGAGGTGCTGCGCGCTAAATCCAAGCGACCAGACGGTGTCATTGTTGCTTTCGGTGTCGATCGTGCACTAACTAGAATGAAGGAGATCCAATTCACACCGAAGGTGCTCACAACGAGCGACCTCGATGAGGCTATCAATCGCAGAGGATTTCCAGCTCACCAGGCTGAAGGTGTCTTTTTCGCTGATTGGCTTCCAACGGAGAGCTTCCGGCAAAGATTTCTGAACCGTTTTCAGGAGCCTCCGATCATGGCCCCACACAACAGCTATGAGGCGCTCCGAACTATCGCTGGAGGATTACGAACTGGAGAGGCCGATCTTCAAGGGGCGATCTTGAAACTGAAATACTCCGGTGATACCGGCCCGGTAGATTACCAAGGTACCCGCGCCGGCAATCAGGCTCTTGCGACGCTGATGGTGGTTTCTCAGGGTACAATCAGGCCCGTTTTAGAACAACCGAGCCCTGTCCTAGCCAAATAGATCTTATTAATTCAGGGTGTGAAACAGGGCATCGCAATTCTCCCGCGATCTACTCGAAAAAGCTAGCATTTCTGAAAGGGATAAAAATGCGCGGGCAAAACTGCTATTATTCATAAAAACAGCTACTTCCGCGCATTATTGGCCCCCTTGAAGAAGAGAGAATTTCGATGCCCTGGGTGTGAAAAACGTACAGGGTGGTCGCATCCGCCACCTGGGATATACTAGATCGAAACTCCGTAAATTCAGTTACTATGCATCGGAAATTCCTTGAGTTCTGAGAATAACTTGGCGCGGTAAGAAAGATCTTTTTGAGATGGATGGCTAACTGGTTTGGGGGGATTGAATTTTAGTATGTACGAGCGGATGAGACCAGCGGATGAGGGGCGCTTAGGAAAGACGCGACAGCTACCGCCATTGTCCTGTTCAAGCTGCCTCCGTTCGCTGCATCTTTGGCTTGAACGATACCTCCATACCTAGTTGAGAGAGAATCGTAGTGAGGCTTGAGAGGCGTGGATTGCCCTCCTTTGAGAGCATGTCATAGAGGTTTTCACGATTGAGTTGAGTGGCATCGGAGAGAGCCTTCATTCCACCTTGAGCTATGGCGACGTTTCTAATTCCTTCCAGAAACACATCCGCACCTTCTTCCAAGCAGGCCGTTAAGTAACCGGCTGCGTATTCAAGATCTTTAAGTTCACCGATCAGATATTCATCGTAATCAACCGTTTTCATACGCTTTGTTCCCCTGGTAATCTTTCCAAAATACTTTCGCCGTTTCGATGTCGCCATCCTGAGAGCCTTTATCACCACCACATAATAGGATCACAGCGGTATCACCTTCGAGGCCGATGTAGACACGGTAGCCTGGACCAATAAAGAACCGTAGCTCCGTGACGCCATCCCCAACCGGGCGATGGTCTCCAAGGTTACCCAAACGAACACGAGCAAGCCGCGCCTCGATCGCTTGCTTTCCTCGGACATCCCGCAGCCCCTTCATCCATCGCACGAAAGGGAGATCTCCGTTTTCGCGCTGATAGATCTTTAAGGCTTTTCGGTGAACTTCCATGTATCCTCTATTGTAGGTTAAAACCTACACCACCGCAAGACAAATCATATCTCCTCTAATCCATTGTTTTCACGAGACAATACCACCGGTACATACTAGATTTAAACCCTGTAAATTAACTCGTTTACCTTGGCGCCAATGCTCTGTTTATAAAGCAAGTGTGTGGCAGTCAAAAACATCAGCTCAAGACTTAGCTCAAGACTTAGGTCCAAATGGCGCGGTAGTAGTACGCCGCAGTTATTCTTCGAGGAGGGGCGGAAAAGTAACCCCGCACCAGAGCCTTCCACCAGAGCCTTCGTAATATTCGATATGATAGTTATGGATTTTAATGAAAATCCATGGTACATCCTTTGAATGTTAAGACACCCCAGGCTGCTTAATCTAGCTAACTTGCTGAAAAATAAATCTTTTTTTCTATTTGGCGCTCGTGCTACCGGCAAATCAAGCCTTATTGATGCACAACTTGGGGGGGCGCAGGTCTTCAATCTCCTTGATAGTGAGGTTTTCAACGACCTCCTTCGAAGGCCAAGGATCCTGGAAGAGGCAGCCCGAGCGGCGTCGCCGGATGGAATCGTCGTAATTGATGAAATTCAGAAATTACCCACCTTACTTGATGAAGTGCATAGGATTCTAGCAAAGGGTGGGGCTCGATTCTTGTTGACTGGAAGTAGTGCAAGAAAGCTGCGTCGCGGTGGAGCGAACTTACTCGCTGGGCGCGCGTGGCAAGCCGAGCTCTTCCCATTATGTTCACAAGAGATTAAGGATTTCGATCTGCTCACCTATCTGAACAGTGGTGGTCTCCCAGCTATATACGGCCGCGGTTCATTGATAAAAGAAGAATTGAGAAGCTATGTTGGTACCTATCTCAAAGAGGAAATTCAAGCAGAGTCGCTGACACGAAACCTCCCCGCGTTCGCGTCGTTTCTCGATGCGATCGCGTTAGCTAATGGACAGGAGATCAATTATGAATCTCTAGCCTCAGACTGCGGCGTATCTCCAGTTACCCTTAAAAGTTATATTTCGATCCTCGAAGACACGCTGATAGGATTTTCTCTGCCCGGATTCACGAAGACAAAAAAACGCAAAGCAATTACTCGAGCAAAACACTATATGTTTGATATCGGAGTGGTGAATCAACTCACAAATCGAGGCGAGATCAAGGAGCGCTCAGAGATCTTAGGATATGCATTCGAACATTTTGTTGTACTTGAGGTTCGCGCTTGGAACAGCTACTCGCGCTCCTACAAACCGCTGACCTACTGGAGAAGCACGTCTCAGCACGAAGTTGACTTGATTATCGGCGACGAGATGGCAATAGAAATTAAAGCGACGGATCTTATACAGGATAAGCATCTGAAGGGACTGCGCGCATTGAAAGAGGAGGGATCGATACGCAGATATTCCGTCGTCTCTAACGATACGATCAAAAGAGTTACCGATGATGGGATTACCATCTATCCATGGCGTGAATTTCTCGCTGAGCTTTGGGGCTCTCAGGCGATATCTTGAGGCTTATCCACCAGCGCCTCCCATCCTCTAATACAGCCTACGTCGTTGCAGACGGCTGACTGCCATGCCCTCCCCCGATCCCTACGTTCATCGACACTACCGAGACTATCGATGAACTCCACTCCTAGGACTCCTTTGAGATGACTTCTAAATTCCGCTTCAACTGTGACGGGCCTGGCGAGGTGCATCTCATATAAGGCTCTGCGCCGCCCAAAATACTCCTTTATCCCTAAAGGTGGCGCGGCACTTTCGTCTCAAACTCCCTCTAGCGACACCTTCACAGCCACTCTAACAAATCCCAACTACCTAGTTT
>JBIKKR010000015.1:0-30040 GCA_044360225.1 Bdellovibrionota bacterium | reverse complement strand
CCCCTTGCGACCAGCTTCGCGGGCTTCTTCGGGGGTGAACTCGTGAGCGTTACCGCGTAAGTGGGCGATCCGCCCCCCTTTGCTTGCGATCTCACGCTGTCGCTCTGGATCCATAGCAGCAAATCCGCGCGGTTTCTTCTCGGGTATCTCTGTTTGATCTGTCATGGTGCTTCCCTCGTTGATTAGAGCTGTATGGTACTGCAGAAGGGGGAGGGGGCTTGTATGATCAGGGTTTTCTCGCAGAGAGTCTGTTGCGGAGAGTTCTGATACTCGATTCTACTGCGGATAGTGCTGCTGAGTGCGATTGCTGCGAAGCATGTTGCACGGCTTCGAATGTTGCGAGGTCCTTCGGGCGTTCGTTTCAATCGGTAATGAACGTCGCGAGCCGCTTACTGCGCGCGCTGGGTCACTACCGGAGTAAAGCTTCCAATTCCGTAAGCCTTCGTACGTAGATCCTCAAGGTGTAACCTTATCTCGGCTGGGATATCAGTGCCCGCGGTTCCTGTATAATCATCAAGGATGTGCTCGCGATAGGTTTTGTAGGATTTCTGAGCCAGATTAGTTCCAGGATATTCGCGTATGCAGCGCTCGAGATACATCTCTGCCCAGCTCTCCGAGAAAAACAGGGGTAGCTTTGTGTACGCGAAGCCGAGCAGATACAACGCCCGTGGCCGCTGCTCCTTTGGTAGTTTGCCGTCTTCAAGTTGCTGGTGCAACATGGCGGTGCCGCGCAGGAGAGAAACGTCATCCTGCGGGGTGTCCGGGGTTGTCTTTGAACCGCGCTGAATGAGCTGCTCCGCAAGCTTGAGTGACCCAACCCTTTTTGCCGAATCTTCACGGCCCCATGCTACCAGCTCGTCTGCCCACTGGAGTGCTTCGCGAGCATCCTCCTCCGGAAGATCTGCCGTGCGGGTGATTGTCCGGAGTTGTTCGGCTCCCTCGGCTGGATTTCGGTCGATCCTAGTTGTAATCAGCACCAGACTGCGGAGTGCCTCGTCATAGTATAACTTGTACTCAGGGCTTTTGAGGACAGCGGTGAAAGCGACTTGGGCTTCACTAAACTGGCGAGTGGCCAAAAGGAACCTGGCACGATTCAGAGGATCAAGCGACTCATCGATAACTCCCAGATTGGAATAGTGACTGGTGACCTTATAGGTGGCGTGGCAGGTGAAGCAATCGGCAGGGAGCTTGCGCAGCCGCCACCATGCATACGAGGCTTTTCCTTCAGAAAATCGACGACTGCTGTCGTCAAGGAGTTCGGCGACATCACGGACGTTCTCGGTGAAGCCGGGTAAAGAGTGGTAGCGGGATGGGATCGCTTC
This sequence comes from Bdellovibrionota bacterium, assembly GCA_044360225.1. Lineage (GTDB taxonomy): Bacteria > Bdellovibrionota_C > UBA2361 > UBA2361 > OMII01 > OMII01. The sequence continues at coordinate 28,718 of JBIKKR010000015.1, read as the reverse complement.
CACCTTGTGAAAATTCGCTCGCAAGTCCTGGATGATACGCATCACCGCATCGCGGTTATTCGGATTGAGGAATCGTTGTTCTGAGGCGATGTATGGCTGAATCTCTTTGAAAGGAGCTAGAAGAGCATTCATTCCAGCTTTGACTTCCTGCGCGTGAGCATGCGTGGAGGCAAGAGCGGCCGTGCAGGCCAGAATGGAATGGGCAAAAAGGGTCACTGTTCTCATACTCGCATACCGATTATGGAGTCCAAGCCTGTGCCTACCTAGGGAGGTCGTCCTACAGGGTCTGCGCTACCAAGGGCTTTATCGTCGCTCCGCGATGACGAAGCCTTTGAACTCTACGGTAGTATCATCACCTTGCTGGGCTGATATGGCAATGAGCATACTTCTTCCAGGTTCTTGTTCGTGTAGGGGGAACTTCCTATACTTTGCTGAGCTAGCGGGCTTTATCACTGCTAGATAGCGTTAAAGATTGATTATGGCGAACTCAAAGGGGGAGCTTCTGTATGAGTGATGGAAAGGTGATCATAACGATCAAGAATAACGGTCCAATCCGTATCGAGGGCGGGGAATTTGAGATTCGTGATGCTACGGGAGGGGTGTTTTCCCTCGGGGGTCGCTCGGCGATCTCGATATGTCGGTGCGGAGCCTCAAAGAAGCAGCCGTTCTGTGATGGGAGTCATGGGGAGTGTAAGTTTGCCTCTGAGGTAACCGCATACGATTTGCCACCAAAGGGTGCATGAAATCGCTGCTAGGTAATCGTCCACAGTTGCCTGTGCACGGCTTGTATGGTTTGCGGCTTCACTGAAGGGAGAACAACCTTCCTGCCTCAGAAGCCGCGTAGATCACCCCATCGCTGCCGTAACCGATGGCGGTAATTGAGCCTTGCTGTGCCTGAGTTATCGCACGGTGGCCCCAAATCCCAGGGCTCTTTTCGCTAGCAGCGTAGATGATGCCTGAGTTCCTATCAGCAAAGAGAAGATATCCTCGTAGTTCCGGGTATCGGTCACCTTGGTACAGGAGGGCACCGACAAGAGCGGAATTTGAGTCCCCTTTGGGCAGCGCCAAAAGCGGACGGACCGATGAGTTTGCGTCGCACTCTTTCTGCTGATCTTTGTTGCGACACTCGAGCCCATCGAGTGCGTCCCATCCATAGTTTTTGCCCCGTTCAACCAGGTTTACCTCATTGTTCCGCTCATTGCTATCGAGGACAAAGATCTGATTGCCTGATGGTGCAATAGAGATAGCTTCAGGAGCGCGAAATCCTAAAGCATATATCTCCGGCTGGAACGATGATTGCTTGATAAACGGATTGTCTGTCGGTACTGAGTAACCAGAGCGTTCTCCAGGTCTTACTCGAATGACTTTTCCGAGAAGAGATTGAGGCAGTTGAGCGGCGTGTGTCCGCGTTGTAGTCGATCCACCATCTGTGGCTTCACCGTCACTCGTTGCAATATACAGCGTGCCGTCAGGTCCGAAGTCGAGAGAGCTGCCGAGTCGATGAGGGGAGAGTCGCGCAATTTTAATGATCACCGTCATGGAGTCTTCATCGAGGGGTTTGTGCGGCTCGGTAATGGTAAAGCGACCGACAACCAGATCTCCTTGAGGATCCATGTAGCTGACGATGAGAATGACGGCGGATCCGGAGCCCTGCGCCGCGATGCTCATAAGGCCTCTCGGGGACGCTTCTCCCACGAGGGCCTCTATATCAGCCACCTTACGAGTTCTCCCAGAGCGCGTATCCAGCGTAAGTATACGACCGGTTCGTTCAGCTACAAAAAGAGTATCTGCGTGGACTGGGTCGGGGATGAGCTTGACCACATTGTCGAGGTCATTCGCTACCTCGCGGAGGTTTCTCATGCCGGGAGGTGGTGTAGTCTCAGCTCGTGTGGATGTACACGTTGTGACGACCAAGATCGCCAGCGCACTGCCCCACCGAGCGGCTGACATTTTACGCCTGCTCCTTGAGTATCGTCGCGATTGACCGACAGATATGTTCGATATTGCGAGTATTCATCGCAGCTACGCAGATTCGGCCACTATCCAGAGCGTGGATATGGAATCGCTCGCGGAGTGCACGAATAACATCCTTTGAGAGCCCTGAGTACGAGAACATACCTCTTTGTTTTTCAATGAAGGAGAAATCACGGTCGGGTATCATCTGGCGTAGAGTGCTTGCAAAGGCGTGGCGCATCTCACGGATTCGCACCCGCATCCCCTCAAGCTCGCCCTCCCACAAGGTTCGCAGCTCTGGTGTTGTTAGGACGGTTGCGACAAGCTGTGCGCCGAATGAGGCTGGACTTGAATAGATGGTGCGCACAATCCGCTTCATTTGCGTTAGCACATTGCTCGACTCCTGCGCTGAGCCTGTTACAACGGTGAGGGCTCCACATCGCTCACGGTACATCGAGAAGGATTTAGCGTACGAAGTCGTGACGATAAACGTGAGCCCCTTATCAGCAAACAGGCGAATCGGTCGCGCATCGGCTTCTAGCCCCTCTGCAAAACCTTGGTAAGCGCAGTCGATGAACGGAATGAGCTGGTGCTTTGCGCAGATCTCAGCAACGGCTTCCCAGGTTTGCAAGTCGATATCAACCCCAGTTGGATTATGGCAGCAGGCGTGCAGTAGCACCGCACTGTGCTCAGGTAAGGCGCGCAGAGTAGCCAGCATCTCGTCCGTTTTTAGGCCGTTTGTTTTCGCATCGTAGTACGGGTACGAACCAACGGTGAGCCCAGAACCTTGGAATAGCATCTTATGGTTTTCCCAGCTTGGGTCACTTACGTATATCGCTGATCCCGGGAAGAATTGACGGATGAGCTCTGCGCCAAGACGAAGAGCTCCGGTGCCGCCGATCGACTGCATCGTCATAACGCGTTTGTCTGTAAGCACCGCAGCATCCTTTCCGAAGAGGATCTCTTGGGTGCCTGAGTTGTAAGCAGCAACTCCATCGATCGTTAGATATGACTTAGTATCCTCCTTTGAGGTCCACAGAGCGGTCGCCTTCTTAATCGATTCTAGGATTGGTGTGCGTCCATCGTTGTCCTGATACACGCCGACTCCGAGATTGACTTTGTCTGTATGCGGATCGGCTCGGAAAGCTTCTGCTACACCAAGAATAGGATCGGGTGCTGCCGCAGGAATGTTTGAGAAGTACGAGGCGCTCATAAAGTCTCCGGTCACATTAACTATCACGGAAGCCTACCATAAATGTTTACGACAGGCCACGGATGAGCTGGGTTGGATGCACCGGCTAACCGAGATCATGGTCAGGTCGGCTATGAGGGCCTAGTCTCCCACGTTGTGGCACTTTAGTATTTTGCCGAAGCACCAATGAGTCTTGGTATTGCTATTGGTACGTGCACGTGATTCGGGAAAAACGCTAACGAGGTACGCACAGTATTTATGCAGACCCCCGCACAGACCGCGATGCAACCTCTGGCCATGCCCGAGATTACCGCTAACCTTCATACAACATTCACGGAGGATTTGGTCGCGGATTGGCGTGCACTCGTGACCAAGGGCCAGCATGCTCAGCCGTTTTACCAGCCTGAGTGGTTTCTGGCATTTGCTCGGTCGTTTGGAGCGGGATTTGATACGTATACCATTACGGTTAGAGAGGGGGCTCGGCTTGTTGCGATTTTACCTTTGATGCGTAAGGGATCGTTTTTTGGGGGCGTGCCAGCGCGGGTGCTGTCGAGTCTCTCAGGAATTCATTCGTGTCGTTTTGATTTCATCACTGAGCAAGCCGATCACCAGGAGGTTGTAGCCGTTGCGTTGGGAGCGATCGCGAGTGATCGAACGTGGGATGTTGTTGAGGTGCTCGATGTTCCTCAACATGGGAGTTTTGAGCGGCTCGTTCGTGGAGCACAACGGGAGGGTTTTTTGGTGGGCTCATGGCCCACGAGAAAGAGCCCTGTATTACGTATCCCAGCCATCGGAAGCGACCCATACCAGAACTGTCCGGCGAACTTTCGTTCGTTTCGCAAAAGGCTAAGTAAGAAGCTTGATAAGCTGCGCCTACGAGGCGAAGTATCCTTCCGCGTTGAGACTGCAGCGTATGAAGATGCGTTGGCGCGGTTTCTCCTGCTTGAGTCGTCGGGCTGGAAGGGAAAGAATCGTAGTGCGATTGCTTCCAACGCCCAATCAGCAGGCTTCTATTCGTCAGTGGTCGAATCTTTACACCAACGAGGACAGTTGCGTCTCTATTCATTATGTCTTGATGGCAAGCCGATCTCGATGCATCTGGGGTTAATGATGGAGGGGATCTACTACTCTCCCAAAGTGGCGTATGACGAGGATTTCTCGTACTTCGCCCCCGGGCATTTGCTGGTGCAGCACATAATCGGGGATTTAGCTGCAAACGGCGGACATACCTTTGAATTTCTGGGTCCTCGGGCACCATGGAAACAGGTCTGGGCTCATGAGTGTGTGGAGCACAGCAATTGGTACATCTTTCGCTCAACCATTCGTGGTCGATGTCTACACGCGCTGACGATGCGACTTGCCCCTCGGCTCAAGTCGTTACGCCACCGCGTGCAAGGAGATCCCCAGTCTGTATCATTTAGTAGGTAGGGGAGGGATGGTGAATCTCAGTGACCGTATGGTTCGATTGTGGAATGAACTGCAGATCAAAGGGGGTGGCGATCTATACCGGCTTGTTGTGCGCCAACTATATCGAGAGTGGCACGCATATGGGTTACGACGAGATCTTCTGGTTCCGTTTGAGGCTCCAAGCGCCCGGATTCCCCTTGCAGTGCGGCCCCTCCGAGATCAGGATCTGTCGTGGTTGTTTGCTGGCGAATATGCGGGCATGTCTCGACAAGCTCGCCTTGAGGAGGCGCATCGTGTAGCCCTACTCGCTGAGTATGTATGCAGGCCATACGTAGCGGTGGATCAGAAGAGCGGCCAGGCGTGTTTTGTCCAGTGGCTATTTACCGCACGGTCAAATGATTTTGTGCAACGTTACTTTCGTGGCAGATTTCCCCTCCTTGCAGATGATGAGGCGCTCCTTGAGTATGCATTTACTCCACCTGCATACCGAGGAAATGGTATTATGCCAGCTGCTATGGCGATGATTGCCGCGCAAGCGGCTCAGTATGGTGTGAGGTATGTTATTACGTACGTTTTGCGCGAGAACGCAGCTGCCTTGCACGGATGTGCAAAAGCTGGGTTCGCCCCCTACGTGTTGCGTTACGATTGCAGCTTTCTGCTTGGTCTGCTGAAGAGGCGCAGATTCACTCCGATTCAGAATGCATCGGCTGGCGGTAGTGTTGAGGCGGGACAACAGATGCAAGTAGCGGAATAATCGAAGACTCAGCGATCCCAAGGCGGGAAGCGAGTTTGGGATGCGCTAACAGTTCGACAGTGTCTGGCCCGCTCGTGGTCATCCATTGCGGAGGGGAGGGAAGGATAGGTGCCGCTAGGCCAGAGGCGAATGTGCACGGAGCAGTAAATACCCGAATCTCATCCCATAGATCTGCGTCGATAAAGCCCTGAAGGGTGTGCGCTCCCCCCTCGACGATGAGCGAAAGTAGCTGCTGGTCATAGAGTGCGTGGCATAGCTGCGGTATCAGCGGCTTTTTTGCGGTGTACTGAAGAGCGATTGTTCCGAGTGGTGGAGGCGTCTGAGATGCTTCCGTTGGTGAAAAGATAATCGTCGGTGCATCAGGCTCCCAGAGTGCCCTGTCATCGGCAAGTCGGCCAGCGAGACCTACGATGACTCGTGTAGGTTGGTGCGGTGGTAGTTCACGCTCATGATAGAGTTCCAGGTGCCGCGCAGTTAAGCGGGGATTGTCGGTGCGAACCGTTTCGCAGCCGACAGCTATCGCCATCTCTTGACCGCGCCAATAGTGGAGGAGTTGCTGTGAGCGGGCCGAGCTGATGCGTATCGGTTCCTTGGTGGGCGGAGCCATGAATCCGTCCCGGGTCTGGGCCCACTTGAGGATGATGTACGGGCGCCGCTCTCGATGCGCCAGCAGAAAGCGACGGTTTGCTAAAACACACTCATCGTGGAGGATGCCCTCTGTGATCGAAACGCCCGCGTCGAGTAGCATCTGAATTCCGCGGCCGGATACCTGTGGGTGCGGGTCGCGGCAGCCGACTACAACGCGGGGAATCTTCGAAGCCAGAATAAGATCAACGCACGGTGGGGTCTTGCCAGCGTGCGCGCAGGGCTCAAGTGTTACGTATAGTGTCGCATGAGCGAGTACCCCGGGGTCCTCAACTGCTGCGATCGCGTTCACCTCTGCGTGCGGACCCCCGAAACGTTCGTGGCAGCCCTCGCTGATGATGGTATTGTTGACTACCAACACTGCTCCAACTGCAGGGTTTGGCAACACGGTACGTGTGTAACTACTCGCGAGCAGTAGAGCTCGTTTCATGATCTCTTCGGAGGGAGGAGTTGCCATAGGTGCACAACCTCTGTGCGTTGGTAGTCACACGACCAGCGAGCTACTCTGCCTCGGTAAAGAGTTTAGGAGTCTCACGAGGTGTTAGGTCAGAGCTGCTTTTATTGAGCCACTCGATTCGTTTGTTGTCGTCATGGGCGTTGTTCAGAGCCGCCAAAAGTTTGCCGCGCACCTCCGCCGGCAGGGCTATCTCTTGGCCTACCCAGCTAGGAGCTGCCGTTGGAATCTCGTTGCCTTCCATGTAAGCATCCATAAGGCACTCGGCGAGCCGAAACGGTACACCAAAGCGCGCATCCGGCTCTGTAGCTTTTCTCCGCTCGGCAGACTGACTTCGCTCCGCAGCAGCAACGAATTGTAGAGCCGCCGTTCGAGGAAATCCCATCTGCTCAAGCAAGAGTCCACTGATTTGACTTGTTGTGCATTGCCAAGCTTTCTGCTCAAAGGTTGCATCGAATGGAATGTCCTTTGTCTTCAGGTACTGGCGATATTCTTTAAACGCTTTACGGTTCTCCCTGATGAGCGGCGCAAAAGCGAGATACCTGAGGCTGCGAGTAAGAAGCCCCAAGCCAAATCCAACCTGAGAGACGCACAGACCGATCTGTCCTCCTACAGTTGCCGCTTCATACAGTGGCGATTGCACATAGTCCCACTCCTCTTCATCGACCATTCTCCCGAAATTTTTAAACAGGTAGCAAAGGGTGATTACCGCGGCATGATCAATCGGAGCGAATGCGTTTAAGAAATCCTGAGGACGGATTTGGCGCTTCGACGTTAGGAAAGATGGTTTAAACTGTTTAACTAAAAAGTAGTACGTTGCTTTGATAGTGTCGTTTTTGAGCAGCCTTAGGATGTGATTTGCGCCACCGGGCGATAGCGGCGTTGAAGCTGTATGGGCTGAAGCAAGTACTCGGGTTGCTTCGGTAAAATTAGCAGCAACGGTACCAAAGGGTTTCAGGAGCTCCGCAGCCGTGCCCCACCCGAGATTGAGCCCCAATTGAGTGTCTGTGCGTGCTGCGATCTCTTCTGTCATTACCCGGATATCCCCTACAAAAAGGGTACCACGCGCACGCGGCAGGCCACAACAGATCTTGATCGAACGTCAGGGGATCGCAGTTCTCCCGCCAGCTACTCGAACTGGCTGACATTTCTGAAGGGGATACAAATGCGCAGGCAATTGCTGACAAAGTTGTTCAAAACACTGAGTTTCGCACATTTTTTGCCCTATTCAAGACGAGAGAACTGCGAAGTCATAGGGCGGACCCATCCAGGGCGTCGCCGCTGTTGAATCGGTACGTACGAAATGTACGTAACGAAAGCACGTAACGCATGGCTTCCGAGGCCGTTTTGGGTGGCCAGTATGCTTTCTGCCCGGCACAGCACCGCTTCGCACGCGAGCGATAGAACAGCATAGAGGCGCTACTGAGGTAGTAAGCCAGACCGAACAAGTAGCGGACGGATGTCGGCTTTGCGACCCATAAACGATTCAAAGAGCGCCTCCGGGTCATCAGAGTCTCCGCGGCTTAAGATTGTATCTCGAAAGGCCATTCCCGTTGTGTGATCAAAGAGACCAGCGCTCTGAAAGCGGGAGAAAGCATCTGCATCCAGTACTTCCGCCCACTGGTACGAGTAGTACCCGGCAGCATATCCTACAGGCGAGCTGAACAGATGAGTGAATGTAAGGATCATCGAGTAATCGTTCGGCAGCGGTACGCTTGTGAATCGAGACAGTATGGAACGAGCGTGGGTGACAACATCGCCACACTCTGTGCGGTCGTAGGACCTATGCAGATTGAGATCAACTGTAGAAAAGCCGACTTGTCGCATCAGGTGTGAGGCGCTGCGAAAGTTACGAGCTCGAAGCATCTTCTGAAAGAGCGATTCCGGGATCTTTTCGCCGGTGATGTGGTGCGCTGCGCAAAGGTCAAGTGACTCACGATCCCAACACCAATTCTCAAGGATCTGGGAGGGAAGCTCTATAAAGTCCCACGCAACGTTAGACATTGACTGGCTGCGGAGCTCAGTTGTGTTGCACAGCAAGTGGAGTAGATGTCCAAATTCGTGGAAAAGTGTGGTTACTTCGTCATGAGTGAGCAGCGCTGGGGTCTCTCCGTTAGGAGGGGAGAAGTTGCCCGCGATGAGGCCGACGTGCGGACAGGAGGTTCCATCGCTTAGTGCATGAGTAAGTAGATTGTTCATCCATGCACCTCCGCGTTTGTTTTCGCGAGGGAATAGATCCGCATAGAAGTGCCCGACGAGAGCCTTTGTTTCGGTATCGAAGGCCGAATAAGCAGTCACGAGTGGATCCCACGTAGGGAGCGATGTGTTTATCTGCACGGATATGCCCAGGACCCGCTCAACGATCGTGAAGAGGCCCTCAAGAACTCGCGGAAGGGGGAAGTATGGTCGGAGGTCCTCCTCGTCAAAATCATAGAGCGCTTTTCGCATCTTCTCTACGTAGTACGCGACATCCCACGGTTGCAGATCGTCTTTCTTGATGCAGAAATGTTGGCCGACAAATTCAAAGAGCTCTTCGTTGTCACGGTGGAAGTGTGCTTCGATGTGGCTTTGTAAATCTTGCACGAACTTGCTTGCTTGCTTGCCGTTCTTTGCCATCCGGTCGGCAAGCACCAGGTCAGAGAAGTCTTTGAATCCCAGCAGGGAGGCTTTTTTTGCTCGCAGTTCGAGTATCCGGTGGAGGCATTCCCGATTGTCCAAAGCACCACTTGAGCACCTCGTGTTATACGCACGATAAAAGTGCTCGCGGAGACGACGATCATCGGCATAGGTCATAATCGCCAGAAAGCTTGGGGCGTGGAGTGTAAAACGCCAACCGTCGATCCCCTTGGCGCTCGCCAGTGATTTACCCATGGTTAGCGCACTCTCGGGTAGTCCGGAGAGGTCCTTGAGGTTGGACGTTACGTACTCAAACGCGTTTGTTGCATCGAGGGTGTGTTGCGAAAAGGTGTTGGTTAGTTCAGCTAGCTCCGTATCTATCTGCGCCAGGAGCTCTTTATCCGCCTTGTTGAGCTCAGCCCCACTGCGTCGAAATGAATCAAGCGTGGTAATGAGAAAGCGCTTGCGAGGCCCGCTGAGCGTTGCTGCCTCTGGGGTCGCGGCAAACGCCTTGAGTGCCGCCCATAACCCTTCATCAAGTACCACTTTGGAGCGGAATTCCGTTACCTTTGGTAGTACGGAATTGTAGGCATCGCGCCATGCAGGGGTCGTGGCAACAGACTCGAGGTGAGCGACGATGCCCATGGCGAAGTCCAGGCCTAGGCCTAGGTTGTCGAGCGCGCAGAGGGTATTCTCGAAGGTGCGTGGTCCGGAAGCCTTCTTGATCGCCTCAAGTTCCGCTGATGCCGATGTGAGCAGACACTCTATTGCGGGCACGATCTGAGTTGCATCGAGGGAGGCAAACGGTATGGTTGAGGTTCGAATTGTTAGTGGGTTGTGTGTCGTCATACGGTGGTGTTTTGCGTCAAGGTTGTGGTCTTTTACAATCGATGAGGACTGCGATGACCTAGAGATATCTTAGTTTCTGTCCGCCAGGACAGAAACAGGAAATAAACCCTGGGCGAATAATTTTTTAAAAAATCACTCACGTAGGGTTTATATCGAGTAGTTGTGTTGCCGCTGTTTGTTCCTGCTCGTCTGGGTTAGGGTTTTCAACACGAGTAGTCCTGACAAAACCGGCGCGGCGTTCTGCCATCGTTCTGCCACCGTCGCTTCGACTCGTTTGTGGCGGATTAGCGCAGCAGGTCCGGTGGTGGTTTGAGGTCGGCATCAGTGTCGTCGGAGAGTGTAAACGAAGGTTTTCCGATGTTGTCTCGAGAAGCCGAGACCTGTTTGCTTGAAGTTCCAGGACGCGCGGCAAGCAGTTCCGCGCAAGCATCGGGATTGGTTTTGGGGTTTTTCTTACAGAGGTGCACGAGCTGTGTTTGGTCTCCCAGGAATCTGTGGTGAAAGACGCGCTGACTCAGCACGCCTAAACTCACGCAAACGATTACCATCCCAGAAACCCCAGCGCTCCAGGCAACGATCTGCTTGGTTGAAAGCTGAGCCAATGCGCTGGCGTTTGATTGTTCTTTAATGCTCTCGCTCATGATACGTCACTCTCTCCCGGAGTACTCTCTCGTACGCCGTCTCTCTTCAGTGTACGAGATACTGCTTGCTTCTTCGGTCTAGGTCCGGCGGGCCATATAAGGACAGCGGGGCAAAACCTCCCCGACACCTAGGCCTACGGAACGATGAGCGAAATACTTTAGTGATGGGGTGCAAAAACAGAGATCGTTTCATTTTGTTTCTGGAGGAGATGAGCGCCGGGCGTCGAGGTGGTAATAAAATTAGTAAAAGCAACGGCTTGGTTAGTCATCGGTGAATCTACTATAGTGTCTGCTATTGTCCCTTAAACGGCGGGCGTATCTCGGGAAGCGCCGATAGGCTATGGTAACGTCGTGATGAAGCGCGTTGATTTTCTTGTTATTGGTGGAGGTATAGCCGGTCTGACCTACGCTCTGAAGGTTGCCGACCATGGGAGCGTAGCTATTCTCTTTAAGAAAGATACCGGCACGTCTTCAACATTGTGGGCCCAAGGAGGAATTGCGGCAGTCGTTCAGCCTGATGACAGCTTCGAGTTGCACATTGAAGATACCCTGCAATGTGGTGCGGGTTTATGTGATCCCGCCGTTGTTCGACTTGTTGTGAGTGAAGGCCCTGATCGGGTGCGTGAGCTGATAGCGCGGGGTGCTACATTTGATACTGATGAGCATGGTGAGTTTCACCTGCACCGAGAGGGTGGACACTCACGGCGACGAATTTTTCACGCTGGAGATGCTACAGGCTTTGAGATTCAGCGCACATTGCTTGAGGCGGTTCAACAACATCCAAATATCGAGCTCATCCGGTTTGCTAGTGCGATAGATCTGATCACCACACGCAAGATAGGCGTATCGGGGGCGGGTGCGAATAAGGTTCTCGGAGCGTACGTGCTACGCGCTGGGGCCCCAATAGAGCCTATTCTCGCTGATAAAGTGTTAGTTGCAACGGGTGGAGCAGGGAAGATCTATCTGTATACGTCGAACCCCGATGTGGCTACTGGAGATGGTATCGCGATGTGCTATCGAGCTGGGTGTCGAGTAGCTAATATGGAGTTCATCCAGTTTCACCCAACATGTTTGTTTCACCCGCAGGCAAAGAGCTTCCTCATCACGGAGGCGATGCGGGGTGAGGGAGCACAGCTTCTTCGAATTAATGGTGATCGATTTATGACTCGTTACGACTCACGGCTGGAGTTGGCGCCCCGTGATATCGTGGCCCGAGCGATCGATGCAGAGATGAAATTGCACGGCGATGAGTACGTGCTGCTCGATATATCTCATCGCGATCCCGATTTTATTAAAGGCCATTTCCCAACGATATACGAGCGGTGCTTATCGTTTGGTTTCGATATCACCAAAGGGCCTATTCCGGTCGTTCCAGCAGCGCACTATATGTGTGGCGGTGTGGTAAGTGATCTTCATGGTGCCACCGACATAGTTGATCTGTATGTTGCTGGCGAGTGTGCGTGGACAGGGCTGCACGGAGCGAATCGTTTGGCGTCGAATTCGCTGCTCGAAGGGATTGTCTTTGGCCATAGAGCAGCGGAGCACTCCATAGCAAATAAAGATAAGGCCCGCGTGCAGGTCACTCCGCGTCCGTGGGATCCTGGAAATGCGGTCGACAGCGACGAGCAGGTGGTGATCACTCAGAACTGGGATGAGATCCGAAGGACGATGTGGAACTATGTTGGGATTGTTCGTACAACCAAGCGTCTTGAGCGAGCGCTCCATCGTATGGAACTTATGAAAAGAGAGATTCAGGAGTACTATCGGCAGTGTGTTGTAACTCCCGATCTTCTCGAGTTGCGTAATTTGCACCTTGTATCTGAGCTCGTTATTCGCAGTGCGCTAGCGCGCAAGGAGAGCCGCGGCCTGCACTACACCCTTGACTTCAAGGCCACAGCACAGAAGGCTGAAAATACCGTGCTGAGCAGGGGACATGCTAGTTGAGCGTTTCTGTCAATAGACATAATCGCTATCATAGCTCCCTGAATAAAAACAGCGTTTACGACCGAACGGATATTCCATTATTTTCAATTCTGATCTACAAGTTAGCCCGAAGCTCATCCTTAATTTTATTCCGCAACGTGGGTTGTGGATGGGTTGGCCGTTTGGAACTAGGTACCTTATTTCATCTCTATCCATGATAACACGATTCAGAATTGGGTTGATTGGCGCGTGCCTCGTTGCGCTCGCCGCGTACTGTGCAAATTCAGATCTCTTCACCACAACGGGGGGGCTGTTGGGGAGCGAGGATGCGGTCGCGCAGAGCGCTGCTCCATCGACCTATCCCGCTGTCGGAGTACGAGCTGGCGTGTACAACGACGGTCAGGCAGCGCTCTGGGACCTCAACATCACCGACCACTTTCACTACTTTGGCCCACCACCGCGGGCCCGGGGGTATAAGCCTGATCAGCCGATTAACTTCAGTCACGTGATTCACGTGCAGCAGAACAAGATGGAGTGTCAGTACTGCCACTGGTCGGTTAGCAAGGCATCGTATGCTGCAATTCCGGAGGAGGAGACCTGTATGGGGTGCCACGGTGCGCTTGTAGCGGGCAAGAGCGAGCAGGGTAAAAAAGATATTCAAAAGCTCAAGGATTACTACAGCCGTGGGGAACCGATTCCCTGGGTTAAGGTACACGTGATGCCGGACTACCTCAAGTTTAACCACAAGCGCCATCTGAAGGCGGGCGTCTCGTGTCAGGAGTGCCACGGTCAGATTCCAGAGATGGAGAAGGTTGAGCGAGTTTCATCGATGAAGATGGGATGGTGTATTAGCTGCCATCGCGAGAAGGGCGCCAGTATCGATTGTTTGGCTTGTCACGGACATCGGTAGTGCGGAGCTTCGGACGCTTATAAGACTTTGAGTAGTTTCAGACTTTACGTAGAGGTTAATGATGGAAGGCGATATTGTTCAGTTGAACGCAAGCCAGCAGGGAGCAGGGGAGCCATCGGCTACCACTTCAGGAGGTTCGCTTGTACAGATTTCGCGACGGCGGTTTTTGCAGGTCCTTGGGGCGGCGTCGGCTACTGGAGCAGCGGCATGTGCTAATCCTGCCGACCAAAAGATCCTTCCATATGTTAAGCCGGACCCGGAGCAGATTCCGGGGGTAGCAGTTTGGTACAGCTCGACCTGTACTGAGTGTTCAGCTGGGTGTGGTATCCGCGTTCGGACGCGGGAGGGACGAGCGGTTAAAGTAGAGGGGAACCCCAACAGCCCTGTAAACCGTGGAGGCCTGTGTGCCCTCGGACAGGCATCGTTGCAGTCGTTGTACGATCCAGACCGAGTTCGCGAACCTCAGAAGAAAACCAGTCAGCGTTTAGATAAGGATCGACTGACTTCGCCAACAGCTCCTGTCTTCGCAGCTGCGTCGTGGGACGATGTGTATGCGAAGATTGGTGATGCCATATCGAAGGCATCGAACAAGAAGGTGTTGCTCACAGGAGACCTTACCTCAGCCCACGCGGATCTGGTGGACAGTTTCGTTGCTCAGCTCGGGTTCACCCATGTGGTGTGGGATCCAACGCAGCCAGTTGCTGTAGCCAAAGCTTCGGAGTTGGTCTACGGGTCGTTTGGTATCCCGACATTCGCAATCGACAAAGCCGAGGTTGTGCTTAATTTCGGTGCTGATTTCCTTGAGACCTGGGGTAGCCCTGTGGGGTACGCACGTCAATGGGCCGATTCGAGGCGTTCGGCAACACCGCTGAGGTTTGTGCACGTAGAGCCGCGGCTTTCACTCACTGGAGCAAATTCTGACCTCTGGCTTAAGTCCGCAGTTGGGTCCGAAGTTCGTATTGCGCTTTTCTTAATCAGTGAGTTGCTCAAGCGTGGACGTGGTAAGGGACTTAGCGAGGATGCTAAGAACAAGGCAGCTCGGATGACCAATGGGGTGACCGTTGAGGCTGTTTCTGAGCAGACCGGGGTCTCAACGGAGAAGTTGCTCTTAGTAGCCCAATACCTGGCAGATGCCGATAGCTCGCTCGTTCTAGCTGGTGGTGCGGCGACGCAGACCGCAGACCCTATGCCTCTGCTTGTCGCAGTAAATATTCTCAATTTAATGCTTGGCAATGTCGGTAAGACGGTCGATATCGCCGCCATGAAGAAGCCAGAGTCCTCTGCTAAGGCGGTAGCTGACCTGATCGAGGAGATGAAGGCAGGCAAGGTGGATGTTCTGGTTACCTACAACACCAATCCGCAATTCACCTTCCCAGCAGCATTTGGTTTTGGCTATGCGGCTAACAGGGTCGGTCTGAAGGGCGAAGGGACAGGAAAGAATGCAGGTCTCTTCGTTGCTCTATCGAGCCATCTCGATGAAACGGCGGAGCTTGCGGATTTCGTATTGCCAGTCCACACCAGTTTGGAGGACTGGGGGTACGTCAAGCTGCCAGATAGCTCAATCAGCCTCATGCAGCCATCAATGCGGCCTATCTTCAACACCAGGAGCTTCGGTGACGTGTTGCTAGAGATCGCCTCGACAGCGTCAAAAACGTTGGCCGGAGACACGAAGACCTTTGACGCTTTTGTGAAGGGGGGATACCTCAAGGCTTGCGGTAGTAAGGTAGGCTCAGATTCTGAGAAGTTCTGGATGAGCAGTCTGGAGAAGGGTGGCAACTTTGTCAGTGAGGCTTCGACGAAAGCTGCGACCCCAGGAGCAATCAATCCGGCTGTATTTTCCATGTCATACGGTGTAGCGGCCAGAAAGGGAAGTGAAGAATCCCTGGTCCTCTACCCGTTCCCATCAGTGAAGTCCTTCGATGGTCGCGCGGCCAATAGGCCGTGGCTGCAGGAATTGGCAGATCCGATTACTCAAGCGGTGTGGGGTGCATGGGCTGAAATCCATCCAGACACGGCAAAGGCGCTCAAGGTTTCACAGGGCGATGCAGTGATTCTACGTACTGCTGATGGTGAGGTGCACGTTCCCGCGTACATCACCGAGCACGTCCACAAGGGCGTGGTCGCAGTTCCGATCGGACAGGGACACTCAGCGTATGGAAGGTTTGCCAAGAGCGCTGCAGAGGGCAGTGGTAGTGTGTATGGTCTGCTTCGAAAGGAGTTGGCCAAGGATGCGGATGCTCTTGTACTCACCGGTGCGGAGGTGAGTGTTAAGCGAGCTCTTGGCTCTGGCAACTTGGTAACAGTTCAGGATTTCGCGTCGCAGGAGAATCGAGAGCTTGCACGTACAACATTACTTGTAGGTGGTGCGGCGGGAGCTGCAGCACACGCACATGGTGAGGAGCACGGCGAGGCCCACGGCGAAGCTCATGGGGGAGGGCACGATACTGGTCATGACGGTGGACACCATGAACCGAAGCAGATGTACCAACAGCGAGAGCACCCGCTCTACCAGTGGGGACTTGCGGTTGATCTGGCGGCATGCACCGGGTGTTCTGCGTGCGTTGTCGCATGTTCCGCAGAGAACAACATCCCAGTAGTAGGTAAGAAAGTTGTTTCGCAGGGACGCGAGATGGCGTGGCTCCGTATTGAGCGGTACTACGATTCGATACCGACAGAGGATGGCGGTGAGGAGCTCAAGGTAAGCTTCCTGCCGATGATGTGCCAGCACTGTCAGAACGCTCCGTGCGAGCCGGTGTGCCCAGTGTACGCGACCTATCACAACGAAGAGGGTATGAACGCAATGATCTACAATCGCTGCGTAGGTACTCGCTATTGTTCAAATAACTGCTCGTATAAGGTGAGGCGGTTTAACTGGTTCCAGTATGAGTGGCCCGAGCTGCTTGATTGGCAGGTTAATCCTGACGTCACCAAGCGAACAGTAGGAGTTATGGAGAAGTGTACGTTCTGCGTTCAGCGTATCGCGGAAGCGCGTGACATAGCCAAAGACCTCGGCCGATTGGTTGAAGATGGTGATGTAACGCCAGCGTGCGTGCAGACGTGCCCAACCCAGGCGTTGACGTTCGGTAACCTAAAGGATCCGAACAGTAGGGTAAGTAAGGCGGCGAAGAGTGAGCGAGCATACAAAGTGCTTGATCACCATTTGAACACACAACCTTCAGTCAGCTACCTGAACGATATCCGATACAAGGCATAAGCTTCGAGAGACGGGAACTATGGAACATACCCAGCATAAACATGCATCAGATTCAGAGGCGCCGGTTACCTACGCCGAGGTCAACGACACTGTACTCAAGATGTTAGAGCCGCCTGGAACAGGTTGGTTCCTTCTTCTTTTCACCTGTCTTTTCTTTTTGGCGATCGGCGCTACCTGCTGGTTTTATCAGATGTGGAGTGGCTTCGGTGAATCCGGTAAAAGCCATCCGATCGGCTGGGGAACGTACATTACGAACTTCGTATTCTGGGTAGGTATCGCCCACTCAGGTACGCTCATTTCAGCGGTTCTCTACCTCTTCCGTGCGGCCTTTAGACAGCCGATCTACAGATTGGCGGAGGCGATGACGGTATTCGCGGTAATGACAGCAGGATTATTTCCGATCATCCACCTTGGTCGTCCATGGTACGCCCTGTGGCTGATGCCGTATCCGAACCAGCGTGCATTATGGCCGCAATTCCGCTCTCCACTGTTGTGGGACGTGTTCGCCGTATCCACGTACTTCACTATCTCAGCTACGTTCTTCTTTGTAGGGCTCATCCCCGATATCGCCGCAGCGCGCGATCGTGCTACAACCAAGTTCCGAAAGGCGCTCTACGGTGTAACGTGCCTCGGTTGGCGTGGAAGCCACACCCAATGGAAGCATTACCAGGCTGCGTATCTTATCTTCGCAGCGTTCGCAACGCCGCTCGTGGTATCGGTACACTCAGTGGTATCATGGGACTTCGCGATGAGTATTGTGCCTGGTTGGCACGCAACGATCTTCCCGCCGTACTTCGTAGCGGGAGCGATCTTCTCGGGAGTCGCGATGGTAATTACCCTCGCGATACCCCTGCGTAAGGCGTTTGGACTGCAGCGTCTTATCACCCCATTCCATTTCGATGCGATGAGTAAGCTAATCCTCCTGACCTCAGGTGTGGTGAGCTACTCATACATCACAGAGTTCTACACAGCGTGGTTTAGTAATAACCCCTTTGAGCGCTTTCAGTTCTGGTTCAGGCCATTCGGAGAGTTTTGGGTGGCGTTCTGGGGAATGACCTTCTGCAACTGTATCTTTCCACAGCTGCTTTGGGTGAAGTCCTTACGGACGAACATTCCTTTCCTGTTTGTCTTGTCGATATTCATCAACATCGGAATGTGGCTTGAGCGTTTCAATATTATCTTCCAGTCGCTGACACGTGAGTTCATCCCAGCAGCATGGGGTGGGTACAACTTCTCGTGGGTTGAGGTTGGTATTACCGTTGGAGCCTTTGGATGGTTCGGAATGTGGATGACGTTGTTCATCAAATTCTTCCCGTCAGTTGCGATAACGGAGATCAAGGAGATCCTCCCACCGCCGATGCGACGTGGTGGACATGGCCACGATCACGGAGTGGCAATTAGTTCTGGTCATTAGAGAGAGGAAAGGAGCTTTGGCTATGGTTGAGTCATCAAGTCGTGCGGTCGTCGGGGTTTTTACCTACATGGACGATGCCCTAGAGGCAGTGAAGAAGATGCAGTCCGCTAATATGGACTATCGGATGTATTCCCCGGTCCCGAGACACGAGATTGAGGAGGTTACGTATCCCCAAAAGAGCCCGGTTCGCACAGTTGCACTGATATGCGCGATCACCGGCTGTATGGCAGGCTTTGCATTGGCAATCCTCTGTTCGCTTGATTGGCCAATGCGCACGAGTGCCAAGAATGTTGTTTCGATACCGGCGTTTTTTGTTCCGGGCTACGAGTGGACCATTCTTTTCGGTGGATTGGGTACTTTGATGTCGATTCTTGTCTTCTGTCGCTTGCCTTCTGTGCTACGCGCTGCAGGTTATGACCCACGTTTCTCGCATGATAAGTTTGGGGTTGTTGTGGCGTGCGCTGGAAATCAAGTGGACGACATTAAGCGACGGATGGTCGACTCTGGCGCAGATGAGGTAGACGTTCGGGATAGTTTGTAGTGGAAGGTGAGGGGCTCATGAGCATGGCTCGTAAGATTCAAGGTGTTGCTCTTGCGGTGGTGGCTACGTGCGTTGCGACGTGGACTAATCACAGTGCAGTGGCGTTGCCGTTTAACGACGATATGGTGAATGTCCAGAAGCGTACAGGTGTGATGATGCGACCAAAAGCTCCGGGCACGGTTGCCGTGGGGATGTCGCAGTACCACGTTGCTTCGCGTGAAGCAGCAGAATCTTTGACGAATCCGCTCAAAGGGGACGCGGTTTCTACAGCGAACGGCAAGCGGCTGTTTGCGGTCAACTGTTTGCCTTGTCATGGCGATATCAGCAAGAAGCCGTATGAGCCAGGTGCCGTTGGTAAGAAAGCGTTGCAGACGCCACCAGACTTGACGTCGGATATGTACAAGACAAGAACGGACGGAAGTATTTACGCAACGATCCATTTCGGTATCCGACTGATGCCGGGCCATGGTTGGAAACTTTCACCAACTGAGCATTGGGATATTGTAAATTACGTTCGCAGTAAGCAGGGTGTTAATTAGTTGAGGTAATAGCAGATGTCACACGTACACATGGTTCCAGTGAACATCGAGAAGGTCGTGAACGCAGGGCCGATCGCGGTGGCAAGTTCTACCTACACCAAGCTTTGGGCTATGGTGTTCGTTGGGATTTTCGTCTTCTCGTATGGGCTTATAGCGGGGGATGCAGGGCATACCTGGGGCGCGTTCTACGTGAATGCGGTGTACTTCCAGGGATTGGCGCTTGGTGGAGTAATGACCACAGTTATCATGCAGATCGTTCGCGCAACGTGGGGAGCTCCCGTGCGACGACTTGCCGAAGCAAACGTAGCGTACCTCCCGGTCGCATTCTGTATGTTTCTCGTAAGCTATTTTGGTCGTGAGTACCTCTTCTATTGGGGAAGGAATCCGATGCCGGGACGCGAGTGGTGGATGCAGCCGTGCTTTGTGTATGCTCGATTTGCGGTCCTCTTCTTTGTTCTCTATCTCTTGATGGCGCGTTTTGTGGGAATGTCACTCAGAGGGGATGTAGGTTTGGCAAAAGATCGCTCGAAGAGCGCGGCGACATGGAGTTTGCCGATTCACAGGTTCCTTCTGCGAGGCTGGAGAGGGGCGGAGAGGGAGGTCATTCCCCTTCAGAGAAAGATGTCAGTGAATGCTCCGGTAATCGTGTTGATGTATGTTGTTACCACGTCTCTCTTTGCATTTGAGATGATAATGGGTCAGAACCCCGTGTGGTTTTCAAATCTCTTTGGAGCTTTTGTCTTCGTGAGCCAGATCTACATCGCGTGGTCTGGTCTGGCTCTGATGACGATGTTCTTTGCGAAACGTAATAAGGGTTTTGGAGAGCTCATTTCATCTCAGCAGTTTTGGGATCTTGGGAAACTAAACCTTGGGTTTTGTATGCTTTGGGGATACATGTTTTGGTCCCAGTTTCTGACACAGTGGTATGGCAACCTTCCAGAGGAGACTCAGTGGTTGATCCTGCGCACCCGTGAGTACCCATGGAAGGGGCTCGCGTGGGTTGTATTCCCGATGTGCTTTATCATACCTTTTATCTCGTTGCTGAGCCGAGATGTGAAGAAGAATCCAGTAACGTATGCAATTGTGTGCTTTGTGCTCATGACAGGTGTGTGGCTTGATCGCTACCTGATCATTATGCCGGAGATAAGCCCGCATCGTATACCGTTTGGGGCTACTGAGATAGGCATCTTCATCGGGTTCCTTGGTGCTTACTTGCTGTGTATTAGAAGTTTTCTAAGCAAGTATCCGTACGTTACCGTTTCGCACCCGCTTACGCACGGAAGTGCTGAGTGGTAAGTCGTGTATAACCGTTTGGATTTGTTGTTTTTATAGGTTGTGCCCTGGTTAATGCAAGCGCCAAACAGGAGAACCTTTGGTCGCTGCTGGAGTTGAAATGAAGGGATAAAGCGTGGTAGAACCTCGCTGATTGCTCAAGGCTCGGTAAGTTTTCCGATACATTTTTTGGTAGTGATTTATGGCAGTTCCTAAGAAAAGAACCTCTCGATCGAAGCGTGATATGCGTCGTTCTCATCATGCATTGTCTCGCACTTTCGCCATTGTTTGTCCGAAGTGTGCTGAGCCCGTGCTCCCGCACCGCGCGTGTGCCAGCTGCGGTTCGTATCGGGGCAGAGAGGTTGTAACGACCAAGTCGGCAGCGTAAGTAGATCTTGCTTCAAAAAGCGTGACCTCCCAGCAATCTACACTCCAGGCACAGGTTCTTCCGATTGCAGTTGATGCAATGGGAGGGGACCATGGTCCCCGGGTAGTTGTAGAGGGGGCTGTGGCCGCTGCCCGCGATTTTGGTGTGTCTGCTGTTCTCGTTGGGGATGAGGCTCAGCTCATAGAGCTTTTGCGTGCTCATGACCCAGAGGGTGCCTTGCCGATATCAGTGCATCACGCATCGCAAGTTGTTGGCATGGATGAGGCTCCGGGATTGGCAATCCGGGGGAAGCAGGATTCCTCAGTAAGGGTCGCCTTCGAGTTAGTTTCGCAGGGTCGAGCGAGCGCAGTGGTAAGCCCAGGAAATACCGGGGCGATCATGGCAGCAGGAGTATTCGTTTCCGGCACGCTTCCAGGTATTGCGCGCCCAGCTATAGCATCGCTCATCCCCAAGGGTGTTGCGGGAAGCCCGACGGTACTGCTCGATGCAGGAGCGAACACCGGGTGCCACGCATTCCAGCTCGTTCAATTTGCAATTATGGGGCAATACTACGCAGAAGCTGCGTTAGGATGCACATCACCTCGCATAGCCCTCCTATCGAATGGCACGGAGTTGGCGAAGGGAAACGACATCATTCGCTCGGCTGCTATGATGTTGTCGGAATTAGAAGGGGTTAATTTTATCGGTTACGTCGAGGGCCGTGACATCGCGCGAGACGTCGTTGACGTAGTAGTTTGCGATGGATTTGTTGGGAATATCGTTCTCAAAGCTATGGAAGGCTGTGTGGGGCTTGTTACGGATTCAATGAAGGCAGTAGCACAAACCAGTCTCAGGGGTAAGATCGGATTGTGGCTGGCGCGACCGGTTCTCAGGACCGTGTTTAAAGAGAAGCTGGACCCTTCGGCATATGGCGGGGCCCCACTCTTGGGCCTTGGACAGATAGCAATTAAGTGTCACGGCTCATCTTCGAGTAGGGCAATTATGAACGGAATCCGAGTTGCCCAGCGATTTGTGGATCAGGGGGTCTTAGCTCGTCTCCATGCAGCGCTGCAACAACTCGATGTCAGGAATGCTGGCGTTGAGGCAGAGGGCGGCCAGGGGTGGTCACGTGCCTTTGAAAAGAAGGTGGCAACGGGCAAAGGCGAAAAACAGAGTTCAAAGAGATCGGCAGGAGGAGAACATGGCAGAGAATAAAAGAAACATAGCGCTCGTAACAGGAGCATCGCGTGGAATTGGCCGAGCTATCGCAGTAGCGCTCGCTAAGCAGGGGGCCTATGTCATCGTGAATTATTCATCGTCACCGGAGGCTGCGCAGGAGACCTTGGATGAAATTCGGCAAGTGGGTGGAGATGGTGAGGTTCTTAAATTCGCGGTGCAGGACAGTGATGCAGTAGAAAATGCCTTCGATGGGATTAGGTCGCGCCATGGGCAGCTCGATATTCTGGTTAACAACGCGGGAATCTCGAGGGATGGATTGATTCTTCGGATGAAGGATGAAGAATGGCTTGCGACGTTGGGTGTTAATCTCAACGGAGCTTTCTTCTGCTGCCGTGCCGCTGCGCGCTTGATGCTCAAGGCCAAGTCGGGTCGTATCGTGAATATCTCCTCAGTAGTGGGAGAGATGGGAAATGCCGGTCAGGTGCCATACGTATCTTCAAAGGCTGGATTGATCGGACTTACCAAAGCGCTTGCCAAGGAGCTTGCTTCTCGGGGTGTAACGGTTAATGCGATTACCCCAGGTTTTATCGAGACTGATATGACTGCAGCTCTCAATGAAAAGCAGAGAGAGGAGCACATGAAGGCCATTCCGCTTGGTCGCTATGGCCAGGCTGCAGAGGTAGCTGATTTGGTCGCCTTTCTGACATCTAAATCGGCTGCGTACATTACCGGACAGATAATCGGGATAAATGGCGGGATGTACATGTAGGGAATCCTACATCTTTTCTCAAGAAAATTAGTCGCTTGTAGGGCGAATCGGGGCCCGTGCATCGGCACATGCCACATCTTTGTGCGTTTAGTCCCCTGGGGCTCTTGACTATTGCCCCTTCCTCTAATTAAATCAGCTGATTGACGCTCGAGGGGTATAAGCTGTTCGGGAGGTCTTCTTCGTCTTATCGGTCCGACCTAGGGTTTGGAACACAGAGAAGATGACGGAGTCATTGATAGCTTCCTAGCGCCGCATGTTCTTCAACGACTATTGTGACGACGTGCGCCAGCTACTGTACAGTCGGGACGTGATACTTATTGTAAACAACGAAACGTTTAGGAGACGTGTTTTTCATGGCAACACCTGAGGAGATTCAAGAGCGTATTAAGTCGATTATCGTAGAGCAGCTAGGTGTCAGCCTTGAGGAGGTTACTCCTCAGGCATCTTTCATCGAGGACCTTGGTGCTGACTCACTCGATATCGTAGAGCTCATCATGGCCCTCGAAGAGGAGTACGATATGGAAATCCCGGATGAGGATGCCGAGAAGATCCAGACCGTGGACGACGTAACCAAGTACATCCTTGCAAAGCAAGCGTAAGGTAGCGTCAGGAAATTGCAATTCTCCCGCTATATACTCGAAAGATTTGGCATGTACGATAGGGATACAAATGCGCGGTCGAGCGCGGTCGAACTAATCGACAACGGCTCGTTCCGTGCATTTGTGGCCCGATTCAAAAGGAGAGCACTGCGGTGGCCTGAAGGTAGCGCAGGGCATCGCAGTTCTCCTGCTATATACTCGAAAGATCTGGCATTTCCGATAGGTATACAAATGCGCGGCCGAGCGCTTTCGAAATAATCGACAACGGCTAGTTCAGCGAGTTTGTGGCCCTTTAAAAAGGACGAGAATTGCGAGGCTCTGAAGGTAGCCTACAGATTTTCCCCAAAGGGATATAATCTGGTATGCTTTTAGGGCCCTCTACGGGCCCTTTTTTGTAACAGAAGTTTTTAATACTGAGGAGTTCGCAATGACATTCACCGATGATTCCTACGAGTCACGCAAGCGCAATCTCAAAAGTGTAGATCCTGACATTTATGCTCTCATTCAGCGTGAAACAGAGCGTCAGGAGTACGGTCTTGAGATGATCCCGAGCGAGAATTTCGTCAGCGAGGCTGTGCTTGAGGCGATGGGTTCGGTGTTGACGAACAAGTACGCAGAAGGACAGCCTGGCAAGCGGTACTACGGGGGCTGTCACGTCGTTGATGAGGTTGAGAATATCGCCAGCGCACGAGCATGCAAGCTTTTTGGCACTGAGTTCGCCAACGTGCAGCCGCATTCAGGGGTGCAGGCTAATCAGGCCGTTTTTGAGGCCTTCCTAAAGCCCGGAGATACCTTCATGGGGCTACGTCTTGATCACGGTGGGCATCTGTCGCACGGGAGCCCAGTCAACTTCTCGGGGCGCCACTACAAAGTTGTAGGGTACGGCGTGCGCCAGTCTGACTGCATGATTGATCCAGATGAGGTGCGCTCGTTGGCGAGGCAGCACAAGCCTAAGCTGATAATTGCGGGAGCGACTGCGTATTCGCGAAAGATAGATTGGAAGCTATTTCGCGAGGTGGCAGATGAGGTCGGGGCCGTGCTTATGGCGGACATTGCACACTACTCGGGTCTCGTAGCTGGTGGGGCATACCCAACTCCAGTGCCATTTGCGGATATCGTCACAACGACAACGCACAAGACCCTTCGAGGGCCGCGTTCCGGGATGGTAATGGGTCGTGAGACACATAGGAAGGCGATCAATAAGGCCGTATTTCCTGGATTGCAGGGTGGCCCGCACATGCACACAATTGCGGCTAAGGCGGTTATGCTGCTTGAGGCGCTGTCGCCTGATTTCAAGAGATACGCTGCACAGGTTGTCAAGAATGCACAGGCACTGTCGGATGCTCTGATCAAACAGGGACTACAAGTGGTGTCGGGCGGAACGGATAGCCATCTTTTGGTGGTAGACCTGCGACCGATGAATGTTACCGGCAAAGTAGCTGAGGAGACGTGCGATAAGGTTGGGATCACAGGTAATAAAAATACGGTACCGTTTGACCCGCAGCCACCTTCGGTATGTAGCGGTATCCGTTTGGGTACTCCGGCTCTAACAACGCGAGGTATGCGAGAGGCAGAGATGCAACAGGTGGCCAGCTTTATCGTTGATGCGCTTGCGCATGCTCATGACGAGAAAAAATTGGCTTCTGTTCGCGAGGGTGTTGTAGAGCTAAGTCGCAAATTTCCGCTCTACAGACACCGCCTCGTATCGTAATAACGGCGGAGAGCGGAAGGAGGAGTAGAGACGTAGTAGCGTATGTACTGCCCTAAGTGTAACTCAGATAAAACTTCAGTCACTGATTCGCGCAGTGATAGCGGTGCTATCCGCAGGAGGCGTGAGTGCGGTGAGTGTGGCTACCGTTTTACAACCTTTGAGCGGGTGGAGTTAGCATTTCCGGTGGTTATCAAGAAAGATGGTAGCCGAGAAAACTACGATAGAGAGAAGATTCGAGGCGGTTTGCGCCGGGCATGCGAGAAACGACCCGTCAGTATGGAGACGATTGATGCAGCGGTGGAGGCGATAGAGAAACGCATTCAGGAGCTGTGCCAGAAGGAAGTTGAGAGTCGCTTGCTCGGAGAGCTCGTCATGGACGAGTTGCGCAAGATAGACAAGATAGCCTACGTGCGATTCGCCTCGGTGTATCGCGAGTTTTCCGATGTTAGTCAGTTTGTTGATACGTTAGAGAGTCTGGGCTCTAACCCACAGGGAGGAGGCACGGAGCCCCTGTAGTTGGATGTATGGACATCAGTGGGTCTGATCAAACTGAATGTGCAAAATTCGAGGTGCTCACTCCTTTTTCGGAGGTGCTTGACCGATTTAAACGTGGTGAGCCGCTGCTCGTTCTCGATGATGAGAAACGTGAGAATGAAGGTGACGTCATCATAGCGGCGCAAGCGGTGACGCCGGACGTCATCTCGTTCCTGATGAAGGAGGCTCGAGGGCTAATCTGCGTGAGCATCTCAGAGCAGCTGGCGCAGTCCCTGGAGTTGCCGTATCAGGTTAGCACCAATAACTCACCGTTTCAGACACCGTTTGCTGTGAGTATTGATGCGCGTGACGTGGTGTTCACCGGCGTCACTGCAGCCGCACGAGCAAAGACGATTCAAACGCTGATTAGCCCGAGCGCCACGCCGCACAGCTTCGTGACCCCAGGACATGTCTTTCCCCTCATAGCAAATGAGGCAGGCGTCCTTGGTCGTGAAGGACACACTGAAGGAGCGCTCGACCTGGCGCGGTTAGCAGGGATGGCGCATGCTGGAGTACTGTGTGAGGTCCTTAACCCAGATGGAACGATGGCGCGTGGTGAGGAGCTGCGCGCCTTTGCGGCCAAACACCAAATGGCAATAACGTCTATTGCAGCGATAAAGGACTACCGCCTCCGGAATGAGATCGCAGTGCGATGCGTATCAGTGTCGTCGGTATCGACTGACCTTGGGGATTTTGCAGCCCACGTTTTTGTAGACGATGCAGGACATAAAGAGCACCTTGCTCTTGTGCGAGGTGACCTGACGCATGCTCCAGCTTCATACTCGCCCCTGGTGCGTATACATTCTGAGTGTCTTACAGGTGATGTTTTTGGGAGCCGTCGTTGTGACTGTGGAGGGCAACTTGAGGGGGCGCTCCGTTTGATTGCGGAGGAGGGGCTGGGAGTTGTGCTCTACCTTCGCCAAGAGGGGCGTGGGATCGGATTGGAGAATAAGCTCAAGGCCTATGCCCTGCAGGACCAGGGACGTGACACTGTTGAGGCTAACCTTGAGCTCGGGTTTAAGGCTGATGAGCGCGATTTTGCGGTAGGGGCGCATATCCTGCGCGCGATGGGGCTGCACCAGATCCGTCTAGTAACGAATAACCCTCAAAAGACAGCCACAATGCAGCGATTTGGTATACGTGTTGTGGAGCGCATCCCGTGCCTCGCTTCGCCCGATCCGTGCAGCCATGGGTACCTGGCTACTAAACGAGAGAAAATGGGTCACCAGTTGTAGTATGGGGGTAACCGTCATAACGGTAATGAGGAGCTGTGTCTGCACTCACCACTCTCTTCAGAGAAAAGACTACACAATAGTATTAGTTCGTGTCTCCTGGCTTCTCAGCACCTCGACTGCTTATTTTTTATCCAGTAGCTACCATCGTCAAAAAGGGTTCGATTTTTGTAAGAGACAGATGTACCCAGAACGCCGCCTCCTCAAACCAAATGACTAGCCCCGAAATCTCCACAGAAGAAGTCTATATTTAAAGAACGATAAGTAAGTCTCACTAATAGTGCAAGAAAAAGTTGTTGAGATAGTAGCGACAGATTCAGTCAAACCGAATAGAGAGCTTGCAAGCGAAGTATCACTGAAGGAAACACACTCACCATCTTCTAATTGCGGCATTCCATTTGTTCGAATGACTAATGTTCCCGGGATGCAGCATAGATTGAGAAGCTCGAAGAGCTCATTATACGCTGCCAGAGCATTCCTTTCAGCTTGTTGTCCGTTTTTTTCAACCGCGGCCTCGCATTCAGCCAGCGTAAGGGCAGTGTACACCCCTACCCCATCACTGAACGGGAAAGGTACCATCTTTCGAATTGAAAGGTTATCGACAGAAAAAAAGTTATCGATAGAAACTGACTGTGAGTTTTGACCTAAACTTTGTGCAAGTACAAGCCCGGGGAAGTGAAGCAACACACCGAGTGCAATCAGAAATAAAAACATAGGTTTCATGGTAGCTAGTCCCCTTTTTCGCTCTTGCGGTCACCAATTGCAAAACGCTAACTTGCCCACGTGGCCAGGTCAAGTCTTTTTTTGGGGCGCGAGGTGGCTGGCAACTAGCCTGAGAAACGCAGCCCCCGCCTCCCAGGCACATCCCGCCTTCCCTCATGCAACAACAGTTGAAGTCGGTGGATTTGCTACGCGTGTTCATTATCCGGTTTATGCGATTGATGACTCATCCGCCGTAGAGGTTGTCGAGGGGCGAATCCGGATAGTATCTACGGGACGTTACGAGGCGTATAACCAACCGCTGGACCGGACCGGAAATAAGAGCGATCATTGACCCGAGAGGGGGGGGCGGCCGGTCATCGAAAACGCTATAGCCGAAATTTTTCGAACCCAGCGAACATGAATCTAATGCGCAAACTTTTCCTCATAATACTTGTTCTGGCGCGAACAGCGTCAGCTGACACAGACCCGGTTCGTATTGGTGCCTTAATGGTTTTGACCGGGCAATACGCCATGCAAGGCAATGCCTTTCGTGAAGGTATCGAGCTGGCTATCGAAGAAGTTAATGTACGGGGCGGAATTAATGGTAGACAATTAGAGTTGCGAGCCGAAGATACGGGCAACCTTCCTACTAACGCACTGACTGCTTCTCGCAGATTGCTTCAGACCGACGGTTTGATTGGAGCGATTACAACATCCTATCCAGAGCTTGCAACTGGAGCGACAGAACTCCAGCGTAGTAAGATTCCGGTCATACATTTATGGGATGCCAGCCGGGACATTGAGGCAATGGGAGAGTACATCTTCGGAATAGGGCCATGGACGCCTAGTGCCGGTGAGGTGAGTGCCAAGTTTGCAGTTAGTAATCTAGGAGCAAAAACAGCAGTAACGTTCCACATAAATGACCCTTGGTCACAGCTTGTCGCTGACTATTTCGAGAAACAATTCATCGCGCTTGGCGGAACGGTTCTGAAATCCTATTCCTTTAATCCTCAGGACACGGATTTTCGGACCTGTTTTTCCAAGGCTCGAGCACTAAAGCCCGACGTTATTTATTCGCCTATCGGCGACAACATCGTGCCATTCTATACCCAGCTTCGACAGCAGATTCCGGAGTTGCCGTCTCCGTCTCAGTCTACCAGAAGCCGTACCCGCGATACTGACCAATCAAAGGGTGCCTGAGCCGTTTGATATACAAAGAGGCATGACACGGTTGCTGGGACAGCAAAAACCACTCGTACCTCATTTCTCGGCGCATAGTACGGAAGTCCTCGCTGCAGGAC
>JBIKKR010000124.1:0-9104 GCA_044360225.1 Bdellovibrionota bacterium | reverse complement strand
CACCCTGACGGTGCCAGGGTTGCGCCTCCGACAAGTTCAAAAGACTTCGTGCTTTTGGGCATCTGCATCATTTCCATTCGCCTTAACTGCTCTTTTTGGGATTATTCTGGTCGGTGTTACCCTGGCTCCACAGGTGGCGTGTGCTGACGGCGGCGTGCCGCCTGGATACACGCGAGATTACGCCGAAGAGGTGCTCAACGAGTCAGTCAATACGAACACGTTGTTCTCTTCTCATGACCTCATCTCTAATGGCCGGTTTCTGCAGCGTCGTCGTAATCAGCCGGATACCCAGTACGATTCCTTTCGGGTGCCAGCTGAGATTTCGCTAGCGAACAAGACTGATTCAGTGAGGCCGTTTGTTAGAACCGGTTTTGGGTTACTCAAGGTAACTGGTGGTGCGGCCGCAGTTGATGGACAAGGTAGTAACGACTTTTCGGTTACCAAGTTGTTTTGCCTATCTTCGGGGGTGGGCACCTACATCGATGTGGCGGAAGGTCTCTCGATCGCGCCAGCGGTTATGGTGTCATATTCGCATCTCCGTAACGACTACGATTTCAATAATCCTTTTAGCCAAGAGGTCTTAAGCACTGAGTATGGGGAGTTCTACAATTGGGGGATTGATCTTCTCACGTATACTCCGCAGCTCCGCATCGTTTACGAGACCCAGGTGACAACGGGACGATTGCGCTATGTCATAGCAGCATCGCAGCTTTTTAATGATTCGTTCCACAGTGGGAGCGCCGATGTCAAGATTCACTCATCATCTGGTCTCGTTTCGAATCGAGTTGAGTACCAACACAATCTTGGGGTATCTGCTGGCACTGCAGCCCTTGCGGTGCAACCATTCTTTCAGTGGGGAAATATTAGCGGCAAGGCGGCCTCCGGGCTTAATTTTGTAAATATGTTTGAGGTAGGTGCGGATCTGATCTTCACGTTAAAGGAGAAGTTGGGGCCGCTTTCGGCTGTCTATGTTGGTGCCAGCTACGTTTCGGCGGATAGCTTCGAGGGGTATCATATCGGCCTGGGAGGTCGGTTTTAAGTCATGGGAGACAAAGTATTGCTGGTGACCGCTACAGGATTTGAGGTGGAGCCGACCCTGACACACTTTGGCTGTAGTGCTCCAAACCTTCAGGGGTTGGGGGTGCCAGGCGCAACCGCTGAGAGTGAGCTCTTTGATTGTTTGGTAACGGGGGTAGGACAGCTGCAGTGCGCCGCTCACCTCGCAACGCGTCTCGCGGCGAAGCGCTACGAGTATGTTGTGCAAGCGGGGATAGCTGGGAGCTTTTCAACCAGATTGCCCAGGCGAGGAGTGGTTCGAGTAACCGAAGAGGTGCTGGGAGACTTCGGGGCAGAATCTGAAGGTACATTCCTTGACATCGCCGAGATGAAGTTGTTGCCTGAGATAGGCTCCCCTTTTAGGAGTGGAATCCTGAAAGTCTCGGAGCCCTCGTGTGCTGGCGCGCTTGGACTTGAGGGTGTCCGTTCAGTAACGGTCAACCGAACCTTAGCTGAACCGCGGAGTATCGAGTGGGTAACTCGTCGCTTTGCTCCTGATATCGTTAATATGGAGGGTGCCGCTCTATTTTACGCGTGCTTGCTCCATGGTGTGCCGTTCATCGAGTTGAGGGCGATATCGGATCTGGTAGGGCCGCGGGACAAGTCATCATGGGATATCCCAGGGGCGGTTCATGCGCTTAACCAGCAGGTCATCACATTACTCAGAGCGCGTGTGTAAGTGGTGCCAGCAGTTCACGCTCTGTTTGAGAGATCAATGAGGATTATAACGTGTTAGCAGCAAAATAAGCATTGTTGCTGAACTTTCTTTCTTGTCATGCCCTAATCTGGGATGCTCTATTTTGGTGAATAAACCCAGCGCGAGTGATTTTTGAAAAAATCACTCGCAATAGCCGCGCTCGCCCAGCTATTCTCATTCGTTTTTTCAAAAATGAGTGAAGCTGAGTTTAGTTAGTTTTTTCCACCCCGGATTTGCCCCGCACATCCGCCCCTTAATAGGGGCTTACGTGAAAGAAATGAGTTATGCTGAGTAGTTACGTCAATTATTTCCTGCCGAGAAACACCGATTTCTGCGTCCATTGTTTTTATGAAGCAGAGAGATCTATATCGGTGATTCTTGCACAGTGAGAGCATATTGCTGATGAAATCAGCCCTCTTTGCGGCGCGAAAGCCTTACTGTTATCTCCGGTTTCTGTCCTGGCGGACAGAAACTAATTAACCTGTAGTGCAGTAAATACCTGCCGAGCACGTTCTTTAGCGGCCTCAACCGTCGAGGAGTTATAAATTACATAATCGCTCTTATCGATCTTCTCTGTATCAGGGAGCTGTGCCTTCAGTCGGAGTTCTGCAGCGTGCTGAGAGAAGCCGTCGCGCGCCATGATACGTGCCACCTTTATGTCATCTGGAGCAGAGACCAGGACGACCTTTTCGATCTCCTCCATTGAATGCGCTGACTCGAAGTACAGGGGCACTACGTAGATAATCATTGGAGGCCGCAGCTTTTGCAGCTCTGCTAGGCGTTGGAGCCACAGCTGTCGTATGCGGGGGTGCAGTATTGCTTCCAACCGACGCCGACACGGTTGGTCGGAGAAGATCAGGGAGGCCAGCTTTGAGCGATTAAGGGAGCCGTCGGCAAGGATAAGGTGCTCGGTTGGGAATGCTTGCTGGACTTCAGCTAACCCTGGGGAGCCCGGCGCTACTATTTCCCGAGCCAGCATATCAGCGTCTACAACGGCCGCTCCCCAGGACTGAAAAAATCCGGCTATAAGGGACTTTCCCGAGCCAATTCCACCCGTTAGCGCGACAATGGTTGTATGGTTACTCATCGATGGTACATTTGCATGAGGACAGGAGTGGAGCAATCCAGAAGATGAGAGTACGCAGCATCCTGCCAGCAACTCTTTTCTAGAAGCGCAACTCCCGCTATGGTGGCATCATAGGAAAAATAGTGTGGTTTGCAGCTAACGGGTTAATAGTATGACTGATGAAAAGATAGATGAGGCTTCGCGAGTACCAGACGAGGAAGGGAAGTTGCCCCTGATGATCGAGGAGGAGTTATCGGATGACGATCTCGCACAGGCTCAGAGGCGAAGGAATCGAGTATCAGATGAAGACGAGGATACCTGGACGAACCAGCCCGCGGGGACGGAGCCTGAGCCTCTCGATGAGGAGCTCGATGAAGAGGAGGAGGAGAACGAGCCTGCCCCGACACAGCGCAAGGCGATCGAAACAGCGAGAGACGTGGTATGCGAAGAGCTGCCTGAGCGAGCCAGCCGAGCTGCGGCTCGTTTAAAGCCCTTTTTGACCGGTACGTTCGTTTTTGATTTCACCAATTCGGGAGAGCGATTCTTATTTGACTGGCGTGGTGATAGCCCCTCAACCAAGCCTCTGTCTCGGGAGGTCGCGGTAACCTGGGATGAGACTCAGGGGTACATCGCTACCGAGAAAAGTGTAAATGTGGATACGGTGGTCTCGATATCCGAATCGCATCTTATGGCGGTGCGTTCAGGTTCCCTGAATCCACAGGTAGGTATGCTAACCGAAAAAATACGGGTCAAAGGTAAGGTTGGTCCAGCGGTGTACATATTTAATGTGGTTGCGCCGCGCGCACGGCATTAACGTGCAGCGAGTAGAGGGCGTTAACCTCATTGAAAACATGACGTGCCGCGCATGTGTGGTCCTTTAAAACGGACGATAAGGCCGACGTCCTGGGGCCGATGAGCCTTCTCTGGTGAAATTCTGCGCGTTAGCATACTATGCGCTCCGAAGGTGAGTGGTGGTTGTGGTCACCCTGCTAGCGAGCCTTCAGCGAGGGCGCGTGTCTAAGTGCCTCGTGGCGTAGTGTGCGTGTTAGGGATTGAAAGGTATGAAGCCTCCGGGTGGTGAAGCGCTCTGTTCTTCCACTAAGGATGAAGATTTGAGCCTCGGCTTGCTTGATCCGTATCAGGCTAGTCTCCACGAAGAGCTCGATGGTATCAGACGATTACAGCACAAACGGGCTGTGGACGGTACCGCAGTGTGGGATCTTTCAATGGTGAATCCGGATCTCCCACCTCCCCGAATGGTTCTTGATCGACTCCTTGAATCAGTGACCAAGACCGCTAACCATCGTTACGCGGTCTCGCGTGGAGTGCGTCGGTTGCGGGAGGCGTTCAGTCAAAAGTACGAGACCCGTTTTGGGCAGCAGCTCGATCCTGAAACGCAGGTGTGTGTGTGTCTTGGAAGTAAAGATGCGACCTTCCATGCACTGAGGGTGCTTGTGCAGCGAGGGGATGCTGTAGTGATCCCAACACCGTCGTACCCAGCGCACCCATCGGCAGTGGCGCTCGCTGGAGGGAGGAGTATTGCGTGGCAAGCTTCAAGTGCTCCGACCGAGGCCGCAGAGGAGCTCTCCCGGCTCCTGGTCTCATCACGCGCGAAGGTCTTGTTGCTCAATTTCCCATCCAATCCCGCAGGCGCAGTCGTCTCGCGAGAGTGGTGGTACGAGGTAGGTAAAGTATGCGCGCGCCACTCGGTCACCATCGTTAATGATTTTGTGTACGGGGAGATGTGTTTCTCTGGAGAGGCTGCAGAGAGTGCTCTGTGGGCGACTCACACTGGGGCGCATTGCGTTGAGGTGTATTCGCTATCTAAGGCTTACAATGTTCCAGGGTGGCGCGTGGGGGCATTGGTAGGTGCCAAAGATGTTGTAACTGCGGTCGCTCGGCTGAAATCTCAGGCTGACTACGGATTGTTTTTGCCGCTTCAGTACGCGGCGTCGCAGGCACTCACAGCTTCCGAGAATCTTGTGGCTCCGACGGTGCACGCCTATCAGCGTAGGCTCAAGGTGCTGAGTGTCGGTTTGCATGAGCTTGGGTGGAGTGTAACGCAACCTCGAGCTGGAGCCTGTCTCTGGGTGCAGTACCCAGAACAACTGGGAGCAATTGGCGGAGAGTCCAGGTTCCGGTCGGTCAATGTGGCCAGACATCTTTTGGTTGAAGCAGGTGTGGTAGCCTCACCTGGTGCTGGTTTTGGTGAAGCGTGTGATACGAGACTGCGATTTGCTGCTGTTCTCAATGAGGAGAGATTGCGCGACGTGGTTAATGCTCTACGAGGTGTACGCTAGGGGAGTAGGAAGAGTTAATGAACCGCAGAACGCTGCAGGCATTCGTTGAGATAGTTCGGACACTAGGGGCGGTGTGTGTGGTGCTGTGCGTGGCGACAGTGGCCATCGCTGACGAGGATTGCGTTCAGTCGGCGCAGCTGGTGAAACGAGCTCTCGAACTCGGGGAGGGGGCACGCGAGGATCGAGCTGTATAAACAGGCCCAGACACTCTGCCCAAAGATGGCCGAGGCGCACTTTAACCTCGGCCTAGCCTACCAAAAGAAGGGAGACCTTGATGGTGCGGAAAAGCAGCTTCGTGAAGCTGTGCGACTAAAGGATGATGCACACTTTACGATAGGGTTGGCAGGGGCGCTTCTGCAGCGAGGGGAGGTATCCGCTGCCAGAGAGAGCTACGAGCAGGTGCTGAATGGGAATCCTAAGAGTGTGCCTGCGCTGCAGGGCATCGCTTTGATCCTTGAAAAGCAACGCAAGCTCAACGATGCTGCTGATATTTTAGAGAAGGCTGGAGAGCTCGAACCGGGCAACTCTGTAACGTTTTACAACTTGGGGGTTTTGTACGACCAGCTCAAGCGTCCGGAATCAGCTTTGAATGCCTACAAGCGAGCAGCTGAGGCCGATTCCAAGAATTTTGATGCGCAGTATCTCTTAGGCATAACGCGAACCTGTCTGGGGCACTACCATGAGGCACGCCAATCCCTGCAGCGTGCAGCAGAGTTGAGGCCAGCCGATATTCGGGTTCATTTGGGGCTCGCAGAGGTGTACGAGCGGTTAGGTGAGCACGCACTCGCTGAGGCATCGCTCAAGAGGGTTGTGGATGCGGCGCCTTCGAATGTGATCGCCCGAATTAATCTGGGGATTGTGCTGATTGAACGGAGTCGCTATCAGGAAGCGGTGGGAGTGCTTGAGAAGGCTGCGCAACTTGAGCCTGCTAACCCTCGCATCTGGAGCTCTCTTGGGCGTGCTCAATTGGAGTTAGGTAAGATGGAAGAGGCAGAAAAGAATCTGCGGCACGCCATCGCCCAGGACAGTTCGAATGCCTACGCCCACAACAATCTCGGGGTGCTCTATCAGAGGCTGGGGCGGGCGGCTGAAGCCAGAGAGGAGTTCCGGTTGGCGCTATCGTTGCAGCCGGAATTAGAGGTCGCTCAGAAAAACCTCGATTCGCTAGGCATCTCGCTGTTTGACTAGAAGCCATCTCAAAAATACCATGCAGGCGAGGCTCTGCGAGCTACGAGAGCGCGAGAATGCAGGGAGAAAACGCGCGCAGGTGTATCCGCTGCGATACAGCGAGCACGGTTTCTCCCGAAGACGACGCGATCTCGTAGCGCAGCGAGCCGCAGCCCAGGGGGTTTTTGAGATGGCTTCTAGGTCTTTGGGGCAGCGATCGCAATCCAAAACTCCCCAGACTACCCCTTCTTTCCAGAAAGCATAGCACCAAGATTGGCGAAGGGGTTGTTCCCCAAGGTTTCCGGCAGTCTGATCCGATCTCTATCCGAGCGCCGAGAGTTCTGAGAGCCGCCCTGCGGATTTGCTCCACCACTGAAGCTAGGATGAATATCAGTTGGGCGAGTTTTCTAAGGATTGCAGACACTGTTTCGAAAAAAAGTCGTCGAGTCTCGGACGGTCGATATGAGCTATAAAGCCTAGTAATACCAGCTTATTAGCAAGTTTTAAGAATCTTGTACTAAGAACTCCGTTTGCCAAGTAATTGATAGCCGCTGCGGGGGCCCGTCTTTATAGTCAGGGAATGCCGGTTAAAGACGGCAACCTGGAGCTGCCCCGTGATGCGGGTTATGTTGGCAGATTTCAGGTTTTGTAGGGTTCGGAAGTATGGTGAACTAGGGGGGTAACCCAGAGCAGTTCGCAGTGCTTCACCGTTTTTGCAAAGTGTAATGGGTTTAGGAAAAACCATGTCAGCAGTTTTACGATTAGTTCAGCCAGAGCAATTCAACGAGGAACTCAACCTGCCCACAGGCAGTCCATCGACCTCTGGCCACAGCCTTCAGGGTGCCTTCCATTACTGTGCTCCGTGGAAACCGTATGTCGCTCGGTATGTCATTGAGCGCTTCTCAAAGAAGGGTTCGCTGGTTCTCGACCCTTTCTGCTCTACGGGAATAGTCGGAGTCGAGGCGGCGGTAGCAGGGCGTGGTTTTGTTGGATGTGAACAGGAGCATAGCCTTGTAAAGCTTGCACGAGCCCGACTCTCGCCAGCGGACATAGCAGAGGTAGCGCTGAGGCTTCAGTTCATTCCGGTCAAGCGACCTGTTGATCTCAAAAGCTACACAGGACCTTTCCCGCACTTCTTTGATTCTGACACATTCAGAGAGTTGATGAACGTTAAGTCAGCGCTACGTTCCTCGACGGATGAGTCCTCGGAGTTTATATCATTTATCATGGCGAGCATTCTCCATGGCCATACTTCGGCGTACCTCTCAGCATACACATCACCATCAGAGGGTTTGTCTCCAGATGCCCAAGCGGCTCTGAATCGCAAGAGAGGTGAAGTTCCGTCGTATCGTCATGTGTCTGCGCGAGTTCTCAAGAAAGCCGCGGCATTACTCCAGGACGGAGTTCCTTCGGCGCTCGCTGGATCCAGTAAGTTACAGCGTGAGGTGTTCTTCTCTGATCCTGCGTCGATGGATCGTGTTCAGACCGGCTCTGTTGAGCTAGCCCTCGTCGCGCCGCATCAGCCAGGCTTGATCGAGCACGGCTTGCAATCGTGGCTACGTACCTGGTGGCTTGGTGTGGACATGCCGGAGAAGCGTCAGGGGCCGCGTGATGTATCTGAATGGAGCGATCAGACCAACGAGGTACTGGTCGAGATGGCTCGGGTCGTTCAGCCCGGTGGCCGCGCCGTAGTGCGTGTAGGGCAGGGGCGGTTGGGTTCCAGGACGGTGCAGTACCGGGCAGCAGTAGAGTCGCTGGTAGGTGAGTGTCTGCAGCGATTCTGGCGGATTGAAGGCTCGATCTCTGAGCGCTACGTTAAGTCAGCCACCCAGTCGGGTGGGCAAACTGCGCCGCTAACGGCTGAGCTACTCGTACTGCGTCGCAAATAGGCGTCACTGACTGCGCCAGGATGTTATGGCAGATGAAGTTTTTGGTAATTCACGGGGACTTGCTCCATCGGAGCTTAGGGCGGTCCGCAAACTGTACCAGCGCTCAGTTGATGCGACTGAGCTGGTGTCGCTTGAGCTTGCTCGAGAAATGCTCAACGTTGCACAGGAGTTGCGGCGACGGATCGGAGTGCTGATCAACCGCCAGGGTCGGGTCGAGGCAGTGATACTTGGAACAAAAGAGATCATCTACCTTCCAGACTTAGGGCGCTACCGTTTGGGGCGCTCGCGTCTCCGGAACATTCGCCTCGTTTTTACCGACCTCTCTAGAGATAAGGAGCAGGCGTCGATTCCTTATGACGTGTACGCCGACCTTGAGCGTTTGCGATTTGATGCGGTCGCAAGCGTTCGAAGTGCACCCAATCGAGTGTCGATGTCGTTTGCCTACCTGGTGCCGGCGAAGGGACAGGATTCGGCAACGACGATGACCGAAGTAGTCAAAGACCTTGGTGCGTATGAAGATAATTTTCTTGAGCGTGTTGAGGCGATTGAGCAGAGTCTTGCCTCTGAGGTAATTCACCTCGACAGTGACCAGGTCGGAGCGGTGCTGGTTGGGGTGTACGATAAGGGAGACGTAGACCCAGAGACCTCGATGCTTGAGCTACGTGAATTGGCTCGAACGGCAGGGGTCACCGTTGTTGATACTGTGATGCAACGACGGCGAATTGATCCAAAGACCTTTATGGGGAGTGGCAAACTCCAAGAGCTTGTTATCCGCTGTCTGCGATTGGGAGCGGAGGTTCTTATTTTTGATGCGGAACTCAAACCTTCACAGTGGCGCTCGATTACCAATTCTACCGAGCTTAAGGTTATTGATCGCAGTATGCTGATCCTCGATATCTTTGCGCAACGAGCACAGAGCGCTGATGGTC
>JBIKKR010000122.1:0-9161 GCA_044360225.1 Bdellovibrionota bacterium | reverse complement strand
GTCTGTAGATTGCGCGCGCGAAAAAACGGCTCATAAACCCTAACCCAATCAGCTACCCGTCCGCCGAGAACAAAATATGTTGCCGATGGGACGAAATCTGCATCCTGCATCGTTTCGCACGACAAAAGCGGGATGCCGTCTCTCTCCGTAACCTGAGCCAGAGGCCTTACCCACCAGCTTCCCGCAATGAGTAGTTCGACCCCTTTCACATCCTTCAAAAACCGATAGGCAGAGAGAACCTTGGTTGGATCTGATTGATCGTCCTGCACAAGTAGCTCTATATCGAGTCCTGCACTTCTCTGCTCAGAGAGCGCCAGCTCAATGCCCTCCTTAACGGCGACTCCGTATGGAGCCGCAAATCCCGAAAGGGAGGCAATCAGACCTATCTTTTTCTTCGGCACTTCGGCGTATACTGAAGAACAGATACTTGAAACAACAATAATGACAAAAACGATCGCGCGGTGTGTCATAAGGACTCGGCATGTAATTAGTCAAAAGCCCCTTCCATGGGGCTTCTACCTACCCAACATAGTATTCCAAATAAGGAATACCACAACAAGCAATTTCGCGTTCGAGTTGAGCTTGCATCCCTTTTGCATCCGCGAATGAGCATCCTCTCTTCCGCGTGCGCTCCGTAAGCAACTCATCCGATATCTTGAGCAAAATAATGAGGTCGCAGTCAATCACGACCGTGCCGAATACGGGCCGGCCAACCTCACTCTTGACGTGTTGCCGAACCAATCCAGTCATTACTCTTCCAATCTCCTCGGTCCATGGCTCCTGACAAACGTATTCCGATTGCTCGTTTGTCAGCTTTGGAAACAGCTCCGCGTCTTGGTCTCGCGCACCAGGAATCGACGCGAGTAACGTCGACTTTCCGGTGCAGGTCGTCCCGAGCACAACGATTCGCTTACTCGAATTAGTGTCTAAAATACCCTGTAGGCCCGAGACGGCTGGGTCCGCAATGATTCGGGTCATATATAAACCTCACAAGGATCTTACCTTGCCATTCTTAGGCTAGTACCCATAGCCGATGATCTCTACCAAACCAACCTTAACCGCCAAACCTACGCAGCGTTGTGTGCTGAGGATGCTGCGGGAGTGTAACAACAAACCGAGCGCCATGCGGCGTGTTATCAAATACCGAGATCTCGCCTTGATGATCTGATACCACAGAGCTGACGATCGCTAAACCTAGCCCTGTACCCCCCTTCTTCGTCGTGAAATACGGCTCGAACACCCTGCTCTTATCAGCCGCTGGGATCCCTGGCCCTGAATCTGCGATCTCTATCCGCGCACGCCCAGAGGCCCTGTCGAAACCGACACTGACCTGAATAGTCCTTGCAACTCCATCTGTAGCCCCTGACCGAACAGCTGCTACAGCGTTCGAGAAGATATTAATCAGCACGCCCCGTATCTGCTCCGGGTCAAGAAGCATCTCTGGAACTTTCTCCTTTGATGCAAAGGAGAACTCGATATCGGGATTGTTCGTCTTGAATGTATCGTAGGCACTACGAAGTAAGACCTCAAGATCGGAGGGCGAGAATTGAGCTGTTGGCATGCGGCCGTACTCTGAGAATTCATTAGCGAGGCGTTTAATAATCTCAACGTGCTCGACTATCGAGCGCACAGACTCGCTCGCTGCGCCAGAGACCTCTGTTGTTTGCAGCAGTCGCTCCAACCGCTGGGCCGAAAGCTGTAGCGGTGTTAGCGGATTCTTTATCTCGTGGGCGATACGTCGAGCAACATCTCGCCAGGCCGCCAGGTGCTGCGCGCGCGAGAGCTCAGTTACGTCATCGAGCAGAAGAACGTACCCAAGAGCCCCCTTCTCCCCAGTCTCAATCCGACCTGCGGTGCAAACCACGAGCAGTTCGCGCGACTCACGTCGCATTTTTATCTCAACTTCTGCTGCCCCGGCGGGATCCTGAGCACTTCCGAGAACCTCAAGCCCCTCAACAAGCTGTGCGATCTGCTGGTACTGTTCATCAGGCACTACCTGGTCGAGGTGATTGCCCGGAAGTTTAGCTTCAGCACATATAATACCGAGCAGCTGCCGTGCTGCCGTATTGACCGCGGTAACACGTTTATCGGTATCAAGCGCAACTACCCCAACTCCGAGGTTTGAAATAATCGCCTCAATCAAACGCCCGCGACGTTCGGCTTCCTGCTGCGAAGAGTTTAAGTCGGCGACCATCTGATTAAAGGACTGCGTTAGGTAACCGACCTCGTCATCACGTATCGGCTGCGGCAGGCTAAAGTTGTAATTTCCGCGAGCGATGTTACGGGTACCCTCCGCCAGCGCCTGAATCGGGCCGGTGATCTGCTTTGAGATAAAGAATGCTACCCATATCGCACCAAACAGGGTCAGCAGATTAAAAAGCCCCAGGATAGCGAAGAAATTTGTGCGCAGCGGGTCCTTTACTCCTTTCAGGTCTCCGTATTGCGTGTAGGTATCGTTGACAACCCCTTGCGCATGCACCATTTCAGGATCCATACGGTAGGATGAGATTAACACGGCATCGCCTAAGAGCTGGTATACCCGGACAAACTGACTCGCCCCGCGCTCCTCAAGCCTCAAAACAGGAGCCTGCGCCGTGACTCGGCTCACAGCATCTTGATCGACTGGCGGCTCAGCAAAGGACTCCACGCCAGCAGTGGCATGAGAAACCTCGTTCAGAACCGTTCCGGATCGATCGACAATACGCAACGAATACAAATCATTTGCATGACGCAACTCCTCAAGTCGCTCGCGCACCCGCGCCGAGTCCGGAACATCGAACCCACCGAGTCGGCTTAGCTCGTAGTGCACACGCCGAGAGGCACCCCGCACCGAGGTCTTTGCCTGACTCACGTACTGCCTGGCCAGCTCAAGAGAGCTAGAGACGAGCGATTCGACCTGCGTATTAAACCATCCTTGAACAGCTTGGTTGATCAGACCACTCGCAACGATAAACGATAGGGCCATCGGTATGAGAGCAATCAAAACAAATGAGCTGACGAGTCGTGATCGCAACTGAGCGCCAAGGATCCCGCGCCGTCTCTCAAAGATTAGCTTGATTACATTTCGCGCGACCAACACCACCAATACGAGGAGTGCCAGGATATTGAGATTGATCAACGAAAAAAGAGCGAGGTTGCTCAGGAACGCCTCCTCCTCCGTTCGCCAATTCATGATCAGCGCTACGGTGATAACGATCACAAGAGCGGCAGTGACAAGCAGTGCGGTCTTGGTGCGTCTGGAGAGTAGCTTTGTCATCGCTGCCGACCGGCTACTGGGCCGCCTCCACTTGAGAGTGAAGTGCGAAATCCTCCCACTCCGAACGATCCTCAACGGTATTGAGAAGCCCAAAAGTCAGGAACCTTGAAACATGAGCGAATGGTCTGGATGAATTACCCCGACAAGTAAAAATAGTGCGGATCTGAAGGTATGAATTTTCCTGCTCTGTTAAGTGTGGCTCATCCCTTGTTAGAAAATTGAGCTTAAGATTATCAACCGTGGTAACCAGTCTGACCGCCTCTGGCCGTGACGGCACCTCGATGGAGATCGGTTCTTGCTCGTCATCAAGGCGGTCAGACACCACGCGATAGCTTTCGGTAACCTCATCATAGGTCACCGTATGCAGCTCGCTCCGCGAGTCCTCACAGAAATCCAACCACCCCGCGCGCCGACGACACAGCCGAATCTCAAAACGAAGCTTTGCTTTAAGTTCCTCGGCAAGACACTCAAGCACCTCGGAGCCACGACTTTGCGCTTTGATGTTAATAGCCTTCTGCTGTTGGGTATGCCACGTGACATCAACAAGGGCAAACGCACCCACGAGGATCGGGGCGATCAGTATGCCCTGCACCCACCCTACTACACCTCCTAACATACGCACACCACGATAAACCTTCTATTCCTGAGCATCAAACAACCCGCGCTGTCTTTGGGTTTTCGAGGGCGACCTGCCGAGATGGAGATATGCTCGCTCTGTTACCACCCTTCCCTTCTTCGTCCGGGCGAGGAATCCCTCCTGGAGCAGGTACGGTTCAAAGACATCCTCTAACGTATCGCGATCCTCGCCAAGCGCAGCCGCTATCGTTTCGATACCAACCGGCCCACCATCAAACTTGTCGATGATCAGGCCCAAAAACGCCCGGTCGGTACGATCGAGTCCAAGCCCATCGATATCCAGAAGTTCGAGAGCCTCTGCTGCCACGGAAGTAGTAATGACGCCCCCCGCACACTCCTCGGCATAGTCTCGCACACGCTTCAGTAGGCGGTTAGCGATACGCGGCGTGCCACGCGAGCGCGAAGCGATCTCTTCACAGGCCAACGTCTCCGAATCGATCCCCAAAATATCCGCCGAGCGGCTTACAATCCGCGCGAGGTCAGCCTTTGAATAAAAATCTAATCGATGAACAATACCGAAGCGATCGCGGAGCGGAGAGGTCAGAGCTCCTGAACGAGTTGTGGCTCCTACCAAAGTAAACGGCTTAAGTGGAATCTTCACGGAACGGGCTGCTTGACCTTGGCCGATAACGATATCGAGCTCAAAGTCCTCCATGGCCGGATAGAGCACCTCTTCGATAGCCCGCGAAAGACGGTGAATTTCGTCAATAAAGAGAACATCTCTGTCCGAAAGCGAGGTAAGAATTGCTGCCAAGTCACCGGGCCTCTCAATTGCGGGTCCCGAGGTACTCTTAAAACCGACACCTAACTCTGCTGAGACGATTCGAGCCAGCGAGGTCTTGCCCAGGCCCGGAGGTCCATGCAACAGCACGTGGTCCATCGCCTCGCCGCGGCGCTTCGATGCGCTACACGCTATCTGCAGATTGCTCTTAACGTGATCCTGTCCTACGTAATCATCGAAGCGGCTGGGCCGCAACGAAACGACGAGAGCCTCCTCGTCCGGCGTGGCCGAGTCACGAAGCGTGTCAGGAGCAACCGCAGCTGCCTCCGCAGGGTCCTCGCCCCATATCTCTAGCTCTTCATCTATCGCCATATCTTGCAAATCGATTCCTGTAATCGCGGCGCTTTGGGAGCGCAGGAACATGGCCCATGTCTAAGCACCAACTCACAGTTCTTGTTTACAGTTCTTGTACATACTATCCGCTCAGTATTCTCAATAACGTAACAGTCCCAGTCTAATTTAGCACCCCTTCACCTGCGCGAGTAAAAACCGTTCGAGCGAAACTGCACTTTGCGGAATATATTCAGATAGTTAAGGAGTCAAAGGTTGCTCCCTACAAATCTCTCTATACGCCAGTGGTTGTTATGTTCCCTGTCAGAGATCATCTCCACTCAGACAAATCGCAACGCCTCACGAACAAGGTCGCCGACATCACCCTGCCCCCAACCCGAGTCGGCCGCCTTGGAGACGGCTATTTCGGCGTCTCGCCGCGCAAATCCGAGCACCTCAAGAGCCGCTACTGCATCAGAGGAAACTGGTTTCAATGATGAAGACCCCGGGCCAGCGCCTTCGACCACAACACGAAGCACCGAGGCTCGCTCGTCTGCCATCGAGCCAACTAGGTCCTTGAGCTCGACAACGATTCGCTCTGCCTTTTTCCGTCCCACTCCCTTAATCTTCATGAGCCCCTGGACATCTCCGGCTCCGATTGCACGCAACAACTCTCGAATAGAAACGTTTGACAAAACGTCCAAAGAAGAACGAGGCCCCATACCCGAGACCTTGTTCAAGAGGAGAAACATCTGGCGCTCGGCCGGCGAATGAAAACCGAACAGCCGGATGGCATCTTCCCGCAC
Source organism: Bdellovibrionota bacterium (assembly GCA_044360225.1). Lineage (GTDB taxonomy): Bacteria > Bdellovibrionota_C > UBA2361 > UBA2361 > OMII01 > OMII01. Next base: position 3,412 of record JBIKKR010000122.1, on the reverse strand, counting down.
ATCGGTATACACGCACACGGTATGCTCCTTGTTTAACTCTAAGCTCTGTAAGAGGGCACTCGTACACGTTATGGCATATCCTACGCCCTGGACATCGATAACCACCCCGTCCCCTTCGATTTCAACGCATACTCCATGTAACCTGCTGATCATACCTCTGTGCCCTGATACTTATTTGCTCGCCGACCTCAGATTAAACCAACATTTCGTTTTAGCTGCCAGCTCCTATTTGCCTGTCTTACATGCTTTTCGCGATTCGCAACTCACGATATCTTCCTAACCTATGAAGCCTAGCACAAAGCCAAAGAAGCCTGTTAGGCGTTCCAAGAAGCCACGCATCTCACCATCTCCGCGAGTTCGCAAGGTCTCACCTCGCAAGACAGGATTCCAAAGAGTGCGACGATTCGCAGTAGTGATGCTCGTGGTGGTGACACTCGGCGCGTACGGATTCTGGGCATCGATCGACCGCAAGGTGATGAATCGGCTCTCATCGATCAACAACCCCAGGCTGCCGGTTATATACTCAGCGCCCTTCGACCTGGCGAGCTTTATCGAGCGCCTCGGTGGCTATACATCTCAACATGCTACAACGGTTCGCGCAGCACTCACAGAGAGACGCTACTCAGAGGTCCCTGCGCAGCCATCTCGGCCGGGGGAGTTTTCACTCTCTGACTCAGCTATCACGGTTTATACTCGAGCCTACACCGACCACTCCGGTGACTTACGTCCAGCCCACAAGGAGTCAATTCCATGGCACCGAAGAACCGATGATGTTCGACACATAACCCTAGAGCCACAAGTGATCTCATACATCGGTGGAGCTGATGTACGAGCCAGCAGCTTTGTGCCGCTCTCTGCTATACCGGCGGTTATCCAGAAGGCAGTACTGTCGATCGAAGATGAACGGTTTTACAAACATTTTGGACTCGACCTCATAAGCATTGCTCGCGCCTCCGTTCGTAACATCCTCTCGTTGCGGCTTATCGAGGGGGGTAGCACGCTTACGCAGCAGCTCGCAAAAAACCTCTTCCTCTCTCCCAAGCGATCGTTCTCGCGAAAGCTGATGGAGGTGCCAACGGCCTTAAGTATCGAGCGACACTTGTCGAAGCAGCAGATCCTAGAGCTATATCTTAATGAGGTCTACCTCGGGCAGGAGGGCGCAGTCGCGATTCACGGGATGCCGGAGGCTGCATCAGCATTTTTCGGAAAGAAGCTGGAGGATCTCAAGGTCGACGAGGCCGCTACTTTAGCTGGAATGATCAAGGCGCCGAGCCTCTTTAATCCGCGGCGGTATGTTGACCGTGCTCAGGAACGCCGAGATATCGTATTATTAAAGATGCGGGAACACGGACACATTACTGAGTCAGAGTACACACTGGCCAAAGCGCGCTCGATTACTACAGCTCCGAGACAGGAACATCGTCGCCTGGCGCCGTTTTTTACAGCAGCCTTGGAATCAGAGCTATCGAGTGTGCTTGACCTTGATTCAGCACTCTCGTCAGGGCTCGCGGTATACACGGGGATCGATCTTGGCGTGCAGCGATGCGCAGAGGAGGCGGTCGACAGAGGTCTCAAAGGAATCGAGACGGCTCACCCTCGGCTCACGAAAAACAAAGGCAGACTGGAGGCCGCTTTAGTCGCTCTAGAGCCTTATTCGGGACTGGTGCGCGCCTGGGTTGGCGGCAGAGATTTTTCGGAGAGTCAGTTCAACCGCGTAAGTCAAGCCACTCGCCAGGCGGGATCCACAATCAAGCCTTTTTTGTACCTTACAGCACTCGATGGTTCGCTCAACTCCTACAAGGTAGCAACGGCCGTGAGCGTCGTCGAGGATAAGCCGATGGAGTTCCGCATTAAAGGCCAAAAGAGTTGGAATCCAGAGAACTATGATCACGAGTACCGGGGTGATGTCACCGTCCGGTACGCACTGGAGAACTCGCTTAACATGCCCGCACTCTACATAGCAGAGCGAGTGGGATTACCTGCGCTTAAGAGAACAGTGCAGCTCTTTGAACTCTCATCACAGAATTTTAGTGCCGTACCCTCGCTTGCTCTTGGAGCTCTCGATACGAATCTACTGAGACTAACGAGCGCCTACGGAGCGCTCGCGAACGGCGGCATCTCGGTTCACCCACGACTCTACAGCGCTGCGCTCGATGTGGAGAATGAACGACTGAGCGCTCCAAGTGTTGGCGAGCGCCGGGTCGCCGATGAGGGTGCGACCTTCGTCTTAACCAACATCCTACAGGGGGTTCTAGACCGTGGTACGGCTAAGGGGATCAGAACAAAAGGATTTACCGCACCTGCGGCTGGTAAGACTGGAACTTCGGATAATGCTCGTGATGCATGGTTTATCGGATACACTCCAACAATCGCCGCAGGAGTGTGGGTAGGTTTCGATGACAACTCCCCAATTAGCATCACCGGCGGAGCGGCAGCTGCTCCGATCTGGGGTGACTTTATGAAATGTGCGGCTTTCTACACCCGCGAAAGCTCCTTTATTCCGCCGCGGCAGGTTCGGTTGGTACAAATCGACGCGGATACCGGCAAAACAGCAACCGAGGCATGTCCTCATGACCGAATCATTGAGGAATACTTTGTGTCGGGTACAGAGCCGGACCGCCCGTGCCCACAGCATCCGGGTCCGAGTGACGAGCAGCGTCACGACCAAGGTAATAACCCTGAGCAACCTGGTTTCTGGTCAAACTTTTTGCGGAAGGGGGATTAGACGGGATTAAGTTCCGGCGGCCTAACGTGCGAGAAACGTGATCACCTGCGGTTGCGTGTACGATTGTTCAATGAGTTTGAATTCGCGTGTAACCCCAGACAGTCGCTGTTGCGGGAAGACCTAAACTACAAGTCAGACTAGCCGTTAATTATTGCGTTGGTTACCTTTCTCACAATTTCCAAAGCATCTGCTTCGGTTCTCGTCATATCCTCTGTACCGTCGACATCGAAATGAAATTCATGAACTTTGGAGCGCCCCAAATTTACGTATAGGGAGGTATCATCAAAATTCACGGATATCTCGAATTCCTGCGGCCCACCGTTTGGTCCCGTCATCGTGATCTCACCCTCGTATTCCGTTCCTTCAATATACACTTTATAACTAGCTTCTCCGCCGTAGACTGGAGCTCTTTTTTCCAAGTCATGGTAAGCTTTTGATAAAGAACTATACTCATTGTTAGCCGTGGGTCCGGGCATAACCAATCTCCAATTAAGTGAATCGCATCAACTATTCGCGTTTCTGATCTTGCAAACGCTGCAATTATGAATCTTAAATCATAATATAGTAGGTAACATAATTTAGTTGATATTTGATATGTTGTATTAACGTTAGACATGCGAAGATGTGAGCATGTCTTCGGATGGGCGCTCAATAGCACATGATGCACTAGAGTCGATGCGGTTTGCT
>JBIKKR010000014.1:0-30447 GCA_044360225.1 Bdellovibrionota bacterium | reverse complement strand
AAAATCCTGTCGTAAAACGACCGTGTCGGCCTCACACATGCGGGCCGACACGGTCGCTCATCACTCAGTCCAGGTTATAGTTACACAAGCTCAACGGAACCGCCGGCAGCCTCTACCAGCGCCTTAGCCTGAGCCGATATCGCGTTTACTTTGACGTGAAGCTTCTTAGTGAGCTTTTCTACATCAGAGAGCACCTTAACCCCAGCGCGCTCGCTGCTCTTCTTGGCGTACCCCAGCGATTGAATCTTTGCCAAATCAACAGTCGTACCATTCTCAAGTCGCTCAAGCACCGAAAGCCTGACGATCGAGTACACGTTAGAACCCTTCACGGAAACACGTGAGGTGAACCCAACTTTTGGGAGACGTCGGTATAATGGCATCTGACCTCCCTCGAATCCAGGGCGAATGCTTCCCCCCGACCGAGCTGTCTGGCCCTTACCTCCCTTGCCGGAGGTCTTGCCGTGTCCAGATCCCTCTCCGCGACCAACTCGCGTGCGAAGCTTACGAGCTCCAGGCATGGGCTTTAATGTGTTTAGCGTCAAAACTTTATTACTGGCCATGGTTGACCTCACTACCTTAATGAAAAACTACTTAACTGGAGTAACCTCGATCAGGTGCTGTACCGACTTGAGCATCCCCTGCACGCTCGCATTGAGCGTCAGCTCGCGCTGCTTGCCGATTGAGCCCAAACCGATTGCCTTCAATGTTCCTCGAGTCGTCGGGTTTCTTCCGATCTGACTACGTACCTGCTTAACTCGTACCTTACTCATAACGATCCTACTCTAAAAGCTCACTAGAAGGGCTGGTAGCCCATCTCCTCAAGTTTGAGACCACGCACTGCTGCAACTACCTCTGCCTCCTCAAGGTCGAGAAGTCCAGCTAATGTAGCACGCAAAACGTTCTGTGCTGTGCTGGAACCGATGCACTTCGTACGGATATCCTTAATACCGCATACATCCATAATTGCACGGACAGCGGCTCCAGCGATAACTCCCGTTCCCGGAGCCCCTGGCTTCAAAATAACAGTCGACGGTCCAGATTTGCCGATAATATCGTGCGGAATCGACGTTCCCTTCAAAGGAATCTTTACGAGACGCTTACGAGCCTGCTCTGTGGCTTTGCGAATCGCGTCGGGAACCTCTACAGACTTCCCGAGCCCGAACCCCACGTGACCACGTCCATCCCCGGTAACTACCAGAGCGCTGAAGCTAAAGCGACGACCACCCTTCACTACCTTTGCAACACGGTTGATACCCACTGTCTTGTCTGTGAGCTCACCGCACTGCTCTACCGTTACCCTACGAGCATCGAGTTTATTCTTAAATGCCATACATCACCGATTAAAAATTCAAACCACCCTCACGCGCCCCGTCGGCCAACGCCTTAACCCGGCCGGCAAAAAGGAACCCGTTACGATCGAAGACTACCTGAGCAACCTTTGCTGCCTTGGTCCTCTCGGCAAGAACGATACCGACCGCCCGCGCTGCGAGCACAGACTTGGAACTTCCTTTAGCCTCATCCTCACCGCTCGTGAGCTGGGCAAGGGCTGCCTGAACATCTTTGTCGAGCGTTGATGCACTGGCTATCGTTCGATGACCATCATCCGCGATGACCTGTGCATAGGTGTGCTTGGAGCTGCGGAAGATGCTCAATCGAGGCTTCTCTGCGCTTCCCACTACCTTCTTGCGAATCCGAAGCTTTCTCCTCTCTCTTGAGGTACTTGCTATCTTCTTTCCTTGCGTTGCCATACGGCCCCCACTCCTTCCTAACTTCTCGCACTAACTATTTCTTGCCGGTCTTACCAGCCTTACGTCGAATCTTCTCATCCGAATACTTGATCCCCTTACCGAGGTACGGCTCAGGCGGCTGCACATCCCGAACCTTCGCTGCAAACGTACCGAGAATCTCTCGGTCGCTCGACTCAAGATCAACCTGGTTCTTGTTTATCGTACACTTGATTACATCAGGAATCTGCATCGTCACATCATGCGAGAACCCAACCGCGAGAACGAGATTCTTGCCCTGTAGCTTGGCCGTATAACCGACACCGTGTAACTCAAGGGTCTTCTTCCAGCCTGTGCTCACACCCTTCACCATGTTGTTAATGGTGGCACGGGTCGTACCATAGTCAGCCCTTGCCTGAGCATCGGAGCCAGTCAATGAAACCAGGAAGCTTCCATTTTCGAGCACCACCTTTACCCCCGGGCGGACCGAGAATGACAGCTTGCCCTTGGGGCCCTCCACCGATACCACACTACCTGAGACAGCCCCCTTTACTCCCTGGGGAAGCGCCACTGGTAATTTACCTATACGCGACATACAACACCTCTTCCGATTACCCGATCAGGGCTATTACTTCCCCACCAACCTTGTTCTTCCGTGCCTCATGGTCCGTCATCAAACCCTTCGATGTCGAAACTATGGCAACACCCAAACCACTGCTTACCTTTGGCAGACGATCGACCTCAAAGTACTTGCGACATCCTGGCTTTGAAACTCTGTCTGCTCGCGAGATAAGCGGCTTCCCGCTTGAGTAGTACTTAAGCCCAACTCTGATCGCTGGCTTCTTGTTGGCATCCTCAGCCGACTCAAAACCCTCTATGAGACCCTCTCTCTTGAGCACCTCAAGAACACTCTTGTTCATCTTCGAAGCGGTTACCAGAACCGAGCGGTGCCCAGCACGTTGTCCGTTTCTAATTCTAGTGATCATGTCTGATACGTGATCGTTTATCATAAATCTCTACCCCAGTTAATTTCTGCGCGACGGCTAGTTCTTACGAAACGGCATGCCCATGAGCTCGAGAAGCTCGAATCCCTCTTCATCCGTCTTAGCGGTTGTCACGAAGGTGATATCCAGTCCTCTAATCTGATCGAGCTTATCGATCTCAATCTCGGGGAACACGATCTGCTCCTTGATGCCCATAGTGTAGTTGCCACGTCCATCAAAACCCTTGCGTGGAACTCCCCGGAAGTCGCGTACCCGAGGTAGCGCCACCGCTATGAAACGATCGAGAAAATCGTACATTCTGCGCTTGCGCATCGTCACCATAACCCCGATCGGCAGACCCTCCCGGAGCTTGAACGCTGCGATTGACTTCTTGGCGCGGGTCACAACCGGCTTCTGTCCGCTGATACGCGTCATAGCGTACTCTACAAACTGAATAGCCTTGGAGTTGTTGACGGCATCTCGAACTCCCGTATTAAGAACGATCTTCTCTAACTTTGGCACCTGCATCGGTGAAGAGTAGTTAAACTTCTTCATCAAAGCTGGGACTACCACTTGCGAATAATGCTCAGACAACCGATTCATACTACCTCTACTTCGCCTCAAGCTGGACAAACTTGTCAGTCTCAGGATCCCTGTATCCACGAACACGCTTGCCATCTTTGGCAACTTCCTTCGCCAAACGGACTGGACGCTTCAGAGCCTCGACGTAATACATTACGTTTGAGATGTGCACGGACTTCTCGACTGATATCTTACCACCTTGTTCGCCGGGAGTCGTTGCTCTCTTGTGACGGACAAACAGGTTCAAACCATCAAGGATCACCCGGTCTCCCTTGTCACCGACGATCGCCTTAATCTTGGATACCTGACCCTTGATTGGCCTCTTGGTCTTGTTTCCCCCAGCGATAACCATCACCGGATCACCCTTCTTCAGAAAGGTGGGGACTTTTTCAACTTCTTGCTTCTTTAGCTTCTTAGCAGCCACGACACACCCCCTACGTACCTTACAGAACTTCCGGCGCCAATGAGACGATCTTCATGAACTTCTTTCCACGAAGCTCGCGTGCGACCGGCCCAAATATACGAGTACCAACCGGCTCTGAAGAATCATTAATCAGAACCACACTGTTATCGTCAAACTTGATGTACGAACCATCTTCACGGCTCACTGCCTTAGCGGTGCGAACCACGACTGCCTTGTGAACCGACCCCTTCGCTATCTTTGAATTGGGAGTGGCCTCCTTAACGGCAACAACGATAACATCTCCGACGCTCGCATACCGCCTCCGACTGCCGCCAAGCACCTTAACGCAGACCACCTTTCTGGCACCCGAATTATCTGCAACATCGAGTAAAGATTTTAGCTGAATCATAACCCTGTACCGCCTACTAAACTACCTTCCGTTACTCTGCCTTCCTGAGTACCGACTCTAACTTCCAGCACTTGAGCTTGCTGAGAGGCCTCGTCTCCACGATGCGAACGCGATCACCTACGGCACCTTGGTTTGACTCATCATGTGCATAGAATTTCTTGGTTCTACGAACGAACTTGCCATACGCTGCATGGCGAACCTGGCGTACAACCGCCACTACGATCGTCTTATCCATCTTGCTGCTGACGACGATCCCCTCTTGGGTCTTACGCTTCCCCCTACCTGTTGTTGCTTGAGAAGCTCCAGCTCCCGATGTTTCCTTGGCCTTCGCTGCCGTTTTCTTCGTCTCTGCCATACTGCCGCCTTCGTTCTACTAACCTAAACCCCTGTAATAGCTATGCTATCTAGCCCTGCGGCTACATCGCCTTCTTAGCCGTTAAAGCCGTCTGCACACGAGCCAGCTGACGCCGAGTCTGTCCGAGGAGATGCCCCTTATCGAGCTGCTTTGAGGCCTGCTTAAAGCGCAGACGCATTAGCTCCTCTGCCAGCTTGTTGGCCTTCTCTTGAAGGGCCACAGCATCCATGCCATTGATTTCCTTGAGAAAATCTTTGCGTTTCATAATTAATCTCTTCTTCTTACTAAGTCCGGAGCCACCGTAGCGACGCCAACTATAAGGACGCCGCACTATGCCGGTTTCTCAGCTTTAAATCAAGTTACTGCTTCGGATGACCACCTTAGTCTTAATAGGGAGTTTAGCTGCCGCCAACTCAAGCGCCTCTACTGCTACCTTCTCGGCAACTCCCGTTACCTCGTACATGAGGCGCCCAGACTTAACCTCTGCCACCCACGTCTCAACCGAACCTTTTCCCTTACCCATACGCACTTCAGCTGGCTTCTTGGTAAGTGGCTTGTCCGGGAATACCTTAATCCACACCTTTCCTCCACGCTTGAGGTGGCGTACCATCGTCTGACGAGCAGCCTCTATCTGACGGTTGGTCACCCATCCCGCCTCCATAGCCCTCAAGCCAAACTCACCAAACTCCAAGGTGCACCCGCGGGTCTCCTTGATCTTCAGGTGTCTGTAAAGCTTCATCTGCTTGCGATATCGTGGTCTCTTTGGCTGTAACATATACTACTCCGAAAACTCTTCCCGTTCGGGACGCTCCTACATCTGAATTGCCTCTGCTGCAGATTCCTCACCAGGTGCGAACTTCTCCCCTTTAAATACCCACACCTTTACACCGATAATGCCGTAGGTAGTACTCGCCTCTGCAAACCCATAGTCGATATCAGCACGAAGCGTATGGAGCGGGACACGCCCCTCCTTAGTAGCCTCAGTACGAGCAATCTCAGCACCGTTAAGTCTTCCCGATACGCGGATCTTGATACCTTCAGCTCCTACACGTTGTGCACGACCAACGGCATCCTTCATTGCCCTACGGAAGTTGACGCGTCGCTCTAACTGAAATGCGATCCCCTCTGCAACAAGCTGCGCATCCATGTCTGCCTTGCGGGCCTCTATGATGCTCAAATTCACGTCACGCTTAACGAGGTTCTTGAGATCCTTGCGAAGATCTTCAATGTCCTTCCCCTTCTTACCGATCACTAAGCCAGGCTTTGCAGTGAAGATATTGATCTTCACTCGTGCTGCCGCCCGCTCAATCTCCACCTTCGAGATACCAGCTGCCTGGAGCTTATCCTTAACAAACTTACGAATCTTTACATCTTCGCCGATATACTTAGCGAACTCGCGGGATGCAAACCACTTGGACTGCCACCCTTCAATGATCCCTACCCGTAAACCGCGTGGACTAACTTTTTGTCCCATAACAGAACTCCCTTCCTACAAACTTACTTCTCACCGACCACAATCGTCATATGCGACGAACGCTTGCGAATCGGCGCAGCACGACCGTGTGCGGCCGGCATAAACCGCTTCAATGTGCGCCCTTCATCTACCCAGCTCTTGGTCACCCAGAGACGATCCACATCAGCACGAGCCTGCTCGCGAGCATTAGCAACTGCTGACTGGAGCAGCTTGTGCGCCAGCTTTGCACCCTTCTTCGGCGAAAACTTGAGGATAGCCAACGCTGGCTCAACCTGCTTGCCTCGGATCAGATCCACAACAAGACGGGCCTTACGTGGAGACATCCGTATGTGCCGAAGGGTTGCTGATGCAACTTCGGCGTTTTTACTTGATTTATTTTGTGTCTTCTTAGCCATAGCTGATGACCTTCACTGTACGCTATAAACTCTTACTATGCTGCTGCCTTAGCCGAGTGGCCGTGGAACGTGCGGGTTGGAGAGAACTCACCCAACTTGTGCCCGATCATGTTTTCGGTTACGAACACTGCATTAAACTTCTTCCCGTTGTGAACAGCGAACGTCAACCCAATCATATCTGGGGTGATCGTCGAACGCCGCGACCAGGTCTTAATCGGACCTTTGTGAGCTCCCGACTTAGCGCGCTCAATCCACTTTAACAGGCTATTATCTACAAATGGTCCCTTCTTAACAGAGCGAGCCATAGTTTCCCCCTAATTCCTTACTTACTACGTCTACGAACGATAAACTTCTGTGTGCGCTTGTTAGTTCGGGTCTTAAGGCCCTTCGCCAACAATCCAGTACGCGAACAAGGATGCCTTCCACCCTTCGACTTACCTTCTCCTCCTCCCATCGCATGGTCAACAGGATTCTTGGTAACTCCACGATTGTGCGGCCTGCGATTCAACCATCGGCTGCGTCCCGCCTTTCCGATCACCTTGTTCTGATGATCAGCGTTGCTTACTGAACCAATCGAGGCGTAGCACTCAACAGATACCTTACGCATCTCGCCTGAAGGGAGCTTCACTGTAGCATACTCTCCCTCCTTAGCCACCAACTGAGCCGCAGCTCCAGCTGAGCGAACTAACTGTCCACCACCCCGAATCTTGAGCTCGATATTGTGAATATTCTCTCCAAGAGGCACTGACTTCAGAGGCAGCGCGTTGCCTGGCTTAATCTCAGCATCCGGACCAGCGCTGATAACCTGTCCTACGAATAGCCCCTGTGGAGCCAAGATGTAACGCTTATCTCCGTCTGTGTAGGTTACCAAAGCTATACGAGCCGATCGATTCGGGTCGTACTCAACCGTCGTAACGGTACCTTTGATACCAACCTTCTCACGACGGAAATCAATGATGCGGTAGCGACGCTTGTGTCCACCCCCCTTGTTGATGTTCGTGTTGCGCCCGTAGTTGTTACGCCCACCGGTACCGGAATACTTCGCCAACAGCCCCTTTTGAGGACGATCTGTGGTTATCTCCGAAAAATCCGTTACTGTGAGAAAACGGCGACTCGGCGTAATTGGTCTAAACGTCTTTATAGCCATAGGTCTCTCTCTGCTCTCTTACAATCCTTCAACGAGGTCAATCTTGCTGCCCTCTACCAACGTGACGTAGGCCTTCTTGTACCCAGCACGCTTACCTGTTCCACGCATCGAGCGCTTGAGTTTGCCCTGAAAGGTGCAGGTGCGAACACCCTCTACCTTCACTGAGAACACTCGCTCTACCGCAGTACGAATAGCCGTCTTTGTCGCTCTCGGATCAACACGAAACGTTACCACCTGTCCCGAGTTACCAACGAGCGCGCTCTTTTCACTGATCACTGGTGACAGCAAAATAGCGTAATCATTAACTTGAGCTACGGCGTTCTTTGCAACTTTCTTTGCCATATACATTCACCCAATTTCACTACGCTGCTACCGCGCTGCCAGCTCTTGCCTCAAGAGCCTCCATCGCAGCCTGAACGCACACGACATGCGTGCTATTCACTAAATCGTACACGTTAACACCTGCTACCGGGACAACGGTTACCGCCTCAATATTCCGAAGGCCAAGAACAAACTTCGCCTTCTCATCAGACTGCTCATTCGGAACGATAACCAAGACCTTGGAGCCGTACACCCCAGCGTTCTTCAGCATCGCTACCGCATCCTTCGTCTTACCTGTAGCCTGTCCCATGCTCTCAGCCACAACGAAACCACCCTGTGCGGCCTTAGCCGAAAGGGCCGACTGAAGAGCGCCTTTGCGCATTCTCTTCGAGAGGCGGAACTCATAGCTGCGAGGCGTTGGGCCGTGCACTACCGCACCGCCAACCCAAAGAGGCGAGATGATCGAGCCAGCTCGAGCATTGCCTGTCCCCTTCTGCTTAAATGGCTTCTTACCACCACCCTTCATCTCGCTGCGCGTCAACACGTCGTGCGTTCCTGCACGGCGCTTCGCTCGCTGCCAACGAACAGTTCCGTGAACCAATTCAGATTTAATCTGAGCCTGGAAGATAGCTGGAGTGAGAGCTACTGAGCCCTTCTCTTTGCCCGTCCCGTCGATAACCCGTGCATGTGTCTTATCAGAAGTCATAGTAACTACCTCCTCCGCTCCCTAACTACTTTCCACCCTTGGCGGCTTTGCGAATCACAACAAGGCTGCCGCGAGCTCCCGGGATTCCTCCCTTAACGAGCAGAATATTCTCCTCAGGACGAACTCCTACTACCTCAAGGTTTTGAACGGTAACGTTCTCACCCCCCATACGACCTGGCATGCGCTGCCCCTTGAACACGCGACCAGGGAACTTACGACATCCGATCGCTCCAACGTGACGACGAACCTCGTGGGTACCACGGGTCATCGGCTGTCCCTTCATCCCGTGACGGCGAACAACTCCCTGGAAACCACGCCCGATTGAAACACCTGAAACATCCACTGTCTCCCCGTCCTTGAAGACATCAGAGACCGTAACCTCTTTCCCTACCTCATTCCAGCCGAGACCCTGCACATCGCAGCGCACCTCTTTAACGTGATAGAAAGCGCCCTGTCCTGCCTTCTTAAACTGGCCTAGTTCCGCCTTACTGCAGCGCTGAGACTTCTTCGGCTCGAAGCCAAACTGTACCGCGCTGTAACCATGAACATCCTGGCCACGGACATCGAGTACGTAGCACGGCCCTGCTTGAATAATCGTCACAGGAATGCTCTGACCTTCAGCTGTGAAGACTTGGGTCATACCCAATTTCTTACCTAGAAGTCCTTCTGGGAAATGCTTTGACGTTGTCATGAAGAGGTCCTCCCTCGTTTAAACTTTTGCAACTCTCTTAGTGAAGCTTGATCTCTACGTCGACCCCAGTCGACAACTCAAGCTTGCCCAGCTCATCGATTGTCTGCTGAGTCGGCTCGAGAATATCAATCATTCGCTTGTGCGTGCGGATCTCGAATTGCTCGCGCGATTTCTTGTCCACGAAGGTCGAGCGGTTTACGGTATACTTCACGATCCGTGTCGGCAAAGGTATCGGACCTGCAACACGCCCGCCGGTACGGCGAACCGTCTGCACGATCTCTGTAACTGCCGCAACAAGAAGCCTGTGGTCGTACCCTTTAAGTCTTATTCTAATTAACTGCCCGCCAATCATGGCTCATCCTCACTTTGAATTTAGCAATGCACCGAACCGAACCTTACAAAAAACCGACACTATCGCAAAAACCCTATCAACAAACAGCCGCGACGGCGGAGCGCCCGCCGCCACGGCCCGCGCGTGTTACTACTCAATAATGTCAGTAACAACACCAGAACCTACCGTCTTACCACCCTCACGGATAGCGAAACGGAGAGTCTTCTCGATACCAATTGGCTGATACAGCTCAACGTCAAGGTTGATATGATCGCCTGGCATCGCCATCTCAACACCCTCAGGGAGCTTGATGGAGCCGGTCACGTCTGTAGTTCTGAAAAAGAACTGAGGACGGTAACCTGAGAAGAATGGCTTATGACGACCACCCTCTTCCTTCTTGAGGATGTACGCCTCTGCCTTGAACTTCTTGTGAGGCTTAACGCTGCCAGGAACACAAAGGATCTGACCGCGCTCTACGTCATCACGCTTGAGACCACGGAGGAGGCATCCTACGTTGTCACCTGCATGACCCTCATCGAGGAGCTTCTTGAACATTTCAACGCCGGTTACAACGGTCTTGGTTGTGTCGCGGAGACCAACGATCTCAACTTCCTCACCAACCTTGATCTTTCCACGCTCGATACGTCCAGTTGCTACCGTTCCACGACCAGCGATTGAAAATACGTCCTCAACTGGCATTAGGAATGGCTTATCGATATCACGCTGTGGAACTGGGATGTACTCGTCGATAGTTGCGAGGAGCTTGTCAAAAGCGCCTACGCCGATATCGCTAGCCTCACCCTGAAGCGCCTTGAGTGCGCTACCGCGGATAACTGGTGTATCAGCACCTGGGAAGTCGTACTCTGAGAGGAGGTCACGTACCTCCATCTCAACGAGGTCGAGAAGCTCTGGATCATCAACTGTGTCAACCTTGTTAAGGAATACAACGATCTTCGGAACTCCTACCTGACGCGCCAAGAGGATGTGCTCACGAGTCTGCGGCATTGGACCATCGGAGGCACTTACCACGAGGATCGCGCCGTCCATCTGAGCAGCACCTGTGATCATGTTCTTAACGTAGTCAGCGTGGCCTGGGCAATCTACGTGAGCGTAGTGACGGTTAGCTGTCTCGTACTCTACGTGCGCGCTGGCGATCGTTACGGTCTTAGAATCATCGCGAACGGTTCCGCCCTTAGCGATATCCTTGTACGACTTAACAGTCGCAAGGCCCTTGGCTGCCTGAACTGCCACGAGTGCGGCCGTCGTTGTTGTCTTACCATGGTCAACGTGACCGATAGTACCAACGTTAACGTGTGGTTTGGTTCTATCAAATTTCTTGTTAGACATTATTCTCTCCGGTTAATTAGGACACCATTAAAAACATCACTTACTCACTAGACTATCCGCGACGTGTGTCGGCACGGCAGCATAGTGGTGGTACTCCATAGTGAAGGTGGCTCGCCCCTGTGAGTTTGAGCGGAGATCCGTCGAATAACCGAACATTTCGGCCAGAGGAACCTCACACTTCACCGTCTGTGCGCCAGCTCTCGGTTCCATACCGAGAATTCGAGCACGTCGTCGGTTCAGGTCACCCACGATATTGCTGACGAAATCATCAGGACACACCACCTCAACTGCCATGATCGGCTCGAGCAGCTGTAGCTTCGCCTTCTTGCAAGCATCCTTAACACACATGGAGCCTGCAATCTTGAACGCGATTTCGCTCGAGTCAACTTCATGGAAGCTTCCGAAATAGAGCGTTACTCGCATGTCGATTACCGGAAAGCCAGCCAAGATACCCCCTTCGAGGGCCTCGACGACTCCGTCTTCGACAGCAGGAATGTACTCTTTCGGGATGACGCCTCCCTTAATCTCATCAACAAACTCAAATCCCTTGCCCGGTTCAAGCGGCTCAACACGCAGGAGCACGTGACCGTACTGACCGCGACCTCCGGTCTGCTTAGCGTACTTACACTCCGCTTCCGCCTTATTAATAATCGTCTCGCGGTACGCCACTTGCGGCTTACCAACGGTCGTATCAACTCCAAACTCGCGGAAGAGGCGCTGCTTAATGATATCGAGGTGCAGCTCTCCCATTCCAGAGATAATCGTCTGACCTGACTCCTTATCGACGCTCAGCTTGAGAGAAGGATCTTCCTTAGCCAATTTCATCAGCGAGAGACCCATCTTCTCTTCATCAGACTTGGTCTTTGGCTCAATAGCGACGCTAATTACCGGTGCTGGCGCATGAATACTCTCGAGCACAATCGGCTGATCCTCACTGCAGAGGGTATCTCCAGTTATCGTCTCCTTCAGCCCCACTGCGGCTCCGATGTCTCCTGCGGATACTTCCTTCACCTCTTCACGCTTGTCAGCGTGCATGCGCACCACACGGCCGATGCGCTCTCTCTTGTTGCGTGTTGAGTTCAGGATGCTCGATCCTGCTGTAACAGTACCTGAATACACGCGGAAGAACGTTAGGATTCCTACATATGGGTCCGTGACGATCTTGAACGCGAGCGCGGCAACCGGAGCATCTGGATCAGCTTGACGCTCGACGATTACTTCTTCCTTCTTCGTTGGATCCGTTCCCTTGATTGACGGGATATCCAGCGGGCTGGGAAGGTACTCAATAACGGCATCGAGGAGCGGCTGAACACCCTTGTTCTTGAATGCACTTCCGCACAAAACAGGGAAGATCTCCATCGCAATGGTTCCCCTACGAATACCCTGCTTGATCTCTGGTACGCTCAAAGGTTCACCGGATAGGTACTTACCCATCAGAGCATCGTCGCCCTCAGAGATACACTCGATGAGGAACTCTCGCGCCTTCTCTGCTTCCTCGCGCATCTCTGCGGGAACGTCTGCGACTTCAAACTTTGCTCCCTTGGTCTCATCCTTGTACAGGATGGCCTTCATCTCAACGATATCGATAACGCCTGCAAACTCACTCTCTGCACCGATTGGCAGCTGAATGGGAACTGCTTTGGCACCCAACTTCTCACGAATAGAATCAATACCACCGGAGAAATCCGCCCCAGTACGATCCATTTTATTGATGAAGCAGCAACGTGGAACCTTGAACTTGTTTGCCTGACGCCACACGGTCTCCGACTGTGGCTCCACCCCGCTTACTGCATCGAACACCGCGATTGCGCCATCGAGTACGCGCAAGCTGCGCTCTACTTCTATTGTGAAATCTACGTGGCCCGGAGTATCAATTACGTTAATCTGATGCTCGGGGAACTCTCCATTCGATCCCTTCCACTTACACGTAGTAGCTGCTGAAGTGATAGTGATTCCACGCTCCTGCTCAAGCTCCATGTAATCCATGGTAGCTGCACCCTCGTGAACCTCACCGATCTTGTAGTTGATCCCGGTGTAAAACAGCACGCGCTCGGTAGTAGTCGTCTTACCGGCATCAATGTGGGCCATGATGCCGATGTTACGAACTTTACTTAAATCCTTCTTAGCCACGATCCTAAATCTCCGAGCGTCTTGGTTAACCTATCGGTTAGTCCCTGCTCAACTACCACTTAAAGTGCGCAAATGCCTTGTTAGCTTCGGCCATGCGGTGCGTATCCTCACGCTTCTTAACAGCTGCCCCACGATTCTGGATGGCATCGAGAAGCTCATTTGCAAGACGGTCAGACAGGTTGCGCTCGCTGCGATTTCCTGCAGCTTCCTTCAACCAACGCAGCGCTAATGACTGTGCACGATCAGCACGAACCTCTGTAGGAACTTGGTAGGTTGCTCCACCAACACGCCGTGAGCGAACCTCTACAACCGGCTTGATGTTGCCTAAGGCCTTATGGAAGCTCTCAACAGCATCAGCGCCTGTCTTCTTAGCTAACTGCTCAAGAGCACCGTAGAGCGCGCGCTCTGCTACGCCCTTCTTACCACTGAACATGATCACGTTGATAGCCTTGCCAACTACGTCATCTCCGTAACGTGGATCCGGAAGAACCTCTCTTTTGAAATCGCGCTTCTTTCGTGACATACTTTCCTCTTCTCTAACTCTTCTCTCAGAATTTTATTCTAAGTCCAACGGCTCTATTACTTCGGACGCTTTGCTCCGTACTTTGAGCGACCCTGCTTGCGATCTGCAACGCCATGGGACTCAAGCTTACCGCGGATGATATGGTAACGAACTCCTGGAAGGTCCTTCACACGCCCTCCACGAATTAGTACTACTGAGTGTTCTTGTAGGTTGTGGCCGATCCCTGGAATGTAGCTGGTTACTTCCATCCCCGTTGTCAAACGAACACGCGCTACCTTGCGGAGAGCCGAGTTCGGCTTCTTTGGAGTCTGCGTGTAAACACGAGTGCACACTCCGCGCTTCTGCGGGCAGCGCACTAACGCTGGCGACTTACTTTTCGCCCGCTTTTGACGACGACGACTTCGAACTAACTGATTAATAGTTGGCATCTCTAGCCCTATCTCTTTTCCTAAACACTTTCGCTAAACGACACGAACGCATCCGCATCGGGACGCAGTCCGGACGGCTGAGTACCACATTTTACGCCGGAATAACAGTCTTCCGACTATAAGAAATGAATACTGGCCAAACTTACTTGTGGGCGCTATGCAACTTTAGCCAACAAGCCTTGTTTAGCCCAAAAGCCTTGGTGCTTTAGCGTCTGCACTTTACATTTCACGAAATCCCCCGGAACAGAACGGTTTCACAAAAGCCGAGCGCAACTGCTCGGAAAGTTCGGGATACCCTCTGACGACTCTTCTGCTGTGATGGTACCGGCCGGGGGCGGCATTGCATCACTTTCAACCACTTGATTTCTTTAGAATACGTTTCTAAGAGTCATGGCGGTTTACGTTGGCATTATCACTCGTTGAGAGCGAAGCCTGCAGAACCTTGTCGCGTTAGAGGATGTAACATGCGTACACGATTCAAGTCAAGGGAACCGGAGCAGTATATTAGAGGCTTTATTGCGAGCTAGCTGCGGGCGTCGAGGCCTAGCATCCCTGCCCCTCCCCCCTGGCCAGGCTCCGAGGAACAGCGCTGGAACTCCGCCCGCCATGTAGGGTAAACTCCCCAATCATGAGTTCAGAAGCGCACTCACACCGTTCCACCCCCCGCAGAAACCACCCCGCGCCGTCCAGGCCAGACGATCATTCCAGGGCTGGGTCGCCACACCTCACATCACAACACATCGAGGCCGCCATGCGTGAGCTACGTGAGAAGTGTGATGGATTAGAGGCTAACCCCCGTGACCGCAAGACAGCTGGGGAAGCGATCCGATTAGCCTGGAGCATTCTTATGTTCCACGGCTTCTCTGATTTTGATGAGATCCGATCGCTGCGCACCGAGGAGTGGCCTAGCGCTATCGAGCAAAGCCAGCACGCTCTCGTTTCGCTGGCATTAGAAACCGTCGGCTGGTACCAATTCGGCATCCGCCCCTACGATATCGATCGTACCGCGCGTATCTTTGACCGCTGCCTTGAATTAGCACCTCAGAATCAGCGAGCTCTGGAACGTTTTGCAATCGTTGCAAATACGATCCTCCCCGAACACATTGGGGGTCTCGCGAAATTCCCCAAGAAACAGAAAGAAACAGCGCTAGGCTACAAGCTCCAGTGCAAACGTAAAATTGACAACATTCTCTTCGATGTCTTCGGCATCTCGGAGGCACACCTGCTGGGGCAAGCAGAAGAGCCAGTCACAACGCTCCTCGAAAAGCGCAGCACGAGAGAGCGTAAGTTTGTTTTTGAGATCCTGGGGCACCTCTCGCGGATTAACTCGGTTGTCGGCGATTTCTTTGGAAACGGCACTCAACTAAGTCTCGGCACGGGCGCTGCGTGTTGCCAACTTGAGATCCTTGGCTTGCCCCGTGATATCGGCAATCTACTGACCCTACTCCGTAGTCGGGCAGAAGAGGGACAAGCCGCCGAGGTTGTTGGCGAGGAGACTCACCTAGTTTGTGATATACTCGAAGTGATCGCGGGCATATGTGAGTGTAAATGGCGAATCTTTAAAAATCACGGCGCTCAGAGGCGTGCTGCAGAGATACGTGAGTTTGTTACTGAGTTACACACGAGCACATCTGGAGATATCGAGCGTTAACATGCCGAAACCAGACCGCGCAAACCACACGAGGAGCTTTAGGATATGTCGGCTGCACTAATCGGGATTATTTGGGCGGTGATCTCCGCGCTGTGCTTGGGCGTTGGCACGTTCCTCTACCGAATCAGCAGCCGCACACTCGGGGCCTCCGACACGACTTTCTACTACTACTGCTTTTCGGTGGTGCTCGCCACTGTTGTGTGGCTTTTATCTGCGGAACGTAGCGAGGCCCTCGATAAGAGCCAGCTTATCTGGCCAGCTCTCATGGCTCTATTTCTTTGTGCTAGCGTGTGGACCTTCAGCAGCGCTGTCCAGACGATTGATCTCTCGGTTGCATCAACGATTCGAGGAGTTTCGTTTATCCCGGCTGTGTTGCTTGGAATGCTTTTCTATGGGGAGCGGCTCTCGCCAAGGACGATAGCCGCGATCGCCCTGGTAGCCGTAGCCGTTACATTGCTCGGGATTGACAGTGCAAAGCGGGTGGATTAGCTGGCTGGGGTGGTTACAAACTGCCCCGTACCAGCGGCTCAATACCGATGCAGGTACAGGCCAACCGAGCCAATCAAAGACCGACTTTCAGGAATGTGGCGTCACAATGCAATTATGCTAACGATCCTCACCTTCGTCATCACGATCTAGCGGTTCAGCGCCTGGCGAAACAACTCTTCCATCACAATCACTAACCGTAACTGCGTCCCGGGATGGGTCTAACTTGGTCCCTGTGTAAGACCAGCTTCGATAATGTTTGGCATCAATTGTAAACTCTCCATCATGTCCAGGGCGCGGTAAAAAAAGCCTCAAACAAAACGTTATTCTGCACTCGGCTCTCCGGATTTCTCAGCAAGACACCTTTTCCATGAATTTCGTGCCAGTCCCAAAGCATTCCAAAAAAACCAGACGCTACACACCGAACGCCGCTAAGGTCCAGGCTGATACCGCGGTACGCCGTCTGCCTGAGCAGGTCCCTTCCAAGCTCTCTCAACCCTGCCAAATCTTCTGGTCTAATTGCTGGGCTCCCGCATGTGAGCGCAGCAAATGTCTGTCCATCGACCTCCTCTGTTGGGACTTGCTCACCTTGCCCTAAGCCTCTAGCCCCATTTTGTTGCCCCCTTCGCCATGACTAACTCCTCCAAATGCCGTAAGATAGCTGATTCATCGATGCCTCAGGTTAAACACCGATGCGTTTTATGGTATCATACGCCATCTTAAAAAACAGCTGGAGAAGGTAAGAGTGGACGCACAATTTAGGATTATACTCTACGGCGCATGCTGAGAGTCCAGAGCACAATCTTGTTGTGCCCAGCCGCTCGGATGACTGAGCGAAGTACGTCATTAGGTGCTTGATAATCTTTGAATCTAAGCTCATATTTGAGCTTCATATTACGAGTCCTCGTATTGCCCCCTCCCACCACCTACCGCATCACAAAGAACCTACCGCACGAGCAAACTCTGCGCCGCGTCTCTTACAATCACGAGTAGGTTTTCGGGCAAAGCCCCGAAAACAACCACTGCCACTGCACACAGACCTATAGCCAACCTAGCCTGCACCGGGATATGCAGTGAGCCGCCAGTGTTATCCTTTGCTGAAAGGATAGCAACCGGGACTCGAAAATAGTACGCGCATGCTAGGGCAGAATTCAATGCCGCGATGATCGCCAGGCCAAAAAATTCGGCGGACAACGCCGACGAGAAAAGATAGACCTTGCCCATCAGCCCAGCGAGACTCGGAGGGAGTCCGGCTAACGCTAAGAAAAACAGAGTCATACACACTGCTAAGAACGGGCTGCGTTTCCCAAGCCCCTTAAGATCATCGATTGAATCAGCATCTGGACCAATTGCTGACAGCACCGCGAACGCCCCAATGGTCATGGCACAGTAGACGATCAGATAGTACAGAGTCGCCCCGATAGCCTCCGCTGCTGACCCAGCAACGACCACACCGATCATCATGTATCCAGCCTGCGCTACACTGGAATACGCCAGCATGCGCTTAACGCTCCGTTGCTGTAGCGCTGCAAGGTTTCCCACCGTCATCGCTAACACACTTAGGATCCACACGGGTCCAACAGTCCACAGCTCTGTAAAACCGAATGAACTCGCCAGCACTCTCACAAGCGTCGAAACCGCTGCCACCTTCACAACGCAGCTCATAAAGGTGGTTACCGAAGTTGGTGCGCCTTGATAAACATCTGGAACCCAAAAGTGAAACGGCGCCAATCCGATTTTAAAAGCCACACCAACCAAAATCATTAGAAAAGAAAGCGCAAGTATCGGCGCATTTACTGCTACTGCACTTCCAGCATTGAGCGCCAAAGAACCGGTCGCCCCGTACCATAACGCGATGCCGTACAGTAGAAAGCCCGAGCTAAAGCACCCTAACAGAAAATACTTCATCGATGCCTCTGAGGAGCGCCTTTCATGCACACGCGCTGCACAGAGACAATACAAGGCAAGCGATGCAACCTCGACTCCGATAAACAGGGTCAAGAAATCCGCTGCGAACACCATAATCAGAGCGCCACACAACGATGTAAGCATCAAGTAGTAATACTCACTGAGCATCGCTACCTTCTCGCCCTCGAGGGATCCAGATGTTGCTACGATGCTAACGAGCCCGGCAACGCACGTCACCAGAGCTAGGATCCGCGTGCCTGAATTCACTACGATCCCAAAGCCGGTTGATGCAGCGGTATCACTCAAACCCACTGTGCACCACACCGCAATCGCTATCAGAGTAACCGCAAAGAGCGCAGAGGCGCGCAAGCTCTCAATCGCACGCCCCCCAAGTAGGTAACCGAGGCTACCTACTGAGAGCACAAGAATAGGAGCAAACGGAGCTATGGCATTCATAAATACACACCTAACGATCTACAACGTATTCCAGAGCAGTATCAGAATGTATCGGCAGGGATACCGTCTGAGCCGCCACTCGCGGTCCAAGGGGCTGTGCATCCATACCCTCTCGCGGCACAGCTCGTGAACCCTTAGGCGCGCTGGCGAGCCCCTTGGGCTCAACCTGCAGACTAACCGCGGGCTCAACAATCGAGAGAATCCGCGATGGGATCAAACCTAGCCCGACCACTGCGAGCGCTAGTGCTGTTATCACAACAAAGTCTCCCCCACTGATATCTGAGCGCCGCAGCGGAACCGTTTCGGATACCGGTCCGAACATGGTCTTCAAGTAGGCAGTGAGGGTATAGACCGCACCTACCACGACTCCCGCCATCGCAACAACCGTCCACTGCGGATAGTTAGTCCACGAGCCCATCAAGATCAGAAACTCACCAACAAAGCTGCTCGTCAGCGGAAGCGCCACAGCTGCCAAGCTAAAAATCATAAGGAAGAAAGCCGTGACGGGAAGCTTCGCAGCTAGGCCACCGAGGCTCTCAAAGTCTCCTGCCCCCTCGCGCTCAATAATTGTGCCGAAGAGAAGAAAGAGAGCTGCTGTTACCAACCCGTGGCTCACAGCCTGAAAGACAGCGCCAGTTACCGACATCTGACTCATTGCGGCGATACCAAGGATACAGAACCCAAGGTGCGACAGTGACGAGTACGCGAGAAGTGAGCGTATCTCACGCTGGGTCAACGCAATCACTCCACCGTATACAACCCCCACAGCTCCTACCGCGGCGATATAGGGTCCAAACACAGCGAGCGCATCCGGAAACAGCGGTACTACAAAACGGATCACACCGTACAGACCAACTTTTCCTAGCAACGCTGCGGTGAATGCTGCCATACCGTATGGTGCTTCACGATAGGTGTCGGCTAACCACCCGTGCAGTGGAACGGCCGGAATCTTCACTCCAAAAGCGATGAGAAAGCAGAGACAAAGTGGTATCTGCTCATTCAACCCCAAACGCGGCATTGAGCTGAGCGTTGCGATCTCAAATGCAAACGAACTCATTCCCGAGTGCTCTTGCATCGTCTGCACCCCCTGCCACCCTAGATACAGGATCGCAACGAACATGAACACCGACCCAAACATCGTGTAGAGCAGAAACTTTAGTGCTGCCTGCATCCTGCGCACACCGCCCCATAGAACCATGGCTACCAAGACCGGTATGAGCATCAACTCGTACATTACGTAAAAAAGCACCAGATCAGTCGCCAAGAACGCGCCAATAACCGCAGACTGACCGAGTAGCAAGAGCGCGTACCACGCCGGCCCAGCCGCAGCAGGTTTGCTCGACCACCCAACAACTGCAAAGGTCACTACACAGGTAAGGAGCGCAAATACAAATGACATGCCATCAAGAGTCAGATGAAATGAAACACCCCATGAGGGTATCCACGGAAGAGACTCCTCGACTCGCAGAAAACCCTGCGGATTCGAGAGACCCGCGCCAGCAATCGACATAAGCAGAACGAGCGTGGTGACACACCCCAGGAGCGCCCAGATACGGCAGAGCCGCCCGTTGGTATCACGCTCGCGAGTAAACCACGGCCCCATGGCCAGAAGCGCTGCGAGAGCTGGAACGATAATCACCGAGCTAAGTGGCGGCCACGCTGCTACCATCGCACTACCTCACCTGAACAAATAGACGAACCAGAACAGCGATTGCGCCGAACATGATCAAAACGTATGTCGCCACCTGCCCTGTGGTTGCACGGCAGGTCAACTCGCCCACCGCACGGGTCACAACGCCGATAGCTCCCCCACTCCCTTCAACCACCGTCTGGTTGATGGTTCGCGAAACGACCCGCGATAGCACCGCAATAGGCGCGATGATCGCTCGCTCGTAGAGCTCATCAATGAAGTATTTACCAGCGAATAACTTCTCAAGTGGCCAAGCAAACTTCCGTATCATTTTTGTAACAGACGGAGCGATTAGATACAGCCAAACAGCCAATCCGATTCCCACAATACCTGGTACTGAGCCTACAACGTATCCGACAAGACCTGGTGCGGCCTCGTGCAACGCTGTTGGTGGCAACGGTCCGGTCACGTACGTAGGCAACGCGTGGTGGAACAACATCCCGCCAACAACCGAGAGAGCCGCAAGTACGAGCACCGGTGCAGTCATCACCAGCGGCGCCTCCTGTGGGTGCTCTGAGCCTCGGTAGCTACCAAGAAAGGTCAGGATGAATGAGCGCCCCATATAGAGCGCGGTACATACCGCAACCGCAGTAGCGATGAATCCAATCAGCGGAAGCTGCGCGGTGAGATAAGGATTACTGATCTCATGAATCGATTCGAAGATAGCGTGCTTTGAGAAGTACCCAGCAAACGGCGCTATTCCTGCGATAGCCAACGTTGCCACTCCGTATGAGAAGCACGTAAGCGGCATCTTAGCGGCCAATCCGCCCATACGCTGCATATCCTGCTCGTGATGACAGCCGTGAATAACCGAGCCAGCACTCAAGAACAAACACGCCTTAAAGAATGCGTGTGTCACGACATGGAACAAAGCCACGCCATAACATCCAGCTCCCACCGCTACGAACATAAAGCCAAGTTGGCTCACCGTTGAGTACGCCAAAACCTTCTTTATATCGTTCTGAACCAGCGCTACCGTAGCAGCTAGGGCTGCCGTAGCAAGTGCCACCCACATGATCGTTGCTGGAACCGCTGGGTCAAACTCTACGATTCCATGCATCCGCCCCATCAAATAGATCCCTGCTGTGACCATTGTTGCTGCGTGGATGAGCGCCGAAACCGGAGTGGGACCAGCCATGGCATCGGGAAGCCAGGTAAAGAGCGGCAATTGCGCCGACTTTCCAGTTGCCGCAACGAACAACATGAGGCCCGCGATAAGCCCCATATCAGCCGGTAACTTTGCAAGCATCTCCGGAGTATTCAAGCTGACAACATCGAGCGTGCCGCAGTACTGGAGCACAATAGCCATAGCGATCAGGAATCCGACATCCCCGATCCGGTTCATCACAAAGGCCTTTCTTCCTGCGCTTGCATAATCACGATTTGAGAACCAAAAACCTATAAGTAGGTATGAACACAGCCCTACCCCCTCCCAGCCGATAAACACCACCGCCAACGATTTACCGAGCACCAGTATTAACATCGCCGCTACGAAGAGGTTTAGGTAGGCAAAGAAACGCGGCCTGCTGGCATCATGCGCCATGTACCCGATAGAGTAGAGATGAATAAGAGAGCCGATACCGGTGATAACCAGACACATCACGGCTGAGAGTCTATCGAAATAGAGCTCCAGGGGGAGCGAAAACTTTCCGAACGACAACCACGAGCCAAGCGATACAGTAACCGATTCGGCCCCTACCCCGAGTCCGCGCCACAACGAAACGGTGCATCCGAACGCAGCGACAACAGCAAGGGTAGCGATGAGCCCGGCAAGAGCTGGGAGCCGCCGACCGATACCGTAGGTCAAAGCCGAGCCTAGAGCTGGGATAAGAACAAGAAGGGTTAACAATCCTTGCGAGCTTTGCATACCATCTAACCTTTAATCTGCCTGGCTACCACTTAAGCTGCCCAGCGTCGGTAGTTTCAACCGACTCAATGTTACGAAAGACTGAGAGGATTATCGCCAATCCGATAGCCGACTCAGCCGCCGCTATCACCATGACAAAGAAAACTGCTACCTGCCCATCGAGGTTCCCATGCAGCTTGCTAAACGCGACAAACGCCAGGTTTACCGCGTTAAGCATCATCTCGATGCACATGAAAACTACAATTGCGTTGCGCCTAAGACAGACACCCACGGCGCCGATAACAAACAGCACCATCGATAACCCTACGTACGTGAGAACAGAACTCATTTACTTGCTCCCTCCAACTAAACCACCAGGACGGGGTGCAAGAGCAACGTTCTTGCGCTTGGCGAGCATCACCGCCCCTACAATTCCGATGAGCAACACGAGAGATGCCAACTCAAATTGGGCCACATACTTTGTATACAACTCTCTGCCGATC
Organism: Bdellovibrionota bacterium; assembly: GCA_044360225.1. Classification (GTDB taxonomy): domain Bacteria; phylum Bdellovibrionota_C; class UBA2361; order UBA2361; family OMII01; genus OMII01. The sequence goes on along the minus strand of JBIKKR010000014.1, from coordinate 7,958 downwards.
GCTTGTACCGTCCCAACAGAGTTGTTCATGTTGTCGCTTACGGTGGTCGATGACATTCCAGAAAAGTGCGCGAGCACCGGCGGAAGCGCCGATATCACCACCACACACCCGATCACTAGCGCCACACCGCACCGGACAAATCCCAATCTTCTTCCTGATTCTGCCTTTAAATTGAGCAACATGAGAACAAACAACACCAGCACCATAATCGCGCCCGCATACACGACCACCTGCGACACCGCCAGAAAGTGCGCATCGAGAGACGCATAGAGCCCAGCGACGGCGAGAAGATTGACCACCAGCGCAAAGGCGCTAAAGAGTGGATTGCGCAACCCAACAACGCAGATACCGGAGACCACAGCGGTCATTCCTATCAAGAAGCTAATCACGTTCATGCCAGCACCTTTACAATCGCGGTTACCACCAAGTTCGCCAAGCTAACCGGTAGCAGCATCTTCCACCCTAAATTCATCAATTGGTCGTAGCGAAACCTCGGTAAGGTCCACCGGATAACGATCTGCAGGACGCAAAAGAACACCACCTTAGTCATCAACACAACGTGGCCGAGTAACGCAGCCCACCAGACTCCCTCAGGAAGTTGTACCCACGGTATCTGCCATCCTCCGAAAAACAGGAGTGCCAACAAAAGAGCAAAGAGCGCTATCTCGCAGAATTCTCCCAGCCAGAACAGCAGAAACTTCATCCCCGAGTACTCTGTAAAATAGCCCGCAGCAAGCTCAGACTCAGCCTCAGGTAGGTCAAACGGTCCACGCTTGGTCTCGGCCATACCAGCGAGCAACAGAACTACAAACCCAACAGGCTGCATGAATACCCCCCACTTCGGCAGGAATCCCCACACAAGCTCTCCCTGCTGCTCAACAATTGAGTACACATCGAGGGTCCCGTACACCACGATAAGCGCAACGAACACGAGTCCCATCGGTAGCTCATACGAGATCATCTGCGCTGCTGCGCGCAAGGCCCCGAGAAGAGAGAACTTGTTGTTGCCGGTCCAACCAGCGATTGCGACCCCGTACACAGCTACCGAACCCATCGCCAAAACGAAGAGCAGGCCAGCATCGATCGGCGCTACTCGTGGATGGATACGGTAACCGAAAAGATAGAAATCTGGGGCCAACGGAAGCACCGCAAACGCCAACATGATCGGCATAACTGCGATGATCGGCGCCACTGCGTGCAGGAACTTTGAGGTTCCTTCAGGTATGAAATCTTCCTTCCACAGACCTTTCAGCGAATCACACAGGAGCGTATTGATAACACCCAACCAACCCATCATTCGAACAACAGGAAGAAATGGCTTGAGGTACCACCGATTAGACTCTACAAAAGCGCCTGCGCGGTTGGCTCCCACACGATCCTGAATTAACGCTGAGCCCTTGCGCTCAAGCCAGGTACAGAGCGACCCAAGCACCAGGGCCATGTTTAGAACGAATCCGACCTTAATCAGTAAAACGAGTAACTCAAACATAGCCCTTTATGCCGCCGATGGCGCTCCCTGCGAAACCGTTGTCGAAGTCTCGTCACCTGTTGTCTTTGGCGATGCCTGGAGTTGCACACCACCGTTCCTGATAGTCTGAATCGTCAAACCTTGCGCCGCCAAGACTGTATCAGTCGCGAGGTACCAGCGGGTCAGGTCACGATCACTCATCGACCTAAGATCGCCCGGCACTACCTTGATACCAGCCGCCTCTGCCAGCATTCCGAGGAAACGCCATTCCGGCATCGTACCATCGAGAAACGACACCACGTTCTGCGTATACTGAAGCCGCATCTGGCGGTTGAGAAGCAATCCAGATTTTTCAAGGATCGTACGTCCCGGAACCACAAACGAGGCGACACCAGCGAGAGGTGATTCGCTATCACCTATCACCGCCACCGACACCTTGGCAGCTCTAATCCCTTCTAATAACGCTGCATCGATATCCTTGGCAGCTATCGCACGATCACCCAGGATCAAGATATTCTCGATCTCCTTGCGACGAATCTTACCTAACACATCCTGGTACTCACTCTCCGGTAGCTCACCGATCAGTCCAGCTAGTTGCGCGCCGCGGAAATTAGCAGCGTAATCCGGACTGACTAGTAGCTCCTCTACTGGCGTCAATCCACGCCCGCAGTAGCCTATAACAGCGCGGCTAACGGAGGCTGCACGCAACAAGAGTTGGCGGAGAATGTAGTACTCCTCAAGCAACAGGTCAGGCCCTGCGAGCACTGTGAGTGTTTTGAGGTTACCTTTAAGAGCTGCAAACACGTCAGCTATGTTGGAAACCGCCGGGCTGCCGCTCTTGTTAGTCATCACCTCAGTGATGCGCTGCTTCGGGAGGAAGCGCTCAAAACCGTACCGCCCCTCATCACACAACCACTCTTTGTTTACGGCATCGTTACGACGGCCCTTAACCTGCACGACCTGTCCGTCGCGTTCAGCAACCTTGACATTGCATCCCGTTGAACAACCGGGACAGATACTCTCGGTCTGCTTGGTAAACCATATACGGGTGTTAAAACGCCATTTACGATGCGTCAGGGCGCCCACTGGGCAGAGATCTACTACTGAGCCAGAGAGCGGATTGTTGAGCTCCTTGCCAGGGCTCACTGCTATCACCGACTGATCTCCACGATTCAGCATCCCTAACTCTGATGTCTTAGTTACCTCATCACAGAATCGGATACACCGCGTACACATGATGCAGCGCTCACCGTCGAGCATCACCGTTGGTCCGAGCGGAAGCGCTTTGACCTTGTGGACCTTCTCCTCTAAGAAACGGCTTGAACGCGCATTGTACTCGAAGTGGTAATCCTGCAACTTACAGTGCCCTGCCTGATCACACACGGTGCAATCAAGGGGATGGTTGATGAGAATAAATTCCAGCACCGCAGCCTGCGAATCGGCTACGTCCTTGCTCGTGTGGTGCGTTGCGACCTCCATACCTTCTGCAACGTTTGTGTTGCAGGCGATCGTCATCTTTGGTTGCCCCTTGACTGATACCTGACACATGCGACAGTTCCCAGCAACCGAGAGGTGCGGGTGGTAGCAGTAGTGCGGGACCTCAATGCCAGCGGTCTTTGCGGCCTCTATAAGATTAGTGCCCTTTGGCACCTGAACCGGCTTTCCATCGATCGTCAATGTGACCATCTCAGGCGCCTTAGGAGTTGCTGCTTCAGCCATTACATCACTCGCTTTTCACACAATAACGTTTATCGAATTTCGGACTTGGGACAACCCGACAATCCAGCTCCCAACTCATCGCGCACCGTTGAGAAGCGCAGATCAGGTCGCTCTTTGTCGATCCTCGCAATAATCGTTTCGAGCTTGGACTCGGTCAGATTCTCGAAAAATACGTCGTTGATCTGGCACATCGGTGCTGTACCACACGATCCGAGGCACTCAACCTCTTCGAAGCTCCACAATCCGTCAGCGCTCACCTCTCCCGGTTTCAAGCCAAACTTGTTGTGCAGATACTCTGATACCATCTTGGCACCACGCAGCGCACACGGCAGAGTTCGACAAACCTGGAAGTGATACTTTCCTACCGGCTTCTTGTAGTACATCGTATAGAAGGTAGCGACCTCCCACACCTGGACTGGAGCGATCGATAACTTGTCCGCGACCCACTCCACGGCTTCCTGCGAGATATATCCCAATTCATCCTGTGCGATGTACAAGAGTGGCATAATCGCCGATCTGCTCTGCGGGTAGCGCGGAATAATCTCTGTGGCCCTCTTCTCTGCTGCTGCAGAGAGGACAACCTTCTTTGTTACCGGCGCAATCTTCTTCGTGCTTATGTGAAAAACCTGTCCGCTATCGGTCACACTCACCACCTATCATGTTAATCATGCCAAATGTCGGGATGAGGTCGGAGATATTAGCCCCCAACAACATCTTCCGCATCGAACCCATATGAATAAAGCTCGGAGCCCGTACGTGTGCTCGGTAGGGTTTGCCACTTCCATCCGAAACAACATAGAACCCAAGCTCGCCATTGCCACCCTCAATCGCATGGTAAACCGAACCCACCGGTGGCCTGATCCCGTACATAACAAGCTCAAAATGGTTAATCATGCCATCAATTGACCTGTAGACCTCATCTTTCGGCATGAGCGCTATGTGCGGATCAGCAACGATAATCGGACCATCCGGCAAGCGAGCTATCGCCTGTTCACAGATACGCAACGACTGCTCCATCTCATAAAACCGCACGAGAAAGCGATCGTAGTTATCGCCTTTCGTCCCCAGTGGAACTTCAAAGTCAAACTCATCGTAGCTTGAGTACGGAAACGCCTTGCGGATGTCGTATGATACTCCCGAGCCGCGTAGCATCGGACCTGTGAGGCTGTAGCTTATCGCTTCATCTGCCGTCAACACCGCTACATCACACATGCGCTCAATAAAAATACGATTACGTGTCAGGAGTCGGTCACAGTTGACCAGGTGATCGCGCACACCTTTGAAGGCTGCTTTCATCTTCTCCGCGAAGCCATGGGTAAGGTCATCCTTGATCCCTCCTACCCGACCGAACGAAACCGTAAGCCGCGCCCCTGTCACCTCTTCAAGAAGATCCCAGAGGTACTCTCGCGCCTCCATCATGTACAACATAACCGTAAATGCACCCAACTCCATCGCGGAGGCGCCTAGACACGTTAGGTGATCGCATACTCGTGAGATCTCTGAGAGGATTACCCGGATGTACTGCGCGCGCTTCGGGGCTTCGATCTCGAGTAACTTCTCGATCGTCATACACCAGCCAAAATTGTTGATAATCGGCGACACATAGTTCAAACGATCGGTGTATGGCATCACCTGGTTGTAATCGACCGTTTCGCACATCTTCTCGAAACCGCGGTGCAGGTACCCAACATCGATGTCGGCATCAACGATCTTTTCTCCGGAAAGCTCCGCTACGATGCGGATCGTTCCGTGCGTTGCTGGATGCGCCGGCCCAAGGTTGACGATCATCGTTTCTGAGTGAAGATCATCACCAAGCTCACGCGGGCGTGCTTGCGTGGTAATTCCCCCGACACCTACGTCGATCTCGAGCAATTTCTTAGCATTATCACCCGTCATCGCTTATGCTCCCTGCCGTTTATCTGCTGTGACCTCGCCCTTCTTGGTTCGGATAGTAACGAGATCTCCGCGCTGCATCTTTCGCGCCGTATTTTCGACCTCTGGAGACCGCAGCTGCACTCGTGGTTGCTTCCCCTGGACTGGATAGTCTTTGCGCAGCGGATGTCCAACGAATTCTTCGTACATCAAGATTCGGCGGAGATCCGGATGCCCCTCAAATCGGATCCCAAACATGTCCCACACTTCGCGCTCTAAGAAACTAGCGCCATTCCAGAGGGTCGTAGCTGTAACCACCTGCGGTCGATCCTCTGCGAGTGGAACCCTAATCGTCAGGCGATGTTTGTTACTAAGGCTAAGCAGCTGGTAGACCACCTCGAAACGCTTTTCGCGCGCATCAAGCCAATCAACAGCGGTGATATCCACTAGCATCTCGAACGCCAGCTGCGGAGACTCCTTGCAGCTCTTGAGCACCGCAGAAAGTGCTGCTGGCTGAACGGTAACCACGAGATCTCCACGCTCAACGGCTAGCTCTCCCAACGCCTCACCGCAGATCGCAGCGAGCGATTGCTTGAGCGCCTCGACTCTATTCGCCTTTGCCTGTTCCATATTGGCTGGTTGTATCGTAACCGCGAGTAACTAGCAACGGCACAAAGCTCTAAAAGGATTGTGCTTTTTACGCGAGTGACGCATTTGCATAAGTTGGCCCCACTGAGTATACTCATGGCTCGTCTGTAACCCGGCCACCACCTCTTAATCGGAGCTCGTAATGGAATCAACCTCAGGTACAAAGAAGAAGCGTCTCTCCCCTTCGTCGATCAGCCAGATTCAGATCCTCAACGCGCTGGCGAACGGAGCAGTGGGCGGTTCTAACGAGCCACGCCGGCTAGAGATCACCGAGATCGCTGAGCGCAGTGGCTTGCGTGATGAGAAAGAGACGCAACGTTTTCTCTTCATCCTTGAGGGACAAAAGCTTGTATCACCATGCCCAGAGGGTGATTTCACATCGAAGATTTGGCAGATCACTCGCCAAGGTGTGGAGACGCTGCGGCAGATATCTTCGGTGATGGCGAATTAACCTCTCCGACCAACGTGGCTGTGAACGATCATGCCGCATCCTTCTGGATAGAATATCTAAAACCGGAGAAACATCCGGATGGTGGCTATTTTCGAGAGGTCTACGCTGCGTAGCGGGAGTTGCCATCACCTAACTTTTGCGTGGCGCCGTCCGTACAAGAAATAGATCGCCAATCCGAGCGCCATCCAAAGCAGTAGCCGCAACCACGTATCCCAGGGCAACGCAAGCATCTGCGCTAGAGCGCTGAGGGCGCCGCAGATCGATACAGGGAGAATAAACGGCGCCCGAAACGGGCGGTGCGCGTCCGGTTCAACTACTCGCAAGACCAAGACCCCGATACACACCAGCACAAATGCAAGCAGCGTACCGATCGACACCAACTCCCCAAGCACCCCGATCGGAAAGAGCCCGGCAACAAGCCCCGCTAAGAGTCCCGTCACGAGTGTTGATACGTAAGGGGTTTTGTACTTGGGATGAACCTTCGCCGACGACGCAGGAATAAGCCCATCGCGAGCCATACTAAAGAGTATACGCGGCTGGGCCATTAGCAACACCAAAACCACCGAGCTCAATCCCGCTATTGCGCCTATCTTGATAAAGGGCCTAAGCCACTCAAGCGCATCCCCTGCCGCGTTCACAGCCACTGCGATCGGATCCGGCACATTCAACTGGTCATATCGCACGATCCCTGTGAGCACCAAAGAGACCACGATGTAAACGGCAGTACAAGCGAGCAGCGACCCGATGATCCCAAAGGGCATATCTCGTTGTGGGTTTTTAGTCTCTTGCGCCAGCGCTGAGACGGAATCAAAACCGATGTAGGCGAAAAATATAACCCCCGCTCCGCGAAAGATCCCACTCCATCCAAAGTGACCGAACTCACCTGTATTGTCAGGGATAAATGGCACCCAATTATCCGGAACCACCTGCATCGCCCCAAAGACAACAAAGAGCGCCAGCACAGTCAACTTAACGATAACGATAGCGTTGTTAAATTTTGCTGACTCCTTAATTCCTACATAGAGCAGCCAGGTACACAATCCAACGATCACCATCGCCGGCAGGTTGATTACGCTCCCAGTTTTTACCCAGCCTACGCCGTGCACGAAATTAAATGGCGCGCTACTGAGCGCCGCCGGAATCTGAATGCCGAAATCCTTCAGGAAGCTTACAACGTATCCAGACCACCCCACTGCTACAGTTGCAGCACCAAAGAGATACTCAAGGATAAGATCCCAGCCGATAATCCATGCTACAAGCTGGCCTAGAGTCGCGTATGTGTAGGTGTAGGCACTCCCCGATATCGGTATCATTGCAGCTAATTCGGCGTAACAGAGCGCCGCGAAAATACAGGCTATGCCGGAGAGAACAAACGACAGCGCGATCGCTGGACCTGCATACTGAGCAGCTGCCTGACCTGTTAAGACAAAGATCCCAGCCCCAATCACGCCGCCGATCCCCAGTAAGAGCAGGTTCCACCCGGTCAGTGAACGTTGAAAACCTCGTGACTCATCCCCGGCTTCCTCTTGGATTAGTGCAAGCGACTTTCGTGCAAAAATACTGAGCAGCATAGGTCTCCTCTTGTTTTGGTCACGATATCCGCTAAATACGCGCTTGGCCAAGGGGTAAAGATATCATCGCACCTTCGAGCCGAATCGAACCAAGTCCAACCAAATCGGACCGCGAACTTTTGAGTTCGCTGCACCTGCCCATATGAGACAACTAAGGATATAAGCGTGGCGAAGGTCTCAGGCTCCGCAAACTCCGGCCCTACGACGCGATTCCAACTCGCCGGACTTC
>JBIKKR010000013.1:0-30471 GCA_044360225.1 Bdellovibrionota bacterium | reverse complement strand
CAGCGAGTTGAACAAACGGTGCTGGATTACGCGGCTGCCCGTTGTGGCGCACCTCGTAGTGCAGGTGTGGGCCCGTCGAGCGACCCGTATTACCTGACAGCGCTATAATCATACCTCGGTGCACCTCCTGCCCCTCTTTGACAAGAGCCTTACTGAGGTGGGCATAACGGGTGATTAAATTCGAGCCATGCTGGACATCCACCATGATTCCATAGGTGCCATCGTGCTCTACCTTCACTACCCTGCCAGCTCCGGTAGAACGAATCTGACTACCAACCTTAAGCGAAATATCGATTCCGTAATGAAAGGACGTGCGGTGCGAAAACGGGGAGCGGCGATGGCCAAATCCTGACGTGAACGAGCCCTGTACCGGAGTCCCTATGGGCAAAAAGCGTAGAACTGAGATGAATCGGTTGATGCGCGACACCAAAGCCTGCTGTACTTCGCTGCGCGGCTCTTGTCGGCTGTTTTCACAATCTTCAATACTGCTCTCGCTCTCTGAAACGAGCCCCTCGTTGTGTGCATCCTCGTCACCAACGTGCCCATCACACGGCTCCTCAGCACCTCCAACACCGCCATCACGCTCAGGAGTACGGTCTTGCGATGAGGTTCCCGCCAGCTGTGGCGATTCAAGGATTGCTGCTAGCTCACCACGCCCCGCACCAGTTTGCTGGCTCTTCACAACGCGCGCGCTTGGTGAGCGCTTACCATGGTCGCGAAATATGCCGAGAGCAGTCACATTCTCAATTAACGATTCAAGCTCCGATATCTTCTGCGTGAGCGCTCCTTCCCGCCCCTCACTCTGTTGAGTACGCTTTGAACGCAGCGCTATAAGCTCCGATCGCATCCGGGCATTTGCGGCCTGAAGTGTTGACTGCTCAACTTTGGCCCGATACAACTCGTACTGATCACGGACAATCGCGGCGTACACCCGATAGCCGGTCGACACGAGCGGCTGCGCCAACACAACGGCACCTACAAGCACCACAGCGGCCAAGATCCATCGGCTCCCAGCTCGCGGTTTTTTTTGTGCCTGATCTAGCTCCTGACGTTGCTGCATAGTAATCGGGTTAAACAAACTAAACGGTGCCTGTTTCCTTCTTGCGTTTGCACCTGCCCGTTTAGCAGCTGCTCGTTTAGCAGCTGCTCGGGGCGAACGAATCCGCGGGCTATCCGCTTTCTTCTCTTCTTTTTTATCTTCCCTGGCGCCACGGTGGACACCACGGCTTAACCTGGCGACGCGAGCCCTTCGTGTTCTGGCAGGTCTGCCGAGGTATGACGCCATCGCCCTTCCCAAACTGCACTACGACCACTCCATCGTGGTCGTAGCGGGGGTGTCCGAACAAACACCAGTTGACCCCTAAATACCTGCCATAGGCTAGTAGACCCCTCCGTTATGGTCAAATACAGCCCAAAAATACGAACTATTGCGATCTATTTCGAACAGCTTTAGCGTGATTCTATAAGTTCCCGGGCCGAAGCACGGGAAGCTTCGGTTATGGTAAAGCCCGCCAACATGCGCGCGATCTCGTCCACTTTCTCACTCTCGCTGAGAGCCCTGACGACCGTCATTGTTCGCTCACCAACCTCTTTTTGTACCAAGAAGTGCTTGTCAGAAAGGGAGGCCACCTGTGGTAGGTGGGTAATGCACAGTATCTGCGACTGGCCGGAGATATCTTTGAGCATCCGCCCAACCGAGCGGGCCACCCCACCGGAGATACCGGTATCGACCTCGTCGAATATGAGCACATTAACCCCCGACTGCTCCCTAAGAATCTTTTTCAAGACCAGCATTACCCGTGAGAGCTCGCCACCAGAGGCGATCTGGGCTAGAGACCCGAACGGCTCACCTTTGTTAGTAGAGATCAGGAATTCAACTCTATCGGTACCGATTGTCGTTGGCTCGCACGGTGTAAAACGCACATCGATAGCGGCTCCGACCATGGCCAACTCGGCTAGGTCCTTGGCGACTGCCACAGTGAGCCTTTTGGCCGCAGCGCGACGCACCTCACGCAGCTTTGCCCCGACCCGCTCAACCTCGGCATAGAGCGCATTCACCTCACGCTCAAGTGCAGCACTCGTATGGCTATCACCCAACCGCCCCAGCTCTTCCCGCGCTTTTCCCAACCGTTCAGCGAGCCCTGCATCGTTGAGCCGGTACTTACGCTCGAGTCGCGCCAACTCAGAGAGTTGCTCACGCAAGCCTTCGAGGGCTGAGGTATCCAGGTCAAGCGCATCGACGTACCGACTGATCCCAAACTCACTCTTGGTCAGAGCATCACGGGCCACTTCGAATTCACGAGCAATAGCGGTCGTGGTAGAGTCGAGGCGCTGCATATCCGCCAGCGCGTTTGAGATTTCGCGCAAGGTCACCGTCAGACCATCCTCTCCAGAGAGCATATGCAACGCCCGTTGACCTGCTTGCAATAGTTTCTCAGCGTTTCCAATGCGTTTAATCTCATTCTCAAGCTCCTGCCTACGGCCAGCGCGCAGCTGAGGAATCGCCTCAAGCTCTTCGACTACGATACGCAGCTCGTCGCGCCGCTCAGACCCTTGAGCCTCCTCGCGCTGAAGACGCACGAGGTTCTGTCTGGCTTCATGCCAGCGCTGGAACGTCTCGCGCATCGACTCACGCAGCAGTTCGTTCTCGGCAAAGCCATCGAGTAGCTCCACATGGCACTTAGGATCGAGCAGCTTCGTTTGATGGTGCTGACTACAGATATTGACGAGCTTTCGAACGATCTCTTCAAGGAGCGATACCGTGCCTAACCTGCCATTGATCAGCACCTTGCCGCGCCCTTCCCGTGGCTGTGTGCGCGACACCACTAGCTCATCTCCATCACCGACGATCTCAGGCAGCTCAGCACGAATGGCAGGTGCTACCTCGGTAAGATCAAAGAGTGCCTGCACCTCCATCTGCTCAGCACCGGCACGAATCAGGCTCGTTGAGCCCTTACCTCCGAGAATGAACTCAAGCGCGTTGAGGATAATCGATTTTCCTGCGCCCGTTTCGCCACTGATAACATTGAACCTCGGGTGAAACGAGAGCGACTGCCGATCGATTATCGCAAAATTCGTTATCGTTAGTTCAGATAGCATCGGGACAGCTCGTACAATGGTGCCATATTGCACAGCATCGTTTCCCTTGAGATTGTGCTACGAACCGGAGAACGACTGCAAGCTTTTTGGATACTTCCGAGTCTAATCGGGCCGATTGGGAACTCCCCAGTTGAGTTTGGTCCGCAGAATATCGAAGTAACTCTTATCCTCAGAAATAACAAAGCGCACCGTCTGCCGAGCCTGGCTTACCTGAACGATGTCGCCCGGTGTCAGGGGCTCTGACACTTGGCCGTCAACCGTAACGAGAACCTCATCGGTCAACCTCGGAAGCTCAAGCTCAATCCGCGCCGATCCTGGGAGTATCAGAGGCCGGTTTGTAAGTGAGTGCGGACAGATCGGCGTTACAAGGATAACGCTCAGCGCCGGGTGCACTATCGAACCTCCAGCCGCCAGCGAGTATGCTGTTGAACCAGTCGGTGTAGCGAAGATGATACCATCAGACCGGATTCGCGCAACGTCATAGCCGTTAACGCTTAAGTCGAGTTCGGGCAAAGGAGACCGGGCCCCCTTCTGCACAACAACATCATTGACCGCCTGCGATTCAAAAACGTTTCTTCCTCCCCGCTCTACTACCACGTGCAACAGGACACGCTCGGCACAACTTACCTTCCCGCGAAGTGCGTCATCGAGCGCCTGGATCACTTGATCAGGCGGTACCTCAGTAAGAAATCCGAGGTTTCCGAAATTAACTCCGACAAATACAGGGCTTGAGCCCTTAACATAGCGCGCCACACCGATGAGCGTTCCATCACCACCAAGAGTCACTATCGGGTCAGCTCGGTCAACCAGCTCGCGCGGTGAGAATCCAGGCTCGGTTAATTGCAAGATATGCGCTGTTTGTTTCTCTGCATCGACAGGGATATTACGCCCAGCACACCACGCTAAGAGCTGCTCTGCGCAGCTGACTATTTTTTGATTACCGGGCCTAATTACTAAACCAACTCGTTTTGCCATTTTACTTAGTCTCTGGGGTAGCTTGTATCTCTGCGAAAACAGCGCGCAAGCGCTCGTCTGCTCTATCCTGTGAGCGGTACTCATGCCCCGCTACCGCTGCAACGACTCTACCGGGGCCTGATACCACCTTATCATAGGTCGATGACCACTGTTTACCATCTTCTTCGGGTAAGAGCGATGAGATCGTAACCGGCTCGTAACCACTAACAGATAAAGCTGCATTCCCAAGGAGGTACAAGGCGTAGGGCGGAAAGAGCACTACCGTGCCGATGCTCAAAGCGGCATCGCCGAGCCCTGAGCCGTAGGCGAAGTTTCCTCCAACCGTGCCGAGAACTTCTTTGGCTTGCTCGTTCGTCATCGACGCACCAACGATATCGAGACCTGAGGGCTTCTCCTCCGGTCGCTTGCGGATAACTCCGCATCCGAGGGCCGCGAGCGCCAGGCTTAGACAGCTGGCAACGATAACGCTGCGGCACAATCCACGAGTAGCTGGGCACAGGAACCCAGCACTATCGGGCCCCCTGGGATATGAGGTACCCGAGCCTGAATATAATGTTAGGAATTCCCCGTTCACCTCTCCATTCTGCACGAGGGAGGTTGATACCAAAAGGGAGAAACGGGCAGCTGTTATTACGAAGGTAACTGAAATGTAGGCAACACTTCAGCAGCGTGCCGACCGAACTGCAACGCCCTGGTGCTGGCCCTACGTTGTTCGAGCACTGCGCCGAGGCGCAAAGATAAATAACCCACCAAGAAGCATGAGCAACATTCCAATCACCTGCGCTTCACTCAACCCGGAGAGCACTTCAGGATTAATCCGGAACACCTCTACGACGATGCGCTCAAGCGAGATAAGGGCCAAGTAGAGGCCAAACCGTTGTAGCGGCTTACTGAGGACCGTCCTGCTCTGCTCGACACTGGAGAGTACGAACAGAATTACGAGCGCGATGGTCGACTCAAATAACGGGGTTGGATACACCCGAACCCCGAGTGGCGTCGGTACCACGCCGGAAGCATACGACATCCCCCAGAATCCAGTAGTTGCCGAGCCGTAATCACCGTCTCCAGAGAGTTGGCACCCTAGCCTGCCGACGGCGTACCCCAGAGCAAGCGCCGGGCCAAGCGCATCACAGAAACGCGCTAGACCTACTCCATCACGGCGCGCCATCACAATCAAAACAATAGACGCGATGATAAACCCGCCGTAAAATGTAAAGCCCGCACTCGCAAAGAGCGAGCCAAAGATATCGTGCTGTACATACGACCAATTCTCGGCCAAATACCAGAGACGCGCACCCAACAAGCCCGAGAGCCCTGCTGCGGTTACGTAACGCTCTGCGAGCTGCGGGTTGATCCCATAGACCTCAAAGCTCTTTGCCAAGCGCAGCGCTCCCGCAAAGAGCGCTAGCGCCACCAAAAGGCCAAAGCTACGAATCGGGAGAGGACCTAGTTCAAGAACGTTTGGAATCATGTGGCTACTGTAGAAGGCCTCGGAACACTTGCAAAGCTCGATTCTGCGACCACTCGCGCGACCCGATGATCTTGGTCACCGGCATGCCATCGCTGGGGTCGGTAATGATCAGCACCTTCATTTGGCTATCGAGGACAAAGGACTCAGGGAACCCTTTCAGTTCAAACTGACGCTTACTTGTGCCCTTCTCATCGAGCAGGACTGGATAGGTGATCCCATTGCGCTCTGCGGCCTCTTTAACGTTCTGAAGAGTATCATCAACGGCAACTCCGACTACAGTGAATCCCTGACTGCGGAGGCTCTGATACAGCCGTTCAAGCGAGGGCAACTCTGCCATACAGGGAGCACACCAGGTGGCCCAAAAATTAACCAGCACGACTTTCCCAGAAGCCTGGTGCAACGAGAACGGCTGGCCGACAAGGTCAACGCCACTTACATCTGGTACAATCTCTCCAGGATAGATTCCACGACGAGAACCCGAGCAGGCAACAAACACAAACGCCGCTGCTACTACGATTAGTAACAACGGCGTAAGCGCGACTCTCGTCTTCACGACGACCGTTCCCATAGCTACATGACTACTGAGCTTTCGCAGCAGAGGACACCGACGGGATCTTACCGTACTTCTTCTTAAACCGGTCAACACGGCCCTCTACGTCGAGGAGCTTCTGCTGTCCTGTATAAAATGGGTGACACTTGGAGCACACACCGACACGGATCTCAGGGACAGTCGCCCCAGTCGCGAACGTGCTGCCGCAACCTCCGCAATAGACGGTTGCATCGTAATAAGTTGGATGAATGTTGTCTTTCATAGCGGGCGAAGAGTACTGTACCGGCGGGGGACATGTCAACTGTCGGGGGCAGAGAGAAGCTCTACCGTCCGCGTAATTTAGGCCGCTTTCCGGCCTATCTTCCAACGATTATAGAAACTTGCGAGTGCGCCGGGATATGCCTGTTCAACCTGGTCAATAACCAATCCGAGAACCACTTGCTGGTCTTCCTCCAAGGTGGCTGGATTGGGCAACTGAGCGATAATCGCCATGGCTATCTCCTGTTCATGCACCAGGAACCGGGCAGCTTCTGAAAACCGATTGGCGATCTGTAAAACGTTAAACACCACGTTGTGCTCGATAGCTAGATGAAATGAGGTAGCCAACTCTCGTATGATACGATGGATAACCTGCGGCGATACCTCTCCTGGATAATTAGCGAGACCGAACATCCAGCCGTCTATCTCTATCTCGAAAATCTCATCGTAGCGATCCTTAACCGGCAACATAGAAACTCGTATCCACCTAGTCAATCTTCTTTAATATATCCTCGGGATCAAAATCGATGATCGGTATCCCAAAAAACGGGCTACTCAGTGATCGTGGCACCTCGGACAACTGCTTCACCTCTTCTCCACGTTCAACCTGGCTCTTGACTCGTTCTACGAGCACAAAGGCTACATAACCCGCAGCCATCGTTCGAATATCTTCAAATATCTTAGTCACCGCATCGAGCGATAAAGAATCGGGTAAACGCGATAAGAGCTGAAGCTTCTCAAACTGTGTGGCCTCGTTTTTAATAAGGAGAATACGTATATCATCGAACTCATCAGGCTCAACACCGAGCCGCTTGAGGTCAGTCTGTAACAGCTGCGATAACATCCACACCCACGAAGGTTGGGATTGCTCCACTGCTGGGTCTTTAATTTTAATTTTAGGAGTTGGTGCCGAAGTCCGGGCTGCTGAAGCTCGCGGAATCGATTTACCTGATTCAATCGCTGGATTTCCAAAGTTGGCTGAGGCACCTAGCGGCCCTGCACCGACTATACCGATAGAATCGCGCATTCGCCCCTGTGCGCCACTCCCCATATTGCCCATACCAGCCATCCGAGATGCTCGCTGAACACTCAGTGGATCACGCCGTACGTCAGCACCACGATTAGCGCCAGCAACGGCAAGTTCGCGCCTCTTTGCTGGATCAATGCTCTCGCCTAATTCGTCATAGAGTTGTGCCAAACGGTCCTGAATCAACTTCCCGAGACGCGACTTTGGCGGCGCGATAACCCGCATTGCGAGCAGGCGCTGCGTCTGGATATGTTGCATATCATCGCGTTCATCGATCTGTGTAGAGTTGGCAACGTGAGCAACCATCGAAGATTCTTTCTAAAACTTGCCGACCACGCGCTAGCCACAAAGACTAGCAACGCAATCCTGCGCCCTACCCCCGTATCCGCACAGAGTCGCATTCTGATTCTGATATAGATCGGTATGAACGATCTAAAACGAACTGATACTTACCCCGCTCTTTGTCTCAGAGACCGCGCGAAGCAAATAAAATCAACTAGTTAGCTGTACTGCGCGCGGTCTCTGAGACAAGGCGTTGGGTTTTGGGGTTACCTCAAGCTCTAGGAGTTTTTCGCAATCCGAACTACTCGAAAACGGTCGGCTGTGGAGGTGTCCCCCAGGTAGCCGACCTGACAATCCCGGCTGTAGGGCGCCACAAGCGCATCGACTATGGGCCCCTTACCGGCCCCTACTTCGCACAGGAGCACCCCATCCGGCGTCAGTAGCGGTAACCCCGTGCGCAAAATCTCTGCCGTGTCCGCAAGCCCTCGGTCAGCCGAGAAGAGTGCCTGACGCGGCTCAAAAGCTAACTCCGGTGGCGTCCTCTCTTCAGGGTCAATATACGGAGGGTTCGCTACAATGCAGTCATAAGGCCGCATGAGGTCTCCGAGCTCACGAAACCAGAAGCCTCGCACAAACCTAATGTGCGAGGCTACCCCGTGCCGAATGGCATTCTCCCTGGCTATCGTAAGCGCTGCGTCACTAAGATCAATTGCGTCGCACACAACATCTCTGCACCCCTGCACCACAAGCTCTCTCACAATCGAGATAGCTAGACAACCTGACCCAG
This sequence comes from Bdellovibrionota bacterium, assembly GCA_044360225.1. Taxonomy (GTDB): domain Bacteria; phylum Bdellovibrionota_C; class UBA2361; order UBA2361; family OMII01; genus OMII01. The sequence continues at coordinate 22,022 of JBIKKR010000013.1, read as the reverse complement.
TACCAAGATCCGCCAGGCGCACCTTAGCTCGGCCACGCAGCTCTTTCACAGCCTGCTCAACGAGCAACTCACTCTCAGGGCGCGGCACTAGCACATCCGGTGTAACGCGAAACGCCAACCCCCAGAACTCACGTTCGCCGATAATGTAGGCTATCGGCTCACTCTTTTTGCGACGCTTGAGAAGCTCACGAAACCGGGTGTGGACATCCTCTGAGCACTCTTCGGGAAAGGCGATAATCAGCCCACTCTGTGAAACATTGAGCACGTGTCGTAAGAGCACCTCACTATCAAGTCGAGGAGATGCTGAGCTCGCTGCAAGCGCTGCCTCACCTTCACGCAGCACTTCTGCGATAGTTGACCTCGTCGCCTCACTACTGGACGGTTGTTTCACCACGGAGCGCCTCGGCCTGGTAGTAGGCAACGACTGGATCGATCAGTTGGTCGATATCTCCAGCAAGCACTCCTGGGATATCACTCACAGATATCTTAATCCGATGATCGGTGATTCGCGACTGTGGAAAGTTGTACGTGCGGATCTTCTCTGAGCGATCGCCTGTACCAACCTGGCTTCGGCGTTCATCGCGACGCTCTGCTTCAGCCGCCTCGAGCTTCGCTTCGTATATGCGCGCTCGCAGTACCCGCATCGCCTTCTCTTTGTTCTTGTGTTGCGACTTCTCATCCTGCATGGCGACTACTACACCAGTAGGGATATGAGTGATGCGCACAGCCGAATCGGTAGTATTGACCGATTGTCCGCCGGGGCCGCTTGATCGATACACATCGATCCGCAGATCCTTTTCGTGGATCTCCACCTCAACATCCTCGGCTTCAGGCATAACCGCTACAGTCACCGTTGATGTATGAATGCGCCCTGCGGCCTCGGTCTCTGGAACACGCTGCACCCGATGCACTCCGCGCTCGTACTTGAGACGGCTAAAGGCACCCTCGCCGGTTACCATGGCGATCACCTCTTTGAGACCCTTGGGCCCGGCATCACTATAGCTCATGGTTTCAACACGCCAACCACGAGTCTCAGCATAGCGCGTATACATGCGAAACAGCTCGTACGCAAAGATCGCTGCCTCATCTCCACCAGCACCAGCTCGGATTTCAAGGATAACGTTCTTCTCGTCATTCGGATCCTTAGGCAGCAGAAGCACCTGGAGCTTTCCTTCGAGATCCGCCACGACCCCTTGAAGCACCTTGGCTTCCTCCTGAGCCATCTCGCGAATATCAGCATCAGAACTAGAAGAAATCAGCTCCATACTTCCCGCCAATTCCTCTTTCGCTTTATTGTACATCCGAAAGGTCTCAACAAGCGGCGTGAGCGATTTGTACTCCTTCGAGTACTTCTGAAACAACTCGCGATCGGAGATAATCTCTGCCTTAGACAACTGTTGCGAGAGCTGCTCATAGCGCTCTTCGACTTCTTTTAACCTATCCCACATATTTTTTGCTCTATTACAACTTCACGCACCACACGCTACAGATCCAGAAGGGCCGCGTGAATATCAGCTCGCAGCGGCAGGAATCTCCGCGAATAATGTCCCGAGAACCCGCCATTGCTCAGCATCACCACTACCACGTCACGGCTTGGGTCTATGTAGACCGAGCTGCCTGTGCTTGAAGAGACAACGAAAGCCTCCGGGGCGGCGGCGCGCTCAACAAACCCCGCCTCGCTGCTTGGCACATCAAATCCAAGCTTGCGGTCAGACTTGTGAGCAACACTCTCACCAGCGACAAACGCACGTACTGCGTCCGGCGTAAAGAACTCCGACACTCCGTGGTAGCCTTTGAGCACTTCGCGCGCCCAGGTGTGCACATCAGTCGCGGTACCAAATAATCCACTGTGCCCGGATACACCTCCCATTACCCAAGCATTTTCATCCCACACCTCTCCAGCTATCAGACGTCCGCGACGAGGGCACCGTCCTGATGGTGCAAAGAGCTCCACCACCGGCTCAAGGCCGCGGCGACGTAAGATAGTCAGATCGATAAAATTGAGGCTTGATACCTTAAGCGGCGCTGCTACGTAGCGCGAATAGGCTTTTTCGAGTGATAAGCCGGTAATTATCTCGCAGATCTCACCCAGTACAATAAAATTTGCATCGCTCTCTAGTTCGCGCGCCCCTGGCTCGAACTTGAGTGGCAGGTTGTGAAAGTGCGTATATGCGTACTGCTTTGCACCGCTGCTTGAAAGGATCCCCGGACGTGGTCCAGCATTTGCTCGCACGAGCTCATCGTACACCGAAACGCCACTTGGAAAACCCGCTGAATGCGAGAGCAGGTGCGCTAAGGTCATCGACGACTTAGACCCGACTCCGAGTGCTTGCAGAAAACGGGACGCGCGATCGCCTACAGATATTTTACCTGCCGACGCAAGGCGCATCATTAATGTCGCGGTGCAGATGGACTGGGTCAATTGTCCCAGGTCAAAGACAGTATCCGACGATAGTGGATTGTTTGGTGCGCCATCCTCAACCTCTGAAGCAGGTAGCTTATTGCCGACCACGCACGCCGCAATAGCCTTGCCAGCTACGGACGCTAACACAACCGCCCCCGGCAGCGTTCCCTCAGACACGGCTTCGTCAAGCAGATTGGCAACTATGGCAGCTGCGCTGTTACCCTGTGTCAGAGCACCCTGTGCTAGCGCAGCCTGTGTTGGCACAGCTTTGCTAGGAGGCACTTCTTTGTTGGGTGGCACTTCATCCTGGATTGGCAGCTTCCGCATGGCTGCTGATTCTTGAGTCGATGACACAGAGATAACTCCTTAACATTACGACAGCAATGAGTCAGTATAGCCTCTTTTCGAGAGAAAAATCCAACAAATGCCGCCGTATAATCACTATTCCACCCTTTATTTCCCGCGGCCCCTTGAAATCAGCCTGGACGATGCGCATAAACAGCTCGCGCTTCGTAAGCCTAGCTATCGGGTTCATTCCGGAGCTTGAGGGTTATACCCAATAGGGTATGCTCCCCTCGGGCCTGACCGCCGGATTTACATCCGTAGAGGACCCAAGTCGGCGGAGAAGTGTCACACACAAAGAGTACGTGAAGGTGTCTGGGTGTCACCGTTTGGTCCACCAGTCCTTTTCTACACATCGGAGGTAAAGAGGCAATGAGCAGCAAGAAGAGCAAGATTCGGCCGTTACAAGACCGCATCATCGTAGAGCGTTTAGCTCCAGAAGAGAAATCAAGTGGCGGAATCATCCTCCCCGACAACGCACAAGAGCGACCGCAGAGGGGTCGTGTTATAGCCGTTGGTAAGGGTAAGGTTCGCGAGGACGGCACTGTTACTCCACTTGATGTTAAGGAGGGCGATGAGGTCCTCTTTGGCAAGTACAGCGGCACTGAGGTTAAGGTTGAGGGCACTGAGGTCCTGATCATGCGTGAGGATGATGTCCTCGGCGTGGTGTCGTAATTTTTTAAACCATTAAAAGGAAAAAACGTATGTCAAAGGTACTAGAGTTTGGCTTCGAAGCTCGCGAGGAGATCCTCAAGGGCGTTAAGAAGTTGGCTGATGCAGTTCGCGTGACAATGGGCCCCAAGGGGCGTGTTGTTGTGATCAAGAAGAGCTTCGGTGCTCCAACCGTTACGAAGGACGGCGTAACCGTTGCTAAGGAGATCGAGCTCGAAGGTTTCGAGGACATGGGCGCTCAGATGGTTAAGGAAGTTGCTTCCAAGACCTCTGATATCGCTGGTGACGGCACAACGACAGCTACGGTTCTCGCTGATGCTATTTACCGTGAGGGCTTGAAGCTCGTTGCTGCTGGCCACGATCCGATGTCGCTCAAGCGTGGTATCGACGCAGCTGTGAAGACTGCTGTTGAGACCCTCAAGGCCATGAGCCGCGCTACAAAGGGCAAAGACGAGATAGCACAAGTTGGAACCATCTCGGCTAACTCTGACAGTGAGATCGGTAACATCATCGCTGCAGCAATGGAGAAGGTGGGTAAAGAGGGTGTTATCACCGTCGAAGAGGCTAAAGGTCTCGATACTACCCTTGAAGTTGTAGAGGGAATGCAGTTCGACCGTGGATACCTCTCTCCATACTTCGTAACCAATGCAGAGAGAATGGAGGCTGAGCTCGATAACGTTCTCGTCCTCATTCACGAGAAGAAGATATCGAGCATGAAGGATCTCCTTCCAGTGCTTGAGCAGGTAGCTAAGGCCGGTAAGCCGCTCCTCATCATCGCTGAAGAGGTTGAGGGCGAGGCTCTTGCTACTCTTGTGGTGAACAAGATCCGCGGCACACTCAATGTGTGCGCAGTGAAGGCTCCGGGCTTCGGCGATCGTCGTAAGGCGATGCTTGAGGATATCGCAGTTCTCACCGGCGGTAAGTGCATCACCGAGGATCTCGGCTTGAAGCTTGAGAACATCACGCTTCAGGATCTTGGTAAGGCTAAGCGCATCGTTATCGACAAGGATAACACCACCATCATCGATGGTAAGGGCTCTGATGCTGACATCAAGGCTCGTGTTGCTCAGATTCGTTCGCAGATCGAGAACACGACCTCTGACTACGATCGTGAGAAGCTCCAAGAGCGTCTTGCTAAGCTCGTAGGCGGTGTAGCGGTTATCCATGTTGGAGCTGCTACTGAGGTTGAGATGAAGGAGAAGAAGGCTCGCGTAGAGGATGCCCTCCACGCAACTCGTGCCGCTGTAGAGGAAGGTATCGTTCCTGGTGGTGGAGTAGCTCTTATCCGCACGATCGAGAAGCTCGATGCAATAAAGCTTGCTGATGAAGCGCAGATGTTCGGTGTTAAGATCGTTCGTCAGGCTCTTGAGGCTCCGCTCCGTCAGATCGCTACCAACGCCGGCGCAGAGCCAGCAGTGGTAATCGAGAAGGTTCGCAGCAACAAGGGTAACTACGGTTACAACGCTGCAACTGATGAGTACGAGGATATGGTCAAGGCTGGAATCATCGACCCAACTAAGGTAGTGCGCACTGCTCTGCAGAACGCAGCATCGGTTGCTGGTTTGATGCTGACCACCGAGGCTCTCATCGCCGACAAGCCAAAGGAGGAGTCAGCAGCTCCAGCCGGCGGAATGGGCGGAATGGGCGGAATGGGTGGAATGGGCGGCATGATGTAATTGCCCCTACACCTAGACCGTAAAACGTCAGGGAAGCCCCTCGCGCAAGCGGGGGGCTTTTTTTATTGTAATTTAAAGGTGATTTGAACAAGTGCAGAAATATCTTTCTGCACAACCTAGCCCCCCGACTTACAGGAGCAAGCATATTTTGGTTTTGAGCGGGAGACTTGAATTAGTAAAGCACACTTCCTTGGATTAGCGTCATAAACATGTTTGTTAGAACCTTTCGTGGATTTAAAACATAGGGCCACTGTATGACAAGAGATCCAGCAAGAGACGGACAGCTATTCGTTTTGAGACAAAGCGACGGCACGGGCGATTTCAGAATAGTAAAAACCAGGGCAGACCTACATAATCAACACGACCCTACTACACCAGTGTTATGCCTTGAGCCGCCTCCGACCATTCTGAACGCACTAGCCGCCCCAGTACGTGCGTCTCAATTGATGAACCACCTCCTAGATCCAGAATATGCTCCTGCAAATTTAGATGAACTGCGACGACTGATAAGTGAGCTTCGGGGCCTCTTACCTCCAGACCCGGGAGGAATGATCTCTCGTCAGGGAGCTAACAAATCAATTCGTTTACCTTACCAGTCGGGTAGTATAGAGGTAAACTATCAAGTAGTAGTAGCCCAATCATTATATGCTCGAGACATAATTATAGCCGCTGGAATCATTATGTCTCATTTTAGGGTCGACGGGATTGTGGAGTTAGACGAGAAGACCCTCTCTGATATGGCGGATCCGAGTGAGTATGTAGCGCAGGGAGAGATGCATTTTGAGATTTCTCCCGATACTCAATTAACCGTAACAGCAGCGGTTATGAGAAATCATTTATTAGCAGTATCAAGAGACCCTCCGGATGAACATCATCAATATCGAAATTTCCACATTAACAGGAGCAACAGCACGATCTCGGCAATTCCTTCATCTCTTTCCAGTACAAAGTGATACCCAGCTTGCCGTATGCCAGCTGCTAGGCGCACAGCCATCGAGTGCGCATCTCGTGCTAACGTCAGGTAGAGATCCTCTGTCATAAGCGCTTCAAACTGCGCGCCCACTGCCCGGCCCTTGGCGAGCAACGCACCGCGCTGCTTGAGATGGCGGCGAAACTCAAGATGCGGGGGCGGATCCCGTAGCACGATCGCCTCGCCAAACAGCGCACCGTTCTTTGTTCCCCCTACATAGAATACATCGGCAAGATTGGCGAGTTGCTCCAAGCCTACATCATTTCGCTCACTTACCAAGGCAGCAGAAAGACGTGCACCATCGATATAGAGCAGCAGGTTACACTCACGACACGCCGCTGCAAGCTCCTCTAACTCTGCTCGCGAATATATCGTACCCAGTTCAGTGGATTGCGAGATATACACAAGCCGCGGACGAACCATATGCTCGTTGTCGTGCGCAGAGACGATACTTCGAACCTGCTCGGCTGCGATTCTACCATCTCGGTGGGGAACATAGTGGACCTTGTGGCCAGTCGCCTCAATCGCTCCGGCCTCGTGCAAGCATATATGCCCACTCTCTGCTGCGATGATCGACTCGTACGGCTTCAACAGCGCTGCTGCCACAACCAAATTCGCCAACGTGCCACCAGCAACAAAGTGCACCTCTCCACGCGCGATCCCACACGCCCTCAGGATAGACTCTGCAGCCCTCCCGGAAGGCCGATCCTCCCCGTACCCGACCTCTTGGACTTGCGAATTACGACAGAGCGCCTCAAGCACAGCCGGGTGCGCCCCCTCCGAATAGTCGTTTTTAAAGGAGAAAACCGTGTATTCCATAGCGCGTCTAGGATAACACCTGATCTCCGTTAGCGCGAGTCGTCTCCCAGCGTGCTAGCGTAGCCCCTCGAATGAGCCGTTTGGCCACGATTGTCGATCAAACAGGCTTAGATAAACCTGCTCCTTAATCAGAGGTACTGTATGAAGATCAACCCCACAAAGATCGCGTTCCCCACCCTGGCAATCCTAGTTCTTTCTGCAACTGGTTGCGCAACACGTTCTGAGGTAGCGACGATTCGCACCGATGTGATGGAAGTCAGACGCACCGCAGACCGAGCCCTCAACCTGGCTGAAGAGGCGAATCGTCGCTCGGAACGAACCGAGGAGATGGTCAATCGCGGCTTCAAGCACTCGATGCGAAAGTAGGTTTTGCGCGAGGCTCAGAGAGCTGCTAGTCTCAATTGCAGCTCGACGTATGAAACCATCAAGACCCCTCGCCCACGCAACACTCGCAATACCTACCTTCGTAGCTCTTCTGTGCTGGGTTTGTACGCAGCGACTTGAAGCCCAGCCGCTGAGCACCCAAGTGCGAGATTCCGAAGGTATCGTGGTGTCGGGGGAGTGCCTCACCAAGGTTGTGCAGGACCGCGGGAGTGTGGTGATCGCGTCAACAATTGTTGCGAAGGGCACGAAAGATGCCTCCGAGCGAACTATTACTGCACACGAAGCGCTCAAAGCGCGTGTCAAAGGACTGATGCTCCAAGATTTCACCTCGGAAACAGCCGAGTACTCGGTCGACCAAGAGTGCTCATACGATCAAGGTAGGCGTCATTGTGAGGGATATCGCGCGCGTGTGGCAACGCGCTTTGAGACCTCCGAGATCGCACGGCTCGGGGATATTATCGCAATCAGCTCGCAGCTGGGATCAGAAGAGGTGTCAGGCCTGACAACTTTTGCTGCACCCGAGACCCTCAAAAAGGCTCGCGAGGCGTGTCTTGAGATCGCCATGAAAAACGCCGCTAGCAAAGCCCAGATCCTGGCTAGAGGCGCTGGGGTTACTCTTGGCAAGCTACGACTCGTGCGTGAGGGAGACACAACCGACCGAGAGTTTCCAATTGCAGTTGCCAAGAGAACGTTCGAAGCCGCCGCAATGTCCGATATGACATCCCCGGCTCCAAGCGTCGATGCTCGACCGCTCGACCTGCGCGTTACAGTCACCGCTCAGTACCAGATTGACTAGCTGTGAGTTAGAATGTGAGCATGGAGCCCACCGACAAGCTACACCGAGCACCCTGGGAGGTCGACCATATTGGCATCGCGGTTACCGACCTTAAAGCTGCGATAGCCCTGTACGAGTCGACAGCTGGTACCACGGTCACGCTGCGAGAGAGCCTGGCTGAACAGGGAGTCGAACTTGCGTTCCTCAATACGGGGGGTTCCAAGCTAGAGCTGTTAGCACCACTGAATACCACATCAACCCTGGCGAAGTTCATCGCAAAGCGCGGTCCTGGTCTGCATCACGTGTGTTACCGGGTCACGGATATCAACGCCGAACTCGCCAAGCTCACTTCTGTGGGCCTACAGCTAATTGATCACACTCCGCGCCATGGGGCAGGCGGTACTAAGATAGCCTTCATATCCCCGCCTTCGTTTCTCGGTGTATTAACTGAATTATGTGAATATCCAGCACCTTAACTGGCATTTGCGGTGCTTGCTCTATACTCGTTGCAGCGGTTTGGAATAGCAACGCGTTAGATGGTAGTATCCAACCCGTTGGAAGGGTGTGACAATGCCGGTGCTGGTCGGGGTTATCCGTTATGAAATCGATTGCTCACTCAGAATTCTGCAGATACCTGCCACTTTTTACGTGGGCTCTGCTTGTTGCTGCCGTGACACCGTCGGCAGCTGAGCAAGCGACCTGTGCAGCTAAGCTTCATGACTGCTTCTCTCTCTCAAACGTTCAGCGCACCATATGCTTTCAGGTCACTTCGCGCCTAGAGCCGTGTCGGGCTTCCCCAGATGGAGCGCTTGCAGCAAAGCGTGGGACATTTTCATCGCTAGTAACTCCCGAATCTCAGGATGGTGCAAACGATATGCCGCCAGAGCCGATGATCTTTGACAAAGAGTGCGTTGAAAACTTCGATACCCTGTGGCTAAGCCACTTGGTAAACGATGACCACTCGCCTGAGACCTGCGACAACCTATTGGGAGCGCTTAATGAGTGCTCCAGACAGCCTTCTTTTGAGCTGTTGAGGCCCTAGGCGGTTGACGCCGCTTGTTCTTCAAAGGTACCCTCTTAGCCATGTCAGCTACTCAGACTCCTCTCGTTGGCGTGGTGATGGGCTCCTCTTCAGATTGGGAGACCCTGGAGTCCACAGCCACAACGCTCACCGCGCTTGGCATTCCGTTTGAGGCTAAAGTCGTCTCGGCGCACCGCACGCCACACCTCCTGGTTTCGTACGCAGGAGAAGCGGCCACGCGTGGACTCAAGGTCATTGTCGCGGGCGCTGGCGGAGCTGCACACCTTCCGGGAATGATGGCCTCGATGACACACCTGCCAGTGATCGGAGTGCCCGTTGAGTCAAAGGCGCTCCACGGCATGGACTCACTACTCTCAATAGTGCAGATGCCAGCGGGAATACCGGTTGCTACGGTGGCTATCGGCAAAGCTGGTGCGACTAACGCAGCTCTATTAGCAGCGAGCATACTCGGAGTTAGTACCCCAACTATCTCGCAAGCGTTGCAAAGTTACCGCGCACAACAAACAGAGGAGGTGTTGAAGGCACCCTTTCCTCCTCGACCCAAGCCTTCGTAAAGAGATCTTCCCATGCGGATCGGCATCCTGGGCTCTGGACAACTAGGTAGAATGCTCGCTCAAGCGGGTGCCGAACTCGGCCACACGTGTGCATTCTATGATACGTCCGCCAGTTCAGCTACTGCCGGGCTCGGACCTGTGACCGAAGCCGACTTTCATGATCGATCCGCACTCCGAAGCTTTGCGAACACGTGCGATGTCATCACCTATGAGTTTGAAAACGTGCCGTGTGAATCGGCGCGTTTTCTTGAGGGACTTAAGCCGGTCTTTCCTTCCTCCAAAGCCTTGGAGGTTTCACAAGATCGACTCACCGAAAAGGAATTTCTGCAAAAGCTAGGCATCGGCACACCACGATTTCAGGCAGCTTCAAGCGAAAGAGAGCTGCACGATGCCTGCGCGGCTCTCGGCTATCCGTGCATAGCCAAGACTCGGCGCCTCGGCTACGACGGCAAGGGGCAGTATCGGCTTACAGCTCCAAACGATGTGCCGGTCGCGTGGAAAGCGCTCAAGGGCGCGCCACTCCTCGTGGAAGGCTTCGTGCCGTTCTCACGAGAGCTCTCAGTTATCGCCTCACGCGACCAGCAGGGCCACATCGCGCTCTACCCCGTAAGCTACAACGTGCACATCAACGGAATACTACACCGCAGTGAGATCCCTGCTCCCGATGTCGCCTCATCCGTGCGGACCCTAGCGTATTCGGCGATCACCAAGGTACTTGAATCGCTCAGCTACGTCGGCACGTTAGCCATCGAACTCTTTGAAGTTCGTGGAGAGATCTTAGCCAATGAGATGGCACCTCGTGTACACAACTCTGGCCACGCTACGATTGAAGGCATTGAGACCAGCCAGTTCAGCAATCACATCCGAGCCGTGACCGGGGCCCCTCTCGGTTCAACTGAGCCGGTATCTCGCGCCGTGATGTATAACATCATCGGAACCATTCCCGATCTTACAGAGGTGAATAAACTCGCCAACGCCCACGTCCATCTCTATGGCAAAGCAGAGCGAGCTGGGCGGAAGATTGGCCACATCACTCTGCTCAATCCCTCTGAGAGTGAAGAGAGCCTGGTTGAAGGTCTATGTGGACGCTAACGCTGCTCCGTTTCATAAAGCAATCTTGGATTCTTGCGCTTACTGCCGTGCTAACCTGGGTGTATCCACGCATACTCGTTGCTACTCCAGTGCGCCAAGAACTTGCTAGGAGCTCTTCTCAGATTACCTTTGGTGTCGAGTCGCCGAACCCAAGCTTACGCATGAATGGCTCATTTGAAGATTTTCGCGGCCGATTTGAGCTGAATCCCGCGCGAATTACCGATTCAACTCTCGAACTTACGCTTAATCTAGCCTCTGTTAGCCTACCGCCAGAGCAGCTCATGCAGGCGTTATTTGTTCAAGGGATTATCGCTCGCGTGGCTCCGCGGCCACATACATTTCGCAGCTCGCGCTTGGAGCACACATCTGGCAGTTCGTACCTCCTACACGGCAGTTACTCGTGGATGAACAAGGTCAAACCTGTCTCTGTGCCTATTACAGTACTAGAAGCATCCCCAAAGCGCACACGTCTGCAACTCTTCCTTGAAGGCTCCTTCGTCGGGCACAATGTGCCGCAACAGTTTGAAGGACTAGCTGCCAGCGCCAAGGGGACTGAAGGGTGGACTAAGGCTGTGCTGGTGTTTAAACAAGCAGATGATGGATAACTGCTACACCTACAGTATGAGTGCACTATTTCCCTCATCAGACCAATTCAAGCACGCTGCTACGCTTCTGCGCGAAGGCCAGCTAGTCGCCTTTCCAACTGAAACCGTATACGGACTCGGGGCAGACGCAACAAATGAAACGGCTGTGCGCGCTATTTTCGCAGCTAAAGGTCGCCCTTCGAACAATCCACTCATCGTTCACGTGGCTACCTTTGAGGATCTGCTCCTCTATACTGATACTGCGAAGGCTGCTAATCCGAACCGTTTACGATCACGACTTGAGGACCTGCGATGCCTGTTCCCGGGGCCGCTATCTGTTGTGGTTCCCAAATCAAATATGCTCTGCGCTGCCGTTTCTGCGGGCAGCCCAACCGTGGCGCTGCGCATTCCAAGACATCCGGTAGCGCTCCGACTCATCACCGAGTGTGGCCGACCAATCGCTGCTCCGAGCGCCAACCCATCTAACTACATAAGCCCTACCACCGCCCAACACGTCCGCGATGGTTTGGGAGCCTCTGTTGCGTGCATTCTTGATGGCGGGTCATGCGCGATCGGTATCGAATCGACTGTGCTATCTCTCGTCATTGATGAACCTACGATTCTGCGACCGGGTGCTGTAACGGCTGATGAGCTTGAGCGCATTCTTGGCTGTCCAGTACGCAGAGCGCTTGGCGGGGCCGAGAGTGAGACAGCTCCCCTGCTCTCTCCGGGGCTACTTGCGAAGCACTACGCCCCGCACACTCCTGTCCGCCTTTTAACCGGACTAGACCCTCAGCTCTGCAGAGGTCTCAAAGTTGGAGCTATAGTCTTTTCAAAAGATACCGCTCTTCCGGCAAATCCACAGGTTGTGCTTACACTCAGCGAGCGCGGAGCGCTCGAAGAAGTAGCGGCAAAACTATTTGCTGCGTTGCGCGAGCTCGATGCTTCAGGAGTGGAACTTATACTGGTCGACAGCTGTGAACCGATTGGGCTGGGCGCAGCGATTATGGACAGGCTCCTGCGAGCGACCCACAGGTAGCGCGAGCCTCCGCCGCATCTTCTCCGCCGCATCTTCTCAGGTGAGCTGCCCCTCCTGCGGGGCCAAGAGGGCGGTGGAGAGCGCTCAACCAGCCCCTGCCAAAGGCGGCATCTTGGCAGAGCCACGTGCAGGTTGAGAATATCGCGTCTAGATCTACATGGACTCCTCACTGAGGCTACTGGATAGACGGCGTCTTTACCAGGTTCACAGAAAAATTATGGACTAGAGTTATAACTCCAGTAATCCTAAAAAGATCAGTTAAGGCGCAGGTGCTCAAAAGCACACAGGCATCTCCTCATAATCAAGATCCAGGATTACCGTATGAAACGAGTGAGTAAGAGTGCTCTAAAAGCCAAGATGTTTGAGTACTTTCGGGAGCTCCAAGAACAGGGGGGCGAGCTCATAAACCCTGCGCGAGTGATTTTTGAACAAAATCACTCGCAATAGCAGGGCGAGCGCAATCTTGGCGGAGCCAACTTGCGCCGTAAAAGACAAAAAACACTCGGGCCGCAGAAAGGGGCTATCTACCTCACTCCATCCACATACCTACCCGCTCTTGCTTATGGCATTTTTTCGCGTGCTCGAGAAACATAACATCTCGAGGCCCTCATGGTCTCATACAATACGCCCGCTCCACAGCGCGTTAAGAAACTCCCTCCAAGGATAGATCGTGATACCATCGTTAGTCCGCCTAACTTCAGGATCGCATGAGACAACAATATATGATGGGAACTGCCCCTCCTCCTTCAACGCCCGCAGCCCTTTGAGATGTTTGTCCATGACATGATCTGTGGCTTTGATCTCGATAGCCACTTGCCCGTCAATAACAAGATCAACCTCAAACTGCGACGTTGACCGCCAGTACTGCATCTGAAACTTCTTCCTGTGATATGCCCGATACGCTCGCGTCTCCATGAGCACAAAGTGCTCGAAGGTTCTACCGAAGGAGTCAGTCTTGAGCGAAACAGCGTGAACATCACACAGGATGTTGCGAACACCGATATCGAAGAGAAAATATTTCTGCCGCGTAATCGCCTTGCGCCGCGTGCTTTTCGTGTACGCGGGAAGTGAAAATCCGATCAACGTGTCAGTCAAAATCTCAAAGTAGTTTTTAATCGTGTTCTGGCTTACTCCACAGTCACTGGCGAAATTCTGCAGATTTACTTCCTCGCCATTCGACCGCGCTGCTATAGCCAAAAACTCCGAGAACGCTTCAACATTGCGCGTCAGCGACTCAGCCATGATCTCATCTTGTAGATAGCTACCAACATACGCCTCCAACTCTTCAACCCAATGTTCACTTTGATAGGCGACCGGAAGTCCACCCCGAGTGAGGTATCGCGACAGGTCGAAGTCAGGAATCTCCGCAGAGCACAACGGCAGCAACTCCGCGGTCCACGCTCGTCCTCCTAATAAATTAGCCGCTCCACGCCTGAGCTTTCTCGCGCTACTTCCTGTGAGGAGAAATGTTCGACCTCGCTCCTCTATGAGCTTATGTACCTGGTCAAGTAACATCGGCAGCTTCTGAATCTCATCGATCACTATCGGAACATCCGAGGGAACTTGTCCGATCAACGCCGGCTCCGCGAGCAGGCGTCGAAACGTCGTGCGATCAAGTAAATCAAAAACAGGGGCGTCTCCTAACTGGCTTCGAATGAGCGTGGTTTTCCCCGTGGCGCGTGGACCGAAGAGAAAGAAGCTCTTCATCGCAAGGAGGTTCGGGAGCTTGAGTATTCTCGTGTACATAGGAGTGTGTGGTTACACATGAGTAGCCGTAGCACTACCTATTGTTGCATAATACGATTATATTCCGCAACTCACTTGCAGATCTATAAATACACTAAGATATCAACCTCTTATCTTATCGCGGAATGCGTGCAATCAATCCAAACCCTGCACAGGTACTATCCTAGATTCGTATATGGATCCGCATGTCAGCTGCCCATGTTCGGCGACTGACTATTACCCTCGCTAAGCACGCGCCGGCTGTGGGCAACTCGGTGCTTAACTCACCTATCAATAATTTGGGATCAGGATCACGACTGACTCACGTCTCTCTCCTGACATAACTTTTCAACCTAGAAAGAGACGGTTGCGGGTCTGGACATGTCGCATCCAGGCTATTAGATCAGGGTACCAGACCAAAGCTCTTCAAGAAATTCGGTGAACGGGAGGATCTCTATTCCGTCAACAACTCTCCGAACGGGTTCAAGGCTGACCACGACAAAGCGAGATAGTTCTTTACTCTCTTCTTTAATTGCTTTAAGTCCTTTCAAATCCGACGTGGCTACCAGGCTGCTCGCTTTCACTTCAACCGCAATTCGGTTGTCAAGAACGAAATCAACTTCGATATTCGTTGTCGTCCGCCAAAAATTAATCATTGCATTTGGCGCTTCGTAATCAACAAAAGTTCTTATCTCGTGGAAGATATAGGCTTCAAAAGCTACTCCGTATTCGGGAGTCCCCGACGCTAGTTGTCGGCGATTTTGCAAATGCTGCGCAACCCCGTTGTCAAAGAAATAGAATTTACTCGACGTCGATTCCTTGCGCTTTGATCCCCTTCTCCATGCTTCAAGATTGTAGCCGATCAGAGTATCGCGAATTATTTGGAAATATGCTCGGACTGTAGATGATGGCGTTCTGCTGTCGTTAGCTACCTTTTCGTAGTTCACGATCTGCCCGTGGCAGTGTCCGGCTACATGAAGGAAGCGACTGAAGGCCGGTATGTTTCTAACTGCTCCCTCTGCTGCGATCTCTTCTCGCAGGTAGTCTCCGACGTAGGCTCGCAGATCGGCCGCTTTATCGCGTGAGAAATAAATGCCAGGTATTAATCCAGTAGAGAGCGCCTCGTTAAGATCAAATTGGTCTCTTAATTCACACCAAGAAAAGGGATGGAGGTGATAAGAGCGAGCCCTTCCGCCCAAGAGGTTAACTCCCCGTTTCCGTAACGCTCGAGCACTTGAGCCGGTTAACAGAAACCTGATTCCCTTGGACTCTATCAGGTTGTGTACTTCATTTAATAATTGCGGGATTCGTTGGACCTCATCAATCACGATTAGACCATCTGAGTTCTCGGCTCGCTCTCGTAAAAGCTGTGGTTTTGCGCTCAGGTCGGCGTATGTGTCCATTTCGAGCAGATTGATGTAGGGCGCTTTTGGCAGCATCTCTTTCATTAAAGACGTTTTGCCAGTTTGTCGCGGCCCAAAGAGAAAGCAGGACTTATGCTCTAGTAGTTTCAGTAGGTTAAGCCGTCTCTTGATCTTCATACTAGAAATTTAGCAGACTACCTGCTATTTTTCAATAAAAAGACGCGGAAGGGCTGTTCTTTCTATTGAATTGTCATAGTCCATGGATCTTCCATGGTCTTCGATGAAGAGTCTATGCTTTGGCAGGTTCCGACAGGACCCAGTTAAAAACAGCCACTAAGAACTCTCCACTTTTTTTTGGTGACAAGGTGAAAGATTATTTGATATGCGCCTCCAACCAATCGGTAATGGCTGCAAGATTTGCCCGCTCTGTTATCAATCTGATCTCTATAAAACGCACACCTTCAGAGGCTTCAACACGTAGCTTTAATCCATTCATTCTGAGAAATACCGCCGTAAGAGCGAATGCAACTCTCTTATTGCCGTCAACAAAAGGGTGATTCATAGCTAAGCTTTGCATCAGTGCAGCCGCCTGTTCAGAAATTGACCGGTAGTGGCCAGAGCGCGGTCGTGCTAGAGCACTTTCGAGTAGGCCCTTATCAAGCACACCTGCCTTGCCCCCAAAACGCCGAATGAGAAGCTCATGAAGATAGAGTGTCTCATCGAGACTTGGATAGAAGGTCTCCCTCATATAGCAAGCTGCCTCATATAGCGAGCTGTTTGAGCAGCTCTTCGTGTTCGCCGATAATCTCATCTACTGCACTTCGGAATGCTGGGCGAACCTCTATCCGCTCGATGTACTCAGCAACGGCCTCCGAGACGATCTGGGCGATCGACCTGTCAGAGCTTTGCGCGTAGTCCCGAAGGCGCGCTAGCACCTCTTTGTTCATTTTAGTGCTGAATTTTTCAGTGGTATCCATAGGTAAATGATGTCATGACATATCTTGACATGTCAAGACAAATCTAGCTTGCTTCGGAACTAATAATCTCTTGTTATATCAAGCAACTAGAGCCGTCCCTTTGGCAGCCCCGCTGGTACATGGTAGAATTCCACGCAGGGGCCGCGCGCTGCTCGGTTAGCCTCATCGAGCGTTTCTCTGACAGACCGCGCGTATTAATTCAGAGCGAACGATCCTAATGTCCTGACCTACACTGGTATTCTGTGATTCTAGGTTGAAAGTCTCTCCCTTAGAATGTGCCCACCAAACTCCTAACCGTCGCAGCGGGTACCTTCCACTTCCTTACGCCTAGCTCATTCGGTCTATTCCGGTATGCAATCCGGTATCATCAAAACGGATATCATTCGTATCGCTCAGGAATTGCTAGCTCTGCTGTCGGAACTCGACGAGTTCAAGGGTGCTTGGCGCGCCTTGGGAAAGCTCGCGCCCGAAAGGCTCAAGGCGCTCCGACACCCCGATCACTGAGAACCATATCAAACAGACCCACCGCGATTTGCTGCGCCGTATTCATCCGCTGTTGATCGTTGTTGTCTTCATCGTTACCTTCCTGGAAATCCACCCCTTTCAGGAAGGTAATTGGCGTCTGTCGCGGATTCTGACTACTTTTGTGTTTCTCCAGGCAGGTTATACCTATGTCCCCTATTCCTCGCTTGAGAGCGTTATCGAGAACAGCAAGGAAGGCTACTATCTGGCATTGCGTCAGACCCAAGGGACCATTCGCAGCTAGAGTTGGATCGCATAATTCATTAGTGATACGCTTTCACGGTATTCATGAATACCTTCCTACTCTCACTTATAGCGCCGGCGATTTGGGCGGCATCGAATCACTTCAACAAATATCTGGTTAGTAGGTATATGCCTGGCGCTCGAGTCGGCGCTATCGTGATCTTCGCCGCGTCCGTGGGTGTGGTAACTCTACCGATCTCTTTCTATCTTCAACACGAGGCGTTTGATCTGGAATTGCACCAGTCGCTCTTATTGGCGCTAAACGGCGCGCTGTATCTCTGCGCGCTAACTCCGCTCTTAAAGGCGCTGCGTATCAGCGATGCGTCAACAGTTATCCCGATCCTGCAGATCATTCCTGTCTTCTCCTTCATCTTGGCATGGGTCTTTTTAGGAGAGACGCTCTCATTCCAACAAATCTTTGGTGGAGCAGTTGTGATACTTGGAGCGCTTACCATATCGCTCAAGGGCCTCTCAAAAAAAAGCGTGCCGGCGCTAGGAATTCGGTGGGATGTATTGGGTCTGATGCTTCTATGCTCGCTGATCTATGCTACAACATTTCTGCTCTTTAAAGTGTTTGCTTTACGGATTGAGGTTTGGAGTTCTGTCTTTTGGGAGAGCAGCGGCTTTTTAGTATATGCTGTTACTACGCTGATCTGCTCGCGAACCTATCGAAACGACTTCTTGTCGATTTTTCCTCGAAACAGAGTCGCAACAGTATTGGCTTTGGCTAATGAGGTCATCAATATTGTTGCGAAGATCTTATTTAATAATCTATCACTGTATGTACCGATTGCGATTGCTTGGCGTTAGCTTCCAGCCTGTTTTTGTTTTGATGTACAGTGTAATTCTCGCCAAATTTTTCCCCAACTTGAGTAGTGAAGAAGTTTCTGGCGCGGCTTCAGGCGTCAACTCGTCAAACTTTACCGCCGCCCTTACACTTTATTTGCAGCTTCCCGGAGCAGATATTCAAGACCCGTTGATACAAGCCTATATAACCTTGAATGATACTATTGGGCTCGCTTCCTCTCTTCAGGATAAAGTTGGTAGAAATTCAACCGCCTTTCTTCAGGATAAAGTTGGTAGAAATTCAACCGCACAAGTCAGACAGGACGCTGCCAAATATTTAAGCGAGCAGTGTGGCCGGATTGAACAGCTTATTACACAAGATCCGATAGCAAGTCATATTGCTCAGGTTAGAGCTGACTTGGAAGCTATTAATCCACAGGCCTGGGATTTTCTGGATAACGATGCGAAGCGAAGAGCCCTTATAATCGCCAGAGCTAACACCCCGCCGTCATAATCGCTCTATCTTAGCTCAAACCGACTGTCACCTACATGAGGGGATGCCACCAGCAGCACAGGCTACAAACTTATAACGATTTCCAGTAGTCCTTGCCCATAACACTGACAGCGTTGTTGCCGTACATTGCTTTGTTTCGCATCCGTGCATCGATAGTGCTTTCGATACTCTGTAGTATCAATCGGCAACCTAATTCTTAGCCCGCCACGGCTCGCCCCAGCGCCGCCCGAATAACGGCCATTACCTGAAGACTCTCTATCGCTCGTGTGCCAGTTGCAAGACCAGCGGCCGTTGCAACCACATTTCCAGCATCATCAATACACTCAGGCGCGCATGGAAACGCCTCGCGCGCGCACGCAACTATCGAAAAGAGAACTGGATCACCACCGCGGAGCGCCTCAGCTGCTTCAAGACTTATCGTTCGCGCCTGCGTCCGTAGCGAAAGGATATCAGTGAGACCCAGTCGATAGAGTTTTCCAAGACCAAGCACATGATACACATCGTGAACGGTGCGATCGCTGTCTTTGACCAGCTTCTCCAGCGCCAGGTTGACAGCGCCTTTAATCCTCTCACAGATCTCAAGCACTCGTTCTTGATCAGAAAAATCGATCCCAAAGCGAACCACTGCGGCGTTTAAGAGATACGTAAACTCCATCTCCACCGCTTCGTGATCCTCTATACGGCGCAGAAGCTCTGCAAACAGCTTTGATGAGCGTGCTTCATAGAGCAGGGGTTCAACTGGCCTCACATCTTCTATAATCTTATGAGCCTTGCGCTCATGTAGATCACCTAGGGCCTCTGCAAATGAGTACGGTGCGTGAACTCCCGCTGCAATTTCTGGCTCTGGCACACCCTCTGCGGCAAGTCGCTTCGTACGCTCCTGGAATGACTCCTCCTCAAGCATCGAGACCGTTGCTACTGAGGGAGTCGCCAACAGCTGATAGAACAGCTCCGCATTCGTTTCAAAGATCATCGCCAGCAGTCGTGCCAACAGAAAATGATGGTCCGCGTTCTCTGCAGTGATGCCGATCCACGTTGAACCCTTATCCGGAGTATGAAAGCCTGGCCCAGGTGGCTGGTCGGTTGGCTCCTCAAAAATACGCGTCTCCACATACTTACTTATGAGTATCGCCACGAGCTTGAGATCAATACACTTGAGAAGCTTTTGGAGAACTTCCAGCGAATCACCTTCATCCGTGAGAGCAAGCCACTCCCACAAAGCCTCCTCATGTAGCGTATCTCCCTGCCAGAGGTCGAGATCTGTGAGCAAACGGCACTGCTCAAGCGACGCCATAGCTATTAGGTCACAGCAGGACGACAGCCCAGCCTGCTTCATCACCATAAACAAACTCTGCACGGGCAGCTGCCGTACCATCTGCTCAGGTGCATCAGCCTCGAATATAGCTTTATAGAGCTCTCTACACGTATGCCCTCTAAAAGGCGTGGCGACTGGCGTAGTGTCGGACGTTGTCATCTTAGCACCATGCACCACTTCGACCGAGCCGCCCTATGCGCTCTTGGCAACTACACTGCCTTTTGCTGGAGCCAAGGTCATATGAATCTGTCGACCACCCATCACCTGCTCCTCATCTACCACTCCCACATCAGCGAGGGCTTCCTTTATCTGCTTGAGCTTCTCCTTGCCGAGATCGATGTACATCGCCTCGCGTCCCTTAAAGCGCATGACGAACTTAACCTTGTCGCCCTCTCCGAGAAACTCACGAGCTTGTCGCAGTTTAATGTCGAGATCGCCTGTGTCAGTGCGGTATCGTAAACGCAACTCTTTAATCGTAGTTTCGGAGCGGTTCTTACGGGCCTCGGCCTCCTTCTTCTGCTCCTTGTACTTGAATTTTCCGTAGTCAAGGATTTTGCATACCGGAGGCTTAGCTTGCGCAGACACCTCTACGAGGTCGAGCTCAAACTCTTGCGCCTTGGCTAGCGCATCGCGTATCGACAAAACGCCGAGCTGCTCGCCGGTTGGAGATATTACTCGTACCTCCTTAGCCTGTATGAATTCGTTGATTCGGTGAGTGTCGGGCTGAACTGGCGGGCGCTTGCCGCGCATTCCGCCTCGAAAGGGGGGCTTAGAACCAAAGGGCTTCAAAAAACAATTCCTCCTACTAACGTTTTACTGAGTGTCAAACGCGTCTCAACTTTGAAACACCGCATTGACTACCACTAGGGTAACCATTAAGCATCCTTAAATCAAGCGCTTATAGCCTACCCCGTGCAATCACTACGGCTTCTTCTTGGCTGACTTCGCTTTATCTGCAGCTGGCTCGGTCGTTTTGGCGGGCTCTTTGGCGGCACCCTTGGTATCTCCACCTTCGGCTTTTGCTGCCTCTGAAGCCCCACCAGGCGCCCCTGTGGGTGCCGTTGCTGGTGCTGCCACAGCCCCAGCAACAAGGTCGCGACAGGTCGGCTCCTCCGAATCAACAGAGCTACACCTACCCTGCTGAACTCTGCACTCCTCTATCAGCGCCTCTTCAACCTTGCTACGCGCTGAAAAACTCAATGAATTCAACGTTGCGACCTGCGTCGACATCTTGGTCGACACGCAATCGCCAAAACTCTCATGGTCCCGCTTGCAGCGTTCGTGAGCGCGCGCCTTTTGCCGATTGACCTCTATCTGTAGTCCCGCCTTTACTGCGCGTTCGTCCTGCCCCCTACGCTCTACCTGGGCAAACCTGACCCTCTGCTCACCCTGAGCACCATCGTGCGGGCTGGTGCTGCCCGAAGGTGCCGTGGCTGACGAGGTGGAGGCGGCACCGACACTTGATGAACCCCCAGAGGCACCTCTCGAAGACGCCTGAGCCGGAGCACCCGCATCTGTTGCCGTCGATTGCTCTTTAATCCACCGATACGAAACCTCAGCGACACAAGCGACCTCTGCCCGAACTGGATGTGCCAACACACTAAGAGCAAGCGCAGTAAAAAAAACGGAGGAAAGCTGATAATTTTGCGCCATGACCTGAATTATAGAGCTGTCGTAGTCGTCTTACTGTAACGAGCCGCCCGACACGTGGCAAGGCGAATAGTAATTCGCGCACAGACGTGTCAGGTGCGAGCTCACGAGGTAGACAACGCTACTAAGCGTCTTTAGTAATAAGGAAGGACATGGACGAGGTTAATGGTGGTTTTCTTGGAGATTTTGACCGTGACTTTTACCAGGTGTTCGGAGCTCCGAACATGACCGGCACACCTGAGCGGCGACTGCTCTTGGCGATCCTTGAGCGCGCGATTTTAGACTACGTTGGTAACGATGCTCGCGAGGTGCAAGAGGCGGAGGAATGGCTCTTCGGGGACTCGGAAGGCGACGGAAGGACACAGTTCTCGTTCGGCTGGTTGTGTGAGCAACTGGACCTTGATCCGGCCAAGATATCACGTCACATTCGGTCGATGCCGCGACGAGGGAACCGCAAAATAGCACCATGGTATTTCGCCAAAGAGTCTCTCGCTGTGGCGTAGGGTTCGCGGGTACTCGCAGCTCCACGCATACAAGGACATCAAACCAAGCTCAGTGAAAGTAGCGTATTCC
>JBIKKR010000121.1:0-9261 GCA_044360225.1 Bdellovibrionota bacterium | reverse complement strand
GCGGCTCGTTGAGAAGGATGCGGGGTTGTCGCGACTTTCTGGAGGGATCGGTGGACGTGGCCCAGGAGAAACAAAGCTCGAGCTCGGTCGTCGAACGATCCGCGACAGGATCTCAGAGCTTGAGCGCAGACTTGGCAAAGTTCGCGAGTCGCGAGATTTTCGCCGGGGCCGGCGTCGGGAGAATCAGATGCAACTCGTATCCGTGGTCGGTTACACCAATGTCGGCAAATCCACTCTGTTTAACCTGTTGACCGGGAGTCAGGTACTGGCAGAGAACAAGCTCTTCGCTACCCTTGACCCCAGTCAGCGCCGCCTCTTTCTCCCTAATCGTTCAACGACCGAGGCGCTTGGTTCCAGCGGTAGGACGGTGGTTATTAGCGATACAGTAGGATTTATACGTAAGCTTCCCGTTGAGCTGGAGACGGCTTTTCGAGCGACCCTTGAGGAGTTGTATGATGCGGCGCTGTTAGTGCACGTGGTTGATGCCGCTGATCCAGACGCGGTCGGTAAGTATCAAGCAGTACGCTCGATCATAGATCAGATGAGCCTGGCACAAGCGCCAGAGCTTGTTGTGGTCAATAAAATCGACAAAGTAACGCCTGAGGTCTCTCAGGCGCTTTGTGCTCGATTAAACGGAGTGCCGGTTTCAGCAGCGAAAAAGATCGGGATCGCAGATCTACTCGCAGCTATTGATGCTCGGGTACCGCAGAAGCAGTCAACGTCAGTCGCTGAAATCAACAGTTAGACCGTCGTAGCCTAATGCGACTCCAGCCGGCAACTGAGCTGACACTTCTTCATATTCCACGGTGTGTGTTGTGTGCACCAGATAGGTCTGCTTGGCACCCAGTTGCTGACTGAGCTCGATAGCCTCACCGATTGAGTTGTGTGTGTTGTGAGGCTCCCATCGTAGTCCGTCGAGGAACAGGTAATCAACTTCGCGCAGGACTTCGGCGGCGCGAGGTGTTAATCCTTTACAATCGGTCGCATACCCCAGGTTTCCGAGCCGGAATCCCGTAACTGTTATGGTGCCATGGGGGAGTGGAAAAGCGTGAATCGTTGAATTAAAAACCGAAAACGAGCCTTGGTTTGAGATCTCATGTAGGTCTATCTGTGATACCTGCCCCCCGGGGTACGTTGGGTTGGGCTCAATAATATAGGGGAACGAGCGCCGCAGGCCCTCTAATGTTTCAGCACTTCCGAAACATGTAATACGATCGTTGATTACGAAGTTAAATGAGCGCAGATCGTCGGTGCCGTAAATGTGATCTGCGTGCGCGTGCGTGTAGAGAACGCTATCAACGCGCGTGACCTTGTGTTGTAAACACTGGTGTCGTAAGTCTGGGCCTGCATCGATGAGTAGCGCCTTCCCGCTCGCATGCGAGATAATCGCAGAGGTGCGATTGCGGAAGTTCTTGGGATTGCTTGAGGTACACACCGAGCACTGGCAGCCGGGCAGGGGAACTCCCGTGGAGGTTCCAGAGCCTAAAAGAGTAAAGCGGTGTATCATGCCCAAGCTATGCAGACTTTTTCTTTGTATTGATGAACGACACCCTCAGGGAGTGTAGCACCTCCTCCATGAAACGGGACTCGTCCGGTGAAAGATTGCCCTTCGTTCGGCGCTGGAGCATCGCCATGATGTCGATAGTCTGACGCGCAGATTCGAGGTCTATCGGTATCTCCATCCCTTGTGGGGGTGGCATCTCCCCTAACTGTACCAACACCTGTGTTGCTAACGACATAATAAATGATGTGAAGGCAACAGGTTCCGCGTCTTCGCTGGATTTGGTTTCAGCCATGGTAAACGCTGCTACATCTGGGGCTCCCTGTGAGAGAGGCTCAGACGAGCTTGCTGACTTCGGTTCAGCTTGAGGAGTTTCAGGCTCAGCCCCACGCTCCTGGCCCGCAGCGTCAAAGCGGCGCTTGTCGACTACCTGAAATGACTTCTCTTTTGATTTTTCGTTCTCTGATGTCATAACTATGGGATCCCTCTAGTACACGAGCCAGGAGTATAGCACGTTGTGGTTGAGCGTTCACGGGGGATGTTTTTGCCTCTCCAACAGGTAAGCTCTGCCCCAATAATTGACTGGCCCCTATCAAAATCCTGACACACCTGACCTCAAGTTAGACACTGTAAGGGGACTCGTTTCTCTAAGTCTTTGAATTTATTTAGCGCATCCTTTTTTTGCCGATCTGCATCGTCCGTGCCGGTGCTGGCAAGGTTTTCGCATAGGAGAGCAGTAGTAGTAGTTCGTCGTTCGCGCTTCCGGCCACGGAATGGTGACGGAGGATAACGTAGGTAAGCGCGTCGTCGTGAGCCGAGCGCCAGTAAAGGCATCAGTAAAGTGAGGTTTTGCCTATGGTAACGAAGAGGAAGAGTGATCTGGAGTTGATTCAGGAGTTTCGGTTTGGTGATCAGAGCAGTTTTGAGGAACTACTCTCGCGCTACAGCAACAAGGTGTTTAGTCTGGCCTCGCGCCTCACCAGAAATGCCGAAGATGCTGAAGAGGTGCTACAGGATGTCTTCGTGACGGTTCACCGTAAGATAGCGAGTTTCGAGGGGAAATCCTCGTTCTCAAGTTGGCTTTACAGAGTAACGGTAAATGCAGCGTTTATGAAGTTGCGCAAGCGCCGCCAGGATCACAGCGTTCCCCTTGAAGACCTTGTGCAGCAGCCAAATTCTGCGGCTATGCTCAAGAGTCCTGAGAGTGCCTATGTCGATGCCCAGAGCATTCGTAATCAGATGCTGGAGGCGCTCGAGAGCGCAATTCGCAAGCTACCGGACGACTATCGACCAGTGTTCATTCTCCGCGATGTTGATGGGCTTACCAGTCGGGAGGTGGGGCGTATTCTCGACCTAACTGTTCCTGCAGTAAAATCCAGGCTGCATCGATCTCGGCTCATGTTGCGGAGGCGTTTGAATCGATTCTTCGATGAGCAAAAAGTCAGCAATAATCTAGACGACCTCGATCTGGCCCTGACCTCCGGTGACTAAATCAGGAGAGTTGCGATGGGTGCAGCGTGAGGCTTCCATGGCAGGCGAGTGTTACCCTCGCGTAGGAGGGCTCATGCTCTGGGGCAAAAGCGTAGCGATACAGTCTTGCAACTGCCAAAGGCAGGTGCAGCCCTTGCGATATCCCCCGGGAGAGTTGTGGAGGATGGGCTAGGAGTTTAGACTGTTGCGAAGTGCCGTGTTTAGCGCCGTTATTGCTGGTAGAACTTCTTTTACGAGGGTGGCTAAGGCGTTAGCGTCTTTTGGCATGTTGAGTAGTGGCCCATGAATGTTACCGTTGAATGACTGACCCGCAACATTCAATATTGACGATAAGGTGTCTCCATATAATCCTCCCGTCTCACCATTGCGATAAAATGTCGGAGCCGTCTCTGGGGACACGCTCGTTTGAAATCCCGGTACCTTACTGTCTCGAAAGCCAAAACTTATAACTCCCGCAAGCTCCCAAGAGTCCGGATCGAAAGCTGCTAACTCTTGGGACATATAACTCAGATCGCCAGTAGCACCACCACGACTATTAAAGGCTACTCTAAACTTACCGCCACTGTGGAAATTAACTGCAACCGGATGTTCTACCTTACTACCAGGGGCCCTGACTGTCGCGTCGCCATGCTCCCCTAGCGACAGATCAACAGACTCTTTGTTTAAGCTTCCTAGCAAATTTTTTAGGGTTAATACTTGTTCTCCTAAGCTGCTCAGACCGTGAGCGACGGAACCCATGGAAAGTGCTGCTGCTGAACTTGCTGTTAGGCTCATGACAATCCCTTAAATCAATAAAACTTCCTCCTCAAAGTCTTCCATACACAGCGCCCTTAGTCACCTCTTTAGGGCTTATTTTTATCGGTGTTGTTTGAAATTATTTCTAAAAGTTACAGATCGTGACAGGCGCCTTTGGCGATTTGAATGCTCGTAATAACTTTACCTAGTTCCTGTCCGGAAACACCGATTTCTGAGCCGATATGAGTCTATTGTTCGTATGAAGCAGAGAGATCTTTATTGCGGATTCGTATTGTAAGCGAAAAAGCCCAGGTTTTTGCGGATTTTTACACTGAGAGGGCATGTTGCTGATGAACATCGAACCGCTTCGTGGGGGAAAACCTGGATCTTATCCCCCGTTGCCGTCCTGGCGGACGGAAACTATTTAACGATCCTACCTGCATCAATGCGCAAGACCTCAACATTAAATCGATAGCTTGGTCCTTCTGAGGGTGTATCAACATAACGGATCTCGCCGTTTGCGCCCTTGAGCGGCGGCGCTCTGCGAAAGCGATTGAGAATCTCTTCAGAGCTCAATCGCTCTCCAGGCTTAGGAAAGAGCGTGCCAGTTAATACAGCAAAATCATATGCACTTGCGGCAAATGAAATCCGATTATCTGTGCCGAATCTCTGTGTGTATCGGCTGCGAAAGTCATCGGTAACTGTCATTACGCCAAACACGGCGCCATCCATGGCATCTCCCGATTGGCGGATCTCAGAATTACTCTCAAACAGGTGCGGCCCGAATGTCTTTAGACCGCCACCGATAACTTTTAGCTGTTGATAGAACTTACTGATCTGACCTGGCCATAAAAGTACACCAACAGCGTCATATCCACGCTTGCGAGCTTTAAGGATCGAAGGCATAAAGTCCATATCGCTGGTCTGATAGTTATCAATCAGCTCAACTGATTCGCCTGCTCCTAAGCTCGCAACGAAGCCGTCACTGATCGCGTTTAAGAACGCCTGCTCGGATTTGACGATTCCGTATCGTTTTCCACCACGTTGCCGCAAGTAGTCAGAGATGGCTTCGCCAACCTGCTCAGCGTAGAAATTAAAACGGATCATGTAGTTCTTGCCGACGCTAACAGTCCGATCAGCCGAAAAAGCAATCAGTGGCACCTTCTGCGATTCGGCGAGTGGAGCAACAGCTTGAACTGGACCAAATCCCCAGACCATAATCAGGTGCGCATTATCAACGCTTCGAAGCCTATTAAAGGCTGAGATCGTTCCAGAGTTATCCCCACGAGTATCTTCGTAGATAAAGTGTATGAGCTTGGACAATTCAGGATAGGTTTCTTGTGCCAGTGTGATTGCATTACGGCTGGCATCTCCGTATTCCTCAAGTGCACCACTGAGGGGCAACGCCATACCGATTTTGAGCCGATCGTCTGGAAGAGCAAAGGCGACCGTCTGCCAAATACATGCAAAGATTACTATTAGTGGCTTTGGTAGCACGACGAACTCAAGGGTACGCAGCTTTTTAAGCCATAACAAGTGCTTTTTTCAGAACCCCAGCCGTTGTAGGCTCTGGGGATGAAATATCCCGGATTCTTGATCTGCTTGGCATCGTGCATCCTTGTCCTCGTGCTCGGTTGCACAACGCCAGACCCAATTTTGCCACCCCCTCCTTCTGTTGACCTTGAGCGTGCAGCAGAGCGAGGTAGCCAACTCGTAGCTGGGTTTGGGGCATGTGGTTTCTGCCACTCCATGGATGGTTTGCCCACCAGCCCGCTGTCAGGTGGGCGGCTGATGAGTGATCGGTACGGTGAGGTACACGGACCGAATATCACGCGCGCAACAACAGGGATAGGCGAGTTCACCGAAGCGGATGTTAAGAGGGTCCTTCGTGGAAATGTCCGTCCGGATGGATCCGAGGTTAGTTCGCAGTTTCACAGGGGCTTTGAGTGGCTCGCAGATACAGATGTCCCCGCTATCACGGCGTATCTCCGAACGTTGCCCCCGATTGACCGGGAAGTTTCAGCCCGTCGCACATCTTTCTTTGAGAGAAATACGACCGGGCTGTTTCAGTCTCGACTAGAGGTAAAAGGCTACATCCCGGCGCTCGGTTCGCAGTTTAAGACCGAATATGGGCAGTATCTCGCCGACCATGTAGCTCGGTGTGGTAGTTGCCACACAAAGCCAGGTGGATGGATCTCATCGGATGAATACATGGCAGGTGGCAGGGAGGTGTCCTTCGATGGTCAAGACAAAGTTGCCCCGAACATAACTACATCGAAGACTGCTGGCATAGGCTCGTGGAGCGAGTTGGAGTTGGCGGCGTACCTCCGCTCAGGTAAGACGCCTGCGGGACGCGAGGTTGATGGTAAGTTCTGTCCTGTGCAGTTTTATGCGCAGGCTCCACCGGAGCAGATCGATGCTGTGGTCGCATACCTTCGGACCGTGCCGGCGGTGGAGTAGCTCTGGTCGATTAGTTCGGTGTTCTTAAAAAGTTTATGCTCGTTCTCGGAATTGAATCAAGTTGTGATGAGACTGGATTAGCGATCGTCGAGGTCGAAGATTCGGGTGGAAATCCGCGACTGTGCGGTGAGGTTCTCGCATCTCAGGTTGCGCTCCATGAACGCTACGGTGGGGTTGTTCCGGAGCTTGCCTCGCGCGAGCATATGCACAATATGCCGATTCTGCTTGACGAGCTGCTCTGCCAGACAGGGATTAAGCTTTCTGATATCGATGCTATCGGCGTTACGTGTGGACCTGGATTAAAAGGATGCCTCCTGATTGGGGTGACGTTTGCGATGGGGGTGCGGGCGGCGCACGGCACTCCGGTCTTTCCGGTCAATCACATCGAGGGGCATATCATGAGCGCAGAGATGCACTTTGCTAATCTCAAGCCGCCGTATCTGGCCCTCGTTGTATCCGGAGGTCACACAGAGATCGTTCTCGTTGAGGGCTTCGGTCGGTATTCATGTGTTGCCCGCACTCTCGATGATGCAGCGGGGGAGGCCTTTGATAAATCAGCTAACCTTTTGGATGTTCCGTACCCAGGCGGCGCAGTGCTTGCGAAAATGGCCGATGAAGCTGGTGGCTCGTCGCGGTTTTCGTTACCACGCATAGGACGAGAGATCGCGAGCTTTAGTTTCTCAGGGCTGAAGACAGCAGTGTTGTTGTTAGTAAAGCGGAGCGCGCAGGTACTTGAGACTGACCCATCAGCGCGAGGAGAGATCTGCTGGGTGATTCAAGATGCAATCGTCGATGCTCTCGTGCATCGAACCGCGCGAGAGGTGACTGCCCGGAGGCTACCGCTTGTAGTGTGTGGGGGCGTTTCCGCCAATAAGGAGCTCGTGCGACGTCTTCAGGAGCAATGTTCGCGGGTATACGTTCCGCCGATTCGGCACTGTGTTGATAATGGGGCGATGATCGCGTACCTTGCTGCGCGCTACCTCGCACGTGGGTATCAACCCCCAACGCTCGATATTCATTCGCGCTGGCCGGTAGAGGAACTGAGTGCCTTCTATGGGATAGACGGTGAGTAAGGATAGGTATAGACGAGGGCGGGGCTCGGCCGGGAAAACTTCGACACCCTCACAAGGCCCAAGAGGCCCGAAAGGTCCAAGAGCCCCAAACGGTCCAAGAGCCCCAAACGGTCCAAGAGCTAAAGACACGTTGCGAGACCTCGATGTGCGCCCGTCGAAGGAGCGTGGCCAGAATTTTCTGATTCGTCCAGAGATCCCCGAAGCGATCGTCACTTTTGGCGATGCTCCAAAGGGCGCGCACATCGTTGAGATAGGGCCGGGCACAGGTGCGTTGACGACACATCTTGCGGGTGCAGAGAGGCTGACGCTCATCGAGATAGAGCCCAAGTTCTGTGCGTACCTTAGTCAAAAGTATCCCAGCGCGGCGATAGTTCAGCAGGATGCCCGCACCGTTGACTTCTCGTTGATCGGAAACGATCTCTTTGTTTTCGGGAACATTCCGTACGTATTCTCAACGGAGATCGTCTTTCAACTCTTACAGTACAGGAATGTGATTCGGCACGCCGTACTTATGGTACAACGTGAGTTCGCCGAGCGGGTTGCCGCTAAACCAGGAGGCAGGGAGTACGGAAGTCTCTCTGTGGCGGTGCAGGTTTACGCTGATGTGGCTTTAGGACCGATTGTGCCCGGAGATGCATTCCATCCCCCCACCGCGGTGCAGTCTCGGGTCATGAAGATCTCGTTTTTACAGGAGCCGCGGGTAACGGTGCGGGACCCAGCGTACTTTGAGGTGGTGGTGCGAGGAGCTTTTTCTCAACGCCGGAAGAAGGTTCTCAATAGTCTCCTTTCGTGTGGTCGATGGAATCGTGAAAAAGTTGCTGCTGCTCTACAGAGTGCTGGCATCTCTCCCGACGTGCGGGCAGAGCAGATCGACATCGCAGGGTTTGCCGCGTTGGCGGAGGCGCTAAGCGACCAGACTACGAAGCAAGCTTAACGTGGTCTGCAGAATTTGCTGCGACCTTTTTGAGAGAGCTCTTTGACCCTGAGAAGAATTCCTCTGGGATCTCGCCAATCAGCTTTTCGATCGATTCACGTTTCACGCGCCAGTCGGAGCCAAGCTTAAAACCCTCGATCGTGCCAGCCTTGATCAGGTCGTATACTTTCGGCCGATGAATGCGTAATAGCTTAGCCACTTCCATTACAGTCAACAGGAGCGGTTGTGGTACCTTTGTCATAGAGCTTCCTTGGTTCTTCAGTTTGCCTGTAGCGACAGCTGACTCGCGCTGAACACTTGTTAATGATATGGTCTGAATCAGTCGGTATGTGACCTGGATTGCGTCGATTCTGCTAACCCCTCGGAAACAAAAGGGGTTGTCGGGTTCTATCACTCTGTGTTGGGGGATAGAAGAGGCTCATCGTGGAATCGAGTGGATACATGCGAGCTGTGGTAGGTGTTAAAGGCACGTGGCAGTTATGGATCGCAAACGCTTTTGCTTTGTCATACCGCGATTTTTTGAAGGCATCGCTGGAGGCGCAGAAACCCTTCTCGGCGCACTCGCTGCCAAGCTTCATGAGCGGGGTGATTACGTAGAACTCCTGGCGACGTGCGCACGTGATAATCGCACCTGGAGCAACGAGTTTCCGGCGGGAGAACGTGTGGTTGCTGGGATGCGACTCGTGCGATTTCCAGTTGATGAACGCAATCTAGACGCGTGGGTGCCGGTTCAGTGTGCGATTCACGAAGGTAAGATTGTGTCGCCCCTCGACCAGATTACGTGGATGCAGGAGAGCGTAAATTCCTCAGCCCTGTATCGATACATCGCTGAACAGGGGATGACGTTTGACCACATATTTTTCGGGCCGTATCTTTTTGGCACCACGTTTTGGGGGTCGCAGATCTACCCTGAAAAAAGCGTGCTTGTTCCATGCCTGCACGATGAGTCGTATGCATATCTCGATGTAATCGCCGCGATGTTTCGAAATGTCAGGGGATGCCTCTTTAATGCAACTCCCGAGATGGAGCTGGCGCGCTCACTCTATGGTGATATTCGCGGCGGGGTC
>JBIKKR010000012.1:0-30661 GCA_044360225.1 Bdellovibrionota bacterium | reverse complement strand
AAGGGAGGAGAAATATGACCTGTACCTTGGACGTCTCGAGACAGGCTTTTACTGTTCGATTTCTGTAGTACCTAGCGTTATCAGCCACTACAAAGATGCCTTGGAGAGATTTGTTTTTTTGCTCCAATGCTCTCTGGTGACTTGCCTGAGTCGAGCAACACAATGCACTTAATTCTATCTCAAGAAGCGCGCATAGCGCTCAAGCCGTAGCTCTTTCTCCAGTAATTTGCGTTCTTGCTCGGTAAAAAATCGACCCACACATCCATAGTCTTACTTTTTCAACACCTAGATAGCCCCTTTCTGCGGCCCGAGTGTTTTTTGTCTTTCACGGCGCAACTTGGCTCCGCCGAGATTGCTCTCGCCCTGCTCTTACGAGTGATTTTTTTTAAAATCACTCGCGCAGGGTTTAGTTCCACACTGTGCTAAGGCGTGGTCGAGACGATTTTGTGCCGCGTAGGCCGCGTAGAGCATTATCAGCTACATCCCGAACCTCTTTGACTGTCATGCCAAGTCTTTGTGCGACCTCCTCTACGGTCGCAGGCATGCCAGAGGCAGGGAACAGCGCGGAAACGATTTCGCACTCAAGCTTGCCCAGCGCCTCCTTTGCCTCTTCAACTCTCTGTGCAGCGACCTGCTCTTTATCGAGCTCCTCTTCCTTTCTCACACACGGTGGTTTGATGTGCAGCAGCTCCTCAAGTGTCGGATCTGTTAATGGCTGAGCGCCTACTGCTTCAAGCCTTAGTGTTCGTGATCGCTCTCGTTGTGTTCTGATCGTTGCCTTACTAGAATCTTTGTTTGAGTCTTTGACGGCTGAGATTTTGCAACGTGCTGTTCTGGTCGACTGGGGGGCAACATCGACTTGCGGTGCTTCAGGAGGCTTTACCTTGACGGACGACTTGCGCCGAGTGCTCATTGTACCCCGGGTTATAAGAAAGGACCAATTCCCTCAGCTTATCAAGAGCAGCTGGTTCAAGTCAAATTGCCCCCAATTGGCGCCCTCTGTAACCAACTAACCCGGACGAGTTGGTTAGGCAGCCCTGGAATTTTTGGGGTGTTTCTTGATTTTTCGGACTGCGAGTATCCTGTAGCGAGTATCGACCTGTGTGCGGCGTATTGAGGCCAAGAGCACTATTTTTCGGGGCATCGCCGTTATGCGTGGCGGGAGGGGGGCGGTCTTTCAAGACAGTTGAGTTGCGGTGGAAGTAGCTGGGCATTTCGCGTATGATCTCAAAGTTTGGGTATGAATTCACTGATCGTATATGCAGGGGAGGGATGGCAAGGCGGGTGTATTACCCTGCTCGGGGATCGTGCGCGAGCAGCGCGTGAGAGCTCTTCTTGTGAGGTCGGCAGTGAGGTGCGCGTTGCGCTATTCGGTGGCGAGAAAGGCGTAGGAAAGGTCCGCGAGAGCTGTGATGAAAGGATCGTGCTAGACCTGGTTTGGACTAAGCCATCGTTGAGCCTGCGCCCGATTGATCTGGTTGTCGGGCTGTCGCGTCCACAGACCACCAAGAAAGTGATTCAGGCCGCAGTAATGTCAGGGGTTCGATCGCTACACTTGGTTCATCTTGATTCGGGAGAAAAGAGTTATCTTGATGCGCATCTTCTGGAAGAGGTTCAGTTGCGCCAAGAGGTCGCCAAGGCACTTGAGCAAACCTGGGAGGGATTATATCCGGTTGTTGTTGTACACAGGCACTTTAGTGCCTTCATCCGGAACTTTGAAACACTCTTCCCAAGAGCGGTAGATGAGCTAAGAGTTGTTGCGCATCCTGGTGCGGCACCTTTGAGTAATTCTGCAGTTCATTTAATACCAAGCGCAATTGTCGCAGTTGGATCTGAGGGGGGTTGGTCTCAGCGAGAGTTGGAGGCTTTATTCGGTGTGGGATTTCAGCAGGTAGGGCTTGGTGATCGCATCGTCCGAGTTGAGGTTGCTCTGCTGTACCTATTGGGGCAGTTGGTAGGCATTTCCCAGAGTTCTGATTAGGAGAGCGTAGCGAATCTCCACCGCTGCGGCCAGCTGCGCTGTCACTGGGCGTCGTTTATGGATCGCAAGGTATATTAGCTAGTTAAGGCCAAATTCCGTTGTTGCCCCACGAGTTGGAATAACAATTTCCTATGCTCGTAGTAGATATACTTAACACTTATGCGAGTTTTGCCGATAACACTAATAGGTAGGTAGGAAGTAGCGCCTTATGAATCGATAGGTATGGCACTAGCAGCTAAAGGCTCGTACAACGTCAAGCGCAGGAAAGGTCCGGGACGGCAGGTACCGGTCGTCGCCGTAGTCGTGGCCGGTGTCCTGTTCTTTGTTGTGGCTTTGGCCGTTGCGATGCATGTGCTGCGTGCACCTAGTGAGGCAGCGGTTCGTCCTGCGCCTGCTCGTGTGCAGGTGTATACGACAGATATTCTCGTTCCACTCGAAACAGTACAGGTCGGCGTGCCACTTCAGCCGAACATGTTCCGCACAGAATCCAAGAGCGAGGATCAAGTAACGGGTGACATGATTCGCAGTTTTGATGAGCTAAAGGGGATGTACTCACGCGGTGTTCTCTTTAAGGGACAGCCTGTTCTCAAAGCGGCGCTGACCAATCGGCAGCCTGTGCACGTCTTAACAGCGCTACTACCAAGGGACTATCGCGCAGTTGCGATTGAGGTTGAGAAACCGTTGCTTGATAATGTGGATGGTTGGGCACAGCCCGGAACGGACGTCGATGTCGTCTGGATTACCTCAGTGTTCGGACGTGAGATGGCTTCCATATTGGCTGGCCCTGTAAGGGTTTTGGCCTCAAATAAAGCCACGGAATGGTCTCCTTCCAAAGCTGCCTCAGCTCAGACAGAAAAGTTGGTCACGGTAACTCTTCTGTTAACGGTTAAGGATGCGGTACGAATAAGCCTCGCTGCTATGCACGGGAAAATATCTCTCGGCCTTCGAGGCCTCAACGATAAGCGTCCAAATGAAGGAACTCGACCGTTGTCTGCAGTAGTAGAGGAGCGAGTGGTGAAGTTAGAGTCCGAGGGGCACCTCTCAGTGAAGATCGTTGATCCCAAATCACGGGGTGCCGAGGTCCGTAAGTATGATTCCTTTGGTCGTAGGATCTCCGACTAGTCGGGGGCGAGACGCGACCTCCCACGTGCTACACGACGGGCATCTCATCGATGGCCAGGTCTCCTGCGTCTGCATCGAGTGTTGCCAGCGCTCCAACCGGTAGTGTTACGTTGTAGGGTGAGTGGCCGAACGGGAGGCCTACAACGATCGGCTTGCCCAGGGGCGTAAGTCGTTCGACTAATACATCTCGAAGTGTTTGCCTGTTGCGCGCTTCACTAGGGCGATATTCGCATCTCTCAAAGAGCCCCAATGCGAATCCGCGGACACGTTGCAGGGCCCCAACATTGAGCAGCTGTGTGAGGAGTCGGTCGATGCGATAGGGCGCTTCAGCTACATCCTCTAGGAAGAGGATTGAATCATCGAACGAGGGGAAAAAACGTGTGCCGATCAACGAGGCGAGAAGCGACAGATTGCCTCCTACCAGTCGACCGGTGGTTATGCCCGGACTGAGTGATTCAATCGGAGTAGTGCCTTGATAGCCTCTGAGGATAGAACCAACCGATTCAGGGTGTCCTGTAATCGTCTGCATCATCGATGTTGCTGTAAATTTTTGACACGAGTCGCTTATTAATGACTCAAGGGTTGGGCCATGGAAAGAGTGTATATGTCCATCGAGAGCGCAGCCGCACAGGATCGAGGTCAGATCGCTTGAGCCGATAAAAATCTTCGGATGCTTGCCGAGTTCTTGAAAAGGTAGTGCGTTAATGATCCTTCCTGATCCGTATCCTCCACGTAGACAGAAAATTGCCTTAATAGACGGCGAAGAGAACGCTTCAGTCAGATCTGCGAGCCGTTGAGAATCGAGACCTGCGAGGAATCCATTCCTCTCTCGGGCATTCGCGCCGATGACTACGTGGAAGCCAGCATCTGAAAGGTATGCAGATGCTTTTGTCACAATATCTTCAGAAGAAGGAGGACTAGCCGGAGCGATAATAAGCACCGAGTCGCCCTTCTGGAGTCGCGGCGGTTTGTGCAGAGTTGGAATGGTGCGAGGTGGGTGCAAAAGCATCTCCGAGAATTTTCCCTTAGCTTTGAGTATTCGGCAAGCTGTTTGGTTGAATTTACAGTCAGCGAGCCAAAATCTCACATACGTGAGTGTCTGGCCCCATGCAAAAGGAGAGAACAGCGAAGCCCTGGCGCGCCTTTCAGGTATGACGTTGAGGAGTGAGTGTGTTAGCATCGACAGGGCATCGCAATTCTCCCGCTATTTACTCGATACTGCTGGAAGTTTCGATCAGGATACAAATGCGCGGGCCAGCGCTGTAAAACTCAATAAAAACAGCTATTCCCGCGCATTTGTGGCCCTTTAAAATGGACGAGAATTGCGATGCCCTGTAGCATCGAAACGACCGCGCGGTCTTATACGATGCTTGGTGGGCGCCGTGTGTCGTAGAGAGCTGAAGAGGGGAGAGTGCCAGTTATGTGGCAAAAGGGGGATAGGCAATCAGCATGAAAGCGAGTGTGGAACGATTAGGTCGCTGTGGATTAATCGTAGTATCGTTCTTGCTCGTGGCCTGTGCCTCACGCCTCGGAGCAGGTGAACGTGATGGGGTCTCGGCAGTCGGACTGACTCCTGGAGAGTGGGCCGCTCTGAGTAAGCCTGGGCCATCCCATCGACTGCTGGAGAGCTTTGTGGGTGAGTGGGATGTGAAGCTTACATTCTGGAGCGATCCCAAGGGTGCTGGGCAGTCTTCGACGGGTCGATCGCAGATCTCGTGGGTGCTCGGCAATCGTTTTATTCAGGAGCAATTTAGCGGCACCATAGCAGGGGAGGAATACCGTGGCATCGGAATCATGGGATACGACAATGGTTCCCGCCGGTTTAAAACGGTATGGGTAGATTCGCTGAATACGGCATTAACCACATCTTCTGGACGCTTTTACCCTGACACCAGTACCCTGGTCTTGGAGAGTGAGGTCTACGACCCGCTGGTGAGTGGAGTAAAGAAGGTGCACTCAAAGTTTCAGATTGAATCACCCAACTCATATACCTTTGTCATGACTGATACATCGCCAGAGGGAACGGAATTTACCTCGCTTGAAATGCGTTATCAGAGGAAATAAACCCATTAACGGTATATCTCGACCATGGGATAGTACTGCTCTTTTTCGGTTTATAGTTGCAACCATCGGTCAGGTTATTGACATCTCAACAGAGTAGGACCCTGGCAGATGCCAAATAGGCTGCACAGTATCTCGGCGGCCTCCAGTGGTTTCAGGTAGTTAGGCCTCTATTGAGAAGCCTACACTAGACTGAGGCAGCTACCGTGTTAGCTGTTTGGCATTCCCGGCAGGAGTGAGCGTATACCGTTTGAGAGGTTCTCTAATGCAGGATCGTAGTGATTCACGTTACACCATGCGCAATCTCGGTGCAGGAAGCGTGGGAAGGCGTGCCGTGAGCGGTTCGCTGATCGTTGGGTTGTCCGTGGCGGTACTAGTGCTGCTCGGTGGTCTGTTCAGCAGTGAGCAGCCACTGCGATTTTTCAACCTCGAAGGTCTTTTGATTGTGTTCGGTGGGACGATCGCTAGCACGCTCATTCAATTCTCAATTACCGATCTCCGGTGTGCGCTAATCGCTCTCCGGGCTGCTGTGACTGTGGCCCCTAGTACTGCCCATGAACGCATGGAGCTTCTTATGGACCTTTCTCATCGGGTGAAGGAGTACGGAGTCCTCACACTCGAGGATGAGGCTCAGGGAGAGACCGATGAATTCTTTCGACTCGGATTGATGCTGGTTGCTGATGGCAGAACTATAGAGGACACGAAGCGGATACTACAAAAGGAGATGGAGAGCTCCCGCGAGCGTGAGTGGCGCTCAGTGCAGGTTTGGGAAACGATGGGCAACTTTGCACCAGCGATGGGGCTTATCGGGACGCTCCTGGGCCTCATTCAGATGTTGGGGTCTCTACAAGATACTACGATGATGGCCAGCTCTATGGCGATGGCGTTGGTCGCGACGCTGTACGGATCGGTAGGCGCAAACTTATTCTTCTTCCCCATAGCAGGCAAGTTGCGCGTTCTGTCTCAGGAGCGAGAACTCTGTAAGAGCGTTACGCTTGAGGGGCTTTTGAGCATTTCGCGATTGGAAAACCCGATCATGCTCGAGCAGAGGTTGCAGAGCTTTGCAAGTGTCGCGATGCAGGGATAAGAGATGTCCGGTAACGTGGGAGTGGACAGACGGATATTACGAGCCTTCTACACCCAGTATGTTGCGGTGCTCCTTATTCTTTTGGTGTTCTGTGTCGGTTCTGTGTGCCAAGGAACATTACCGCATCGCCCTGCTACAGCACAGCCAGATACAAGGATCCCGCTTGCGTCTGTTCGTTACTCGGAGTTTTTTCAGGGCGTGGACTCAGCAGAGATAAACGAATCAGGTGGAATTAATGCAGTTTCTCAGGTTTTGAGGAGCCATGATCTTCGGGGAGTATTCGCGATTTCTGCTCCTCTGTCGGGCGATGCTCAGGCAGTGGCTGCGTCAGCAAGTTTGCGGGCAAAGACCCTGAGGGCGCGTACTTCGCAGGACCACGTTCCGGCTCAAGCGATAAAGATAGTAGTCGTTCCTTCCACGCACCCTTCTGGTGCAGTCACAGTGTCTTTTGAATCTTTGGAGGTATCCGATGGGGAGTCCTAAGTTCATGTCAGAACTCAGTGGGAGCCAGTTGGGGTCGATCTCATGGTTCATTAGCTTTGGAGATCTTTTGACACTTCTGGTGTGTTTCTTCCTGCTTTTGACGCCGCGGCTGGGAGCGCAACATGAGCAAATCCAATCGGAACAGGGGTTTGGCAAAGCCAGGCAACCTGTGCAGACGTCTGGCACTACCCTTGCTTCTAGTGTTTCCGATGTCAAAGGTGCGTCAAGTGATTTCGTTCCTGTGTGGCGAAACGACATTCGGAGTGGCGTGTCAAATGGTTCGTCGAGTGACGCACAGGAAGGTTGGGTGAGCGCTCTTGTGGATAAGACCCACCAGGGAGCAATCGCAACGGTGCAGGTGTGTGAAAGTGAGTCTGAGGTGGAAGTAATGTCTCAGGCCATGGAGCAACTGCGAGTAGTTGACGAATCAGCGAGCCGAGTGACGTTTCAGTTGGGAGCGGAGTGTGAACTGTGGAAGAGGCGATTTGCGTCTCCGCAGCAGCTAGTGGCAGTAGTATATTTTTCGTAGAACTAAGAAGACGGTATGTCCAGCGAGTCAGAAAACCCAAAAGCAATCGAGCACGTGACTGAGGGTAAGACCAATGGCCGTAAAAAGCTCGTTATTGCAGCGGGAGTCTCCCTTGCCGTACTTGGTATCGGCGCACCGGTCGGATATTTCTTGCTCGTTCCATCGCAAGAGCCTGAAGAGGTCGCAGAACCGGCGCCCGTTGTCATCGAAGCAGACAAGGAAGGTCATTCGGCAGAAGCGCCAGTTGAGGATGAAACTTTAGCTCTTCTTGAGGGTGAGGAGGCACTAGGAGCAATAGTCCCTTTTGACGCATTTCTCGTTAACCTTGCAGGTGGGAAATACCTTCGACTACAGCTTCAAGCAGAAATGGAAACTCCAGATGTGCCGCGCCGATTGTATGGTCGAATTGTGCCCATTCGTGATGGCATTATTACGATGTTGACCCAGAAAACTGCCACTGAGCTTGAGGATGCGGCGGGCAAAGACGTGCTCAAGAAAAGTATTAAGGAGTTGATAAACGAACAACTCAAACGACAGGATGTACGACGGATTTACTTTACTCAGTTTGTGATTCAATAAGGCCACTATGAATCAAGTTTTAAGCCAAGAGGAGATTAATACACTTCTTCGTGGTCTCTCAGAGGGGGACATCGAGGAAGGCTCGGTCGAGGCATTGGCATCACAGAACGTAAAGCGTTTTGATATCGCGAGCCAAGAGCGAATAGTCCGTGGGCGTATGCCAACGCTTGAGCTTATTCATGAGCGTTTTGCTCGACAGTTTCGCACAGGCCTATCGCGTTTTCTCGGGCGCACATGTTTTACCAATGTTGGTGGCTTCGAGATGGTAAAGTTTGGCTCTTTCATGAAGAAGCTTCCACTACCGTCATCGCTCCATGTCGTGAAGATGTCGCCGCTCAGTGGGCAGTCATTGGTAGTAGTGTCAGCTCCGCTCGTTTTTGGGGTAATTGATGGCTTATTTGGAGGGCGGGGGCAGGGGCGTGTGAAGGTCGAGGGACGAGAATATACGCCGATAGAGAGCCGCTTAATTGGTAAGATGGTGATGATCGCACTCGATGTGCTCCGCGAAGCATGGGCACCGGTCTATCCGATCAATTTCGAGTACCTACGAGCAGAGGTCAACCCTTTTGCGATAACTATAGCCCCGCCATCGGATGTAGTAATCGTCGTTAACATCGAGATTGAATTGGAGCAGGAGTGTACAACGCTCACTATCTGCATGCCGTATTCGACGCTTGAGCCGCTTCGGTCAAAGCTTTCAACCAGCATTCAAAGTACGCGCTTGGAAGTTGATGGAATGCTCCTGAAACGCATGCAAGGTAATGTGATGCAGACCCCTTGTTCAATGAGCGTGCAACTTGCTCGAGGGGCTATTCGGACTCGCGATTTTCTCTCGCTGAAGAAGGGCGATATTATCACCCTTGAGACAAATCCGGTGGAGGAGGCGCGGGTTCTGATCGAAGGTATTCCGAAGTTCTACGGTTCTGTTGGGAGTTTGCGAGGGAATAGAGCGATTAAGATCTCTCGAGAAATTCCGCGGAATGACCTAATTAATATGCGAAACAAAGAGGAGTATATCTACCATGGCAGATAGTGATATCGAGGAAAACCTTGAAGGGCTGGCACAGGCCGCATCTGACGTAGCTGCAGCTG
Organism: Bdellovibrionota bacterium; assembly: GCA_044360225.1. GTDB lineage: Bacteria > Bdellovibrionota_C > UBA2361 > UBA2361 > OMII01 > OMII01. The sequence continues at coordinate 21,727 of JBIKKR010000012.1, read as the reverse complement.
CTCAAGCAGCAATAGCGGAGTCAGGAACTGGTACAATATCGTCAACAGAGCCGCCCAAGAAGCAGCTTGGCAGAAATCTTGAGTTCATTCTCGATGTCGCGCTCCAGGTGACGGTCGAGGTTGGGCGAACTCGTATGACTATTCAGGATCTGCTGCGACTCGGACAAGGATCGGTAGTTGAGTTAGAGAAGTTGGCGGGCGAACCACTCGATATTTTTATCAATGGCAAGCAAGTTGCTCGAGGTGAGGCGGTAATCGTTAACGATAAATTCGGCGTGCGATTGACAGATATCATCTCTCCAGAGGACCGAATAGAGGGTTTGGAGGGGTAATGAGCATGTTTAGCTCGACCGTAACGATGCTCGGTGGATTGTGCTTTTGTCTTGGGATTTTTGCGGTAGCGGTGCGCTTTCTGCGGCGCTTCTCCGTTGGAGGAGGGCCGGCGCGTCGACGTCGCATAGAGGTACGCGAAAGGATGGCGTTGTCGTCAAAGGCGTCTGTTTTTCTCGTAGCAGTGGATAATCGTGAATACCTGATAGCTCAGGGATCTGATTCCGTCAGTGTCACCCCAACGCATTCGATGACGACTCCGCTCTTCACGGAATCCCTGGATGAGGTATGCGCAGAGGTAGGAGAGTTGCATGCGTAGGCTCGCATCGGATTCAGCGACGCTGCGCATATGCAGTGGGTCGATAGTGCTCGTGCTCTGTGCGGCTTCATTCGCATGTGGTCGCGAGGCGTATGCGCAACAAGCGATGTTACCTGACCTCTCGATCTCTGTGGGAGGTAGCGAGCTCGCCTCTGGTGGCGGTGTCGCAAGCAGCCTAAAGATCCTTCTTTTACTTACAGCGCTCACCTTCGCGCCAGCTATGGTGCTGTGCATGACCTGTTTCACCCGGATTGCTGTGGTTCTTGGCATGACGCGGACAGCGATCGGCACCGCTACTCTGCCACCCAATACGGTAATTACGGGACTCGCACTTTTCTTGACAATCGCGATTATGAACCCGGTGTTCCAGAAGTGCTACGATCAAGGTGTCAAACCGTTTATGGAAGGGCAGATGGATCAGACCGAGGCTCTGAAGCGGGCATCTGCTCCTCTCAAGGATTTTCTGGTCAAGCATGCGCGGGAAAAGGACTTAGCACTCTTCCTCCAGATCACCAAGTCAGAGTTTCCGAAAGATCCCGCAGATGTGCCGTTTTTTGTTGCAGTACCAGGGTTTATTTTAAGTGAGCTGAATACTGCATTTCAGATCGGATTTCTGATCGCCTTGCCATTCCTGGTTCTGGATATGGTTGTATCGTCTGTGCTCACTTCGATGAGTATGATAACGCTCCCACCGGTTGTGATTTCGTTACCCTTGAAGTTGATGCTTTTTGTTATTGTTGATGGATGGCATCTCATCATTAGTTCGTTGGTCAAAACATATAAAGTGTAGGGATTGGAGGCGATGGTATGGTAATCGATGATTTTCTGCGCCTAGGTCAGATTAGTATCGAGACGGCTCTCTACACCTGCGCACCGATTTTGGTGTTCGGTCTGGTTGCGGGACTTTTTGTGAGTATTTTTCAGGCAGCCACACAGATTAGTGATCCGGCGTTGGCATTTATCCCGAAAATAGGGGCTGCCATAGTTGGCATGCTCGTGTTTGGACACTTTATGATCAATCGCCTGGCTGCGTTTACGGTACATGTCATTAGTCAGATCGGAACGATCGGTGTTAACTAGACGAGGCTTAGTATCGCGTATGTGCCGATGGTATGCAGTAGAGAGATGAACCCCAGTGAGATGCACCTGGGTTCAATGCGAGGGTAATCTGCGTGGATATCGTACAGCTTCATCAGCTAACTGAGCAGATCATTGCTCGTCTGGATTACGCGTGGACCTTCCTGCTGCTATCGATGCGCTACATGGCGTTTTTCATGCTCGTTCCAGGTCTGGGAGGGGGTATTACGGGAATGGCTCTGAGATACCCAGCAACACTCGTCCTTGCCCTTATCTCTCTTAATCCGGCCTCTCTGGCGGTGGTGCCACCCAATGCTGCCGCGATGGTAGCACAAGTGATCTGTGAAGTTTGTTTCGGAGCGGTAGTTGCCCTTGTACCGCTGCTTATCATCTCTGGAGCACAAGTTGCAGGGCACATAGCTAGCGGAACTATGGGGTTAAACGGCGCGCAGCTCTTCGACCCCACGAGCCAAGCGCCACTGGCTGACTTGTCTCGTATCTACAGTGATTTAGCAGTATTGGTCTTCCTGCTCATCGGTGGTCACTACGTGGCCATAACCGAGTTATCCGGTATGGCTAATGCAATTAAGCCTGGTACCTTTGATCTCTCTTCGAGTGGTCTTGGCGCGCTCATTGACCAGAGCGCGCGGGTGTTTCAAGTCGGATGTCTTATCGCGGCACCAGTTATAGTTGCGTTGCTTCTCACTAATTTCGTCATGGGAATAATTTCTAAAGCGATACCGACGCTCAATATCTTCGTTGTCAGTTTTCCGTTAACGATAGGCGTAGGATTTGCCATCTCTGTTCTAGCATTGCCCGAGGTCGGGTTGTTGTTGCAGCGAGAGATTACAGAGATACCTGTCGTTTTGTCTCGCGTGCTCAGGTAGTCAAACTCGCCCACGCAGTAGAGCAATAGTGTCAAGCTTTCCAGATATCAACCGGCTTCCTGACACCCCAATACCAGGCAGACTATTGATCTAACTTGGAAAATTGTCGGCATACCATTTGCAGATCAGCTGCTAGTCACGCGTGCTCCTTTAGCAAAGTAGAGAAATGGCCAAGGACTCTCTTCCAGAACAACGTACCGAGATGCCGACCGAGCGTCGGCTCCAGGACATCCGCAAGGAAGGGGCGATATTTCACTCTGCAGACCTTGAGCATGTGTTTGTCTTAGTAACGGGATTTCTGGCTATTAGCTTTGCATGGAACCGTTTGTATCGCGACATGCGGCACATGATGGTTCGGTCGTTTGGTATGATTGCAGAGCGAAGGGAGCTGCAGGCAAACGATCTCGTTGAAGGTTTCTTGCGAATCGTAATGCTGATTCTACCGGATGTTCTCATCGTTACCGGCTGTGTCGCTGCGATCGCTAGTATAAGCGTGCTGCTTCAGACCAAGTGGAACCGCCGAGAGAAGTGGATCAAGTTTCGATGGGATTTTGTGAACCCGATTAAGGGCCTGCAGCGGATCGTCTCTGTATATGGATTAATTAGCCTGCTGAAGGCCGTTCTGAAGATGGCGCTCGTACTCCCCATCGGGTACTGGGCTCTCAAGGGGTTCGCGCCGGAACTAACGCGACTGGTGCACATGTCACTCTACGATGTGCTCGGGACGGCCGGTGCCGCGATGAAGAGCGTCTTCTGGAAGATAATCTACGTTTTATTCGCGATCGCTCTGCTCGATATAGCGTGGGGTAAGTACCAATGGCTTCGCAAGAATAAGATGACGAAGGATGAGGTTAAAGACGAGCGCAAGGCGGTCGAGGGAGATGAATCGATGCGGCGAAAAATGATCGCCAAGGGACAGCAGCGACTCATGAATAAGTTAAAGAGCACCGTACCAAAGGCAGACGTTATCGTGACTAACCCAACTCACTATGCGGTTGCGCTTAAATACGATCGTAATAAGTTCGCAGCACCAGTTGTGGTAGCAAAGGGAACTGATTTTATGGCGCAGAGGATTCGAGAGATCGCTAAGGAGCACGGCATTCCGATCGTCGAGCGGAGGGCGCTAGCGCGCGCTTTATATGCTTCAACGGAGATTGGTAGCGAGATTCCGCGAGAGCTCTTCAGGGCTGTGGCTGAAGTGCTTGCGTATGTGTACCGGCTGCGACGGGGCGCTGGTGGAGCAAGGATTACTCGACAGTAAAAGCGGAGTAGAGGAGATAGACGGTAATGGCGGCTACAACAGGGACAATTCGTTTGGGAAATAGTACGGTGCCAGGTCTCCTCATTCCCGTTGCGCTTGTAGGAATTCTGGCTATTCTGATCTTTCCGCTACCGACCGCGATTCTCGATGTATGCATAGCTCTCAATATCATCGTTTCGCTCGTCATTCTTTTTACATCGCTCTACATCGATCGCCCACTCATGTTCTCGTCGTTTCCCGCAATACTGCTCGTAACGACCCTCTTTCGTTTGTCCATGAACGTCGCGTCCACGAGACTCATTTTGCTCAATGGAAATTCGGGCATGGATGCTGCGGGACACGTTATTCAGGCATTTGGACAGTTTGTGGTTGGTGGTAACTACATCATCGGAGTGGTGATGTTTGTGTGTATCAATCTTGTCAATCTGAAGGTGCTCACCAAGGGTTCTTCGCGTATAGCTGAAGTAGCAGCGCGTTTCACTCTCGATGCTATGCCAGGTAAGCAGATGGCGATAGATTCCGACCTCAATATCGGATTAATCACTGATAAGGAGGCGCGCCAGAGAAGAAAGGAGTTGACGCAAGAAGCTGAGTTCTACGGAGCAATGGATGGAGCTGCCAAGTTCGTAGCGGGGGATGCGGTAGCGGCCTTATTTCTCGTTGCAATCAACGTCGTGGGGGGCTTGTTGATCGGAATTGTGCAGCACGGGATGGATTGGAAGGCGGCAGCTCAGACGTATACGATTTTGACAATCGGCGAGGGGCTTGTGGCACAACTCCCGTCGATTATCATCTCAGCGGCGTCTGGCTTGATCGTAGCTCGGGCTGCATCAGGGGACGACCTCGGTAGTGAAGTGCTCGGTCAACTCGGTCAGAGTGCACGGCCGTTGTTGTTGACAGCAGCTGTCTCTACAGCACTTGCGTTCTTGCCCGGTCTGCCATTCCTGCCATTCCTACTGCTCGGAGGCGCGACCGGAATGCTCGGATTGATGCGGCGTCGCGCGGCGGAAGATCTCAAGAAGAAATCAAAGGTGGAGGAAAGTAAAAAGGAGCAAGAGGCTCAAGGACCTAAGCCCGGCAGTACTGAGGAGGTAACGGGGTTGCTCGCAATCGATACGCTAGAGCTTGAGGTGGGGTTTGAGCTGGTGCAGATCGTAGAGGGCGGAGATTTAGTGGAGCGCATCCGTTCAATCCGTCGTCAGTTTGCGCTCGACTATGGCTTTATAGTTCCGCCGATTCATATACGCGACAACGTGCGGATTAAGTCCACTGAGTATCGATTCATGCTTCGGGGAGGCATGATCGGGTCCGGTACTCTTAAACCTTACCATCTTCTTGCGATGGATCCGGGTAATGTTGCTTCACCGGTTAGTGGACAACCTACGAAGGAACCTGCGTTTGGTCTCGATGCTCTCTGGATCGTCGAATCTGACAAGGAAAGAGCGCAGATGTCTGGATATACGGTGGTAGATCTATCAACCGTAATCACTACGCACATTACAGAGCTCGTGAGAGCGCACATGCATGAACTTTTGGGTCGCCAAGAGGTGCAACATCTCGTCGATAATCTCGCGAAGGTGGCACCAAAAGTTGTTGAAGAATTAGTACCGAGCGTCATGAGCCTTGGTTCGGTGCAGCAGGTCTTGGCGCACCTCCTGCGAGAACAGGTCAGCATACGAGATTTGCGCTCTATCCTGGAAGTTTTGGCGGATTGGGCTCCTAGTATCAAGAGTCCGGAGCGACTCGCTGAGTTTGTGAGAAGGAAGTTTGCTCGGGCGATCACCTCCAAATTCGTAACGCCGGACGGAGTTCTCCCGTTGGTCAGCCTGTCGCCATCCGTAGAGCGGATGATGAACGATGCGCTGCAGCAGACCGATGAGGGGTCATTCCTTGCCCTTGAGCCGGGAAACGCGCAGATTCTTATCAATAAGTTGGCGCGAGCGGCAGAGAAGTTTGGAGAGTTAGGACAGACCCCAGTGCTACTGGCGCCTGGCCATCTGCGCCCAGCGGTATTTCATTTTGTAGATCGCTTTGCACCTGGATACGCCGTTTTGTCTCATCACGAAGTTGCGCCAAATACCAAGGTGCAGTCGCTGGGTGTGCTTAGTATCGGGGAGGGATTGGGGAGTTAGGGGTGCCAAAGTAGTGACGTAGTTATGAGCAGTTGTAAAAAGTGAGTCTTCGTGCGGTTAGTGTGAATCATAACATGGACCCTCGGGTGTAGAAGATGGGTCGGTTCTAAAAGGTTATTCGCGTGAAACAAGGAACAGTCAACAGGTCATCAAGAGACGTCACACGTGTCATTAGTTTCACAAGTGGCAAGGGGGGCGTAGGCAAGACGCATACTGTGGTAAATACCGCGATATCACTGGCATCCGCAGGGTATTCGGTGTTGGTTCTTGATGCTGACCTTGGTCTCGCAAATGTTGATGTACTGCTTGGTGTCTCTTCGCGCGGGACTCTACACGATGTACTCAAAGGGGTGTGCTCACTCGATGATATTCTTGTACAGGGGCCTGGCGGGATTGTCATCATTCCTGCAGCTAGTGGGATTGAAGAGGTGCAATCGCTTACCGCTGCCGATAAGTTGCTACTTATGACGGAAGTGGAGCGAATTGCGCATCATTATGATTATCTCCTCATTGATACGCCGGCAGGTATAGGTTCGGACGTGATGTATTTCAATAGTGCGGCTGGAGAAGTTGTGTGTGTGATTACTGGTGAGCCCACATCGCTCACCGATTGTTACGCGCTCATGAAGGTTTTGCACACCGGCTACGGTGAGAAATCATTCTGGGTAGTGGTCAATGATGTGGCATCAGAGGGAGAAGCACAAACTGCCTTCAACAGTTTGGCAAATGCAGTTCAGAAGTTCTTAGGGGTTGAGACACGCATGCTTGGCTGGGTGCAAAGTGATGCGATGGTACGACAAAGTGTTATGGATAGACGACCTATAACATTAGAGTATCCATCGAGCCGGGCTGCGATGCGACTAGCTGATGTTGCCCGTCGTCTGGTTGATAACCGTCCGGAACAACGAGTTAAGGGAGGCATGCAGTTCTTCTTCCAACAGTTGTTACAAGTGCCGCACTATGTCGAAGAAACAGTCTGGCAGAGGTAAGGTTCGGGTAGCCCTGAAGTATCGTCCCTTTAAGGTGCTGTGTGCCGTGACGATTTTAGTTGCTTGTGGAGTTGTGTGCGTTGGTGGTGTCAATAGTGGGGCCAGCACAGAGAGCATCTTGTACAACTGCCTGCTGGTTACGGCTGTGATCGGTATCACCTTTGGAATGATAATTAAGGCTGTAGCGAGCTACGAGGAGACACGCAGTGGTTAAGCCAAAACGATCAGCGGTGGAAGCCTATAGACAGATAGATGCCTATGAGAAGGAGGATCTCATACGGAGCTATTTGCCTCTTGTCAAGAAGGTTGTGCATCGTCTCTCGGGGAGACTTCCGAAGGATATCGACCTTCAAGAGATGCTTAACTCCGGAATTATAGGCCTTGTAGATGCGCTCGAAAAGTTTGATCCCAAGCATGAGACAAACTTTAGTACCTACGCGCAGTTTCGAATTCGCGGTGCCATTCTCGATAGCTTTCGATCCCAAGATTGGTTACCACGGTCATTACGCTTTAAATCTCACAAGATTGAAATGGCCTACCACCGCATCGAGCAAAGGCTTGGGCGGCCAGCAACTGATGAGGAGGTTGCAGTAGAGCTCGGCGTCTCCATGGAAGAGCTTCAGCAACTTTTGGGTGAGGTTGGCAGCATCGTAATGCTGAGTTTTGAAGAGCTTGGTTTCGGTCATGGAGAGGAGCGTTTCCAGGCAGACGATTGGTTGGCCAGCAAGGGACAGGATCCGCTCCACAAGCTGCTTGGACACGAAAAAGTCGGATTAATAGCCCGTTCTCTTGACCGACTCCCTGAGAAAGAGCGACTTGTCATCAGCCTGTATTTCTATGAGGAACTCAACCTCAAAGAGATAGGCGAGATTTTAGGAGTGACTGAGTCTCGTGCATCACAGATTCGCTCTCGAGCGCTCATACGCCTGAAAAACTACCTGAGGAATGCTGTTCAGTAGTTTTTGGGGCACACGTTCTCCAGCAGAGAGCCAAAAGCGTACTCCAGACAACAGTAGCCACCAAAAATATGGTGCCGGGTAGACGCGGCAGTGACCCATTGTATACAGCGTGTACAGTCACTAGAAAGTCGAATACCTGCGACGAAAGTAGTAAGCAAATAACCCCCCTATGCGCCGAGGGATTGCGCGAAGCAATGAATGCTCCGAGGGCCAGCGAGAGCAAATATGCCCCAAGAACACTGAATACGAGAGCTAGCTCCTGCGAAACCGCCGTTCCAAGACCTGCAGCCCAAAGCCATGAAACAGGGGCGCACAGTGCTGAAAGCGCACAGACGGTCACATATACGCTGAATGCTACGAGGATTGACTTACTGGGTGTTGGATGCGCGGTGGTCATAATGTTTATGCCCTCAAGGTGCTAGCGAGCAACAAAACCCGTAAGAGCCAGGCACGGCATCGCCGATCAGGCGATAGCAAGAACGGGCAATGTCGTATCGGCTAATGGAAACGGTGTGAGAGCCTGATTTTTAGTGCCGTATGATGCTCCATCTATTAGTTCTGTTCCCTCTCTTGGCTTCGACTTGTTCGGGTTAGGATTGTAGCTGCTAAAATTGTAAGAGAATTGCGATGCTCCAGTCAAATACCATTTCATCTTGAGGGCTTACCTGCTAACGTAAACGCTAGGATGCAGGTAAATCGAAGGTTCCTATCGTGAAACGGTTCAAGTATCAAAATGCTTGTGTCTGGTTGACAGGCGCTAGTAGTGGAATAGGCGAAGCTCTCGTGTATGAGCTATCTCGGAGAGGAGCTCGAGTAGCAATGACTGCCCGCCGTGCGGATACCCTAGAGACCATTCGGCAGTCGATCACTGCTCAAGGTGGCGATGTTAGTTGTTTTCCAGGTGATGTGCGTGACCTCGACGAGATGAAGAGGCTCGTTGCTGGCATAGAGGAGCGCCTGGGTCCAATCGACCTGGCTATCCCGAATGCCGGAACGCATATCTTTACGGTCCCTGAAGAGTTTAATAGCCGAGAGTATCTTGACCTTATGGAGCTTAACTTTGGTGGCATGCTCCACTGTATAGAGGCGGTTTTGCCAGGGATGCTGCGACGAGGTAAAGGTGCAATTGCGCCAGTAGCAAGTTTAGCTGGTTATCGAGGGCTACCCAGAGCGGCTGCGTATGGTGCGAGCAAGTCAGCGATGATCCATTTTCTGGAGAGTATTCGCTTCCACCTTGTCCGCAGAGGTATTACGATTTCGATTGTGAACCCTGGGTTCGTCAAGACGCCTTTAACAGATAAAAACGATTTTAGGATGCCCTTTTTGGTGGATTCCCCGAAGGCTGCTCAGATTATCTGTGATGGGATAGCGCGGGGGAAACGCGAAATTGCGTTCCCGTTTCCTTTTAACATTGTGCTCAAGATCGCCCGTATGTTGCCAGCGCCGCTCTACGAGAGCCTAGTCAATCGATGTTGGTAAAGGAGGGGAGGTGAATATTCTCGTTATCGGAGGCGGAGTTGCCGGGATTACGGCTGCCTATGTCCTGTCGCGTAGTCATACAGTGACGTTGGTTGAGCGCAATCCATACATCGGAGGACACACAAATACCCAAGTGGTGAAAGATCCGCTGCAAGCTGAATTACCCGTTGATACGGGTTTCATCGTGTGTAATGCACGAAACTACCCGAATTTCTATCGATTTCTCGATCAGCTCGGGATTGAGCGACAAGACTCAGATATGAGCTTTGGGTTCTCCTGTGAGAGGACCGGGCTACAGTATATGGGGCCATCAGTATCTGAGTTTATCAAAGCACCCGCTAATCTTTTGAATCCGAGGTTTCTTGCGATGGTGTTTGAGCAACGACGGTTTAATCAACGTGCGTTGGCCGACCTTCGTGAGGGCAGGTTGGCAGAGATTCCGTTGGGGGAATATCTGCGCATGCTCGGCACCAGCGACTATTTTTTCAATAACTACCTAGCACCACTGATAGGCGCTATCTGGTCAGCACCGGACTCAAATGCGCTTGAATTTCCAGCGCTGTCGTTTTTAACCTTCTTTAGAAATCACGGCATGCTTGAACTCAGTAAGCGCCCGCAGTGGCAGACCATAGTTGGTGGTAGCCAGAGTTATGTGAGAGCTTTTCGCAAGCGCTTCAGCGGGCATGTCCGCACTTGTGCTGCCGCACGTGGGGTGCGCCGTACCGAGTCAGGAGTTGAACTGCTGACAGAAGGTCAAGAGCCGGAGCGCTACGACAAGGTCGTTATCGCAACTCATGCAGATGACGCGTTGAAGCTCCTCCAAGATCCCAGTGATGCAGAGATCTCAGCGCTAGGATCATGGGCGTACAGCTCCAATCGCACAGTCCTTCACACTGACGCGCGGGTGCTTGGACCACAGCGCCGACTCTGGGCGGCCTGGAACTACCATCGGCGAGCAGCCGCTACGCTCAAGAGTCCGGTTGCTATAACCTATTACATGAACAAGCTGCAGCGTCTAAGAGCTCATCGTGATTACTTTGTTACTCTCAATGGCAATGATCAGGTTGATCCCGCGACTATTCTATATGAGACGGTCTACACGCATCCCATCTACACTCCGCGGTCGCCCGATAGTCAGAAAGCCCTCAGAAAGCTTAACGGCAATAGGAATACCTTTTTCTGTGGAGCGTACATGCGATATGGATTTCATGAGGACGCTGTGTGGTCGGCGCTTGAAGTGGCTCGGCTATTCGATGTGGAACTATGACGGGTAGGCCAGATCATGCTCTGAGTATACGATCGTCTCTTGTGCGCGCCTCTATTTTTCACTGCCGCATGGTGCCTCGGAAGCACGCATTTTCGTATCCGATGGTCACGCTGCAACTGGACGTCGATGAGCTCGAGAGCGGGCATCATACTAGTTTTTTGTTTGGTTATGATTCAAAGCGATTTCTTTCAGTACGAGGAACCGATTACCTCCGTGGCGATGGCTCGCTTCGGCGGAAAGTTGAGCGTGAGCTCACCCAGCAGGGAGTCGATGAGTCGCCGCACCGAATTACGCTGGTAACTATGCCACGGTTGTGTGGCTACATATTTAACCCCGTCAGTTTCTTCATCTGTTTTAATTCCGAAGGCGCTCTTGTGGGCTGTGTCACCCAGGTTCACAACACCTTTGGAGAGGCGCACATCTATCCGCTGGTGTGCGCGCCTAAGCAACTGCCTGTAGAGTGGCGCTTTTCAAAGTCTTTTTTTGTATCTCCCTTCTTCGATGCCAAGGGTGACTATCGAGTCGCAGTTGTGAACGAAGGTAAGCGTCTTCACGTCGAGGTTGACCTCTTTAAGTGTGGAAGGCAGGTTTTTGCCTCCTCTCTACAAGGAGCGTCAAGCGCACTTACCTCCGCTAACCTTCTTAAAACGTTGATAAGATTTCCTTTTGCGCTGCTGCTGACCATGCCTCGAATTCATCTGCAGGCTCTAGTGCTCTTTCTGCGGGTGCGGGTAACTCCTGTGGTAAAGCCTGCTCCCTTGAGTCCCTATACTATTCGTTCACAACAGAATAGTATTCACAAAGCGCGTTTATGGCTCCTGTCACAGATGCGCCGAATACGTCGTCAGGATAAATAGTTAGAGTGTGATATGGAAGCAGCGGTTGCTCTCAACACGGTAGCAAGTGAGTCTGAAGGGAGATCTGTACGGGACGCTACGCCTTTGGTTGTAATTCCCTCACGGGTGCTCGCCAGTTTAAAGCGCGGGGGATTATATGAACTGGGCGAGTCCTACATGCGAGGAGAGTGGAATGTTCCCGACCTGGCTGAGTTGATGCGACACGTATTCACGCAGAGCTCAATTATTCAAGTGAGATACTCGAAGCTAGATCCCCGGTTCGTCGGTTTTTTTCTGAGGGATAGGCTGCGAAATCCCCAGATCAACCAGGGAGCCTTTGAGGTCGCTCGAGGTCACTACGATCTGGGTAATGATCTCTTCTCTGCGATGCTTGATCAAGAGACGATCACCTATACCTGTGGGTATTGGAGAAATGCCGAAACGCTTGAACAGGCACAGGTTGCCAAGATCGACTTACTGTGCCGTAAGCTGCACCTGCGCCCGGGCATGCGAGTGCTCGATATCGGTTGTGGTTGGGGTAACTTTGCGCACTATGCTGCGACAAACTATGGAGTAGCGGTTGTAGGCTTGACCGTCTCGAAAGAGCAGGCCGCTCTGGCGCGACAACGGTGCGCTGGTCTGGATGTTGAGATCCTTCTTCAGGACTACCGGACCTTTCATGGAGAGTTTGACCGAGTGGTATCGATCGAAATGATAGAAGCAGTTGGTCGCAAGAATATGACCGGCTTCTTTGACATGGTGCGTCGATGTTTGCGTAAAGGGGGACTGTTTGCTCTCCAGGCCATTTCGGCGGAGACCTTTTCGTGGTCATCTTCGGTCACCCTCGATCAGTATGTGTTGTGGTTACAGAAGCGGATATTCCCTAATGGGTATCTGCCAAACATTCGGCATCTGACGCGGCCAAGTGTTGCTGGTATGGTCATCGAAGACCTGCATAATTTTTCGTATGATTATGCCCTGACCCTTGAGGCGTGGCATGAGCGTTTTGAGAGCGCATGGGCTCAATTGGCACCCACGTACGGCGAGCCTTTCCGCAGGATGTGGCAGTACTACCTCCAGGGGTGTGAGGCGTTGTTCCGGGAGCGCATGGTGCAACTGTATCAGATTGTGTACTCCAACGGTGGAGAGCCCGGTGGATACATCGCAGCGCGCTAACATGCTGGCTGCTAATCAAGTAGCAGTGCGTCTGCAAGGGCCTTCTTCAGAACATTGAATACACAGAGAGTGTTCTCTGAAACCGGCGCTGCTGCTTTGTGCGGAAGCTCTAAATAGAACACTCCGATTTTTTTACGGCCGCCGAGGGCGCTGTAGATCCCTGCAAACTGGGAGTTGTCTGGCGCAGCACCGTTTTTAATCACATGTTGACTGTTTGATAGTGCTGATACAGCAGGGTCTTCCGGCTGGAGAGCTGCATTAGTTATTTGGCGCATCTGCACCTTACCGATGAGAGTTCGTGGTTTGAGAGATCGAGAAGCGAGATCAAAGACAAAGACACACCCGCCGGTAAATCCCGCATCAGGCACCACTTTTTTAAGCAGTGTGCCAACGAGCTCTTTGTTAACAGAGTCATCTGACATCGCTGCATACAAGTCTCGTAGTGAGTGCTGGACGGCTTCAGAGCAATGTTTGAGCAGCTTCTCGTCAAGTGCCCGCGATACTCGCTTATGCCGCTGAATCTGCTGGGCAGGATCAAAGGATGAGATGTTACCGAACACCTCTGGAAGTGATTTCTGGTAGTTCTTCGAGCTTTCGACGGTTTTCTCTCGGATGGCATCGACAGCATCGTCGCCCAAGGTGTCTTTGAGCACGCTTTGAGCTTCTTGCCAGTCACGCTCAGCTGATGGATAGATGCCTGGACTTTCTGCTCGAGCAACAACCTCGCCGATTTCGCACAACGCATCGTACGATGCCCAACTCGTATCCTCCGTGTTCTGAAGCTCTGGGTTAGTTGCCCAATCAGGTCTGAAGAGTCGAGTGCCAAGTAGGGCAGGGGTGAAGCCTAACTCCTTTGCGAGTTCATCATCAAGATTTTGATCTGCCGCGAGATTATTGAGCACTTTGGAGTAAACCGATGGATAGTTCCAGGCGATCAGATTGAGACCGATCTCACGGATGACCCCGCGTGAAAAGCCGAGTTCAGGATCGAGGTTTCTCTTTTCGCTCAGTACGGAAGCAGTGGAGGCTATTATGGCCGTTTCACGTAATCGCTGAACTTGAAACGGCTCGCTCCAGTGAAGCGAGTGAATGTTCGGAAGTTTTTGCTGCTCAGCAAGAATTTCACTGATAGCAGATGTCCCCCCCCAACGAAGCAATTTAATCGGGTTGCCGATGATCGAACTTGCTTGTTCCGACACTACAGCTTTCTGTGATAGCTCCTTGACTATAAAGGTGAACAGCGCAAAGTCACCTTTCAGCTCTTCTAGTAGCGCGTCAAAATTATTTTCATATGTCTTTTGTTCAAGTCCATCACGAACACGTTTGAGCACGTCGGGATTCATCGGGAACCACGGCTTGCTTACGTGGTGCAGCGCACGATCAATGCGCCTTGAATTTGCATCCCCCTTAAAGCTTCCCATGTTTCAAGTATCCTTTCAGTAAACTACACTCCTTGGGACAAGCAGTGAGACACTGCTTTCCCTCCCCTCAGAGGTAGGAGTCGGCACTACGGGGCGGTATCTTTAGTTTGGCAGGTATGGCTAGGTGCCAAAAGGCTGAGGCGATTGTCCAGTTTAAGGTAAACGGCTGTGACTGCCCGGGCACTCGCGTGGCAGCAGCTGTCAAACAAGCTCAATAGGTATAAGTATTCTAGGTAGTTACGACATACCCGGTACGAGGGCCAGCTGTAGCGGTGGTTTGAGAGTAAGAGCAAGGCCCACAAACCCACGCACTCAAATGGCGTTTTGCTGGGCCGCTCCGCGAGTTCCGTTCGTGCTCTCTATTTGCCGGCAAGAGCCTGAACTATCGTGTCCTCGTTCACTGCGTCTCCTCCTGGTGAGGTCAATCTAGTGGCCTCGTGCTCGGCTGGAGGAGCGAGTAGCGACTGCGCCTCCGCGTGCGCTCGGTGATAGTGCGCTGCCATAATATCCCAGGTAAAGCGCTCCGTCATTCGCTCGGCTTTGTTTCGCAGAGCGATTCGTTCCCGCCGATTGATTTCACAGAACTTAACCAGGAACGAGGTCAGTTGCTCGATACACCCTTCAACGGAGTTCTTTGATCGGTTGAGGACTAGTACACCATTTTGCAGGGCGTCGGGTACATGCCGAGCAACGTATGCACCAAAGCCACTGAGGTCCGTTGTAACGGTTGGAAGACCTAACGCGAGACATTCAAGAGGGGTGTATCCCCACGGTTCATAGTACGACGGAAACACACCCATATGGCATCCTCGAACAAACTGCTCGTAGTCGAGGCTAAACAAGCTGTTCATTGAAACGAATTCCGGGTGAAAGACTACCTTGACCGGATCGTCGGGTGCGTTCAGTAAATTTCTATGTCGCAGGTGATTGAGAACCTGATCACCAGCATCATCGTACAAATCGTGGGTTACAACAGGCGGCCACTGGGCTAACTTTCGTGAGAGGATAGAACGCTTGAGGCGGAGTTGAATCTCATCAGGAAAGATCTCTTCGTACGAGGGAAGCTTACCGCGCGCGACTGCGGCCAAGACACGTTGTCCCACACCGCGCTCGATCTCTCTGCATGTTGCCTTGAGCTCTTCGAACTTGAGATGGTTCTGTAAAGCCGTGACATTAAGATTTTTGTTTGCTGCTCGTGTAATGATAAAGGCCACCACGGTGGGTGGTTTGGAGAATGACTTTAATCTCTGATTGAGCCGATAGAGGGACTCTATGAAGAGATCCATACCTTTATTTCGATACTCGTAGCGTCCACTCGTGAAGATGTAGAGAGTGCGGTCAAGATCAAAGGAATAGCTTGGGAAGAAGTGCCCCATAACAAATTCATGGATGCGCTCCTTGTATGTGGCATGCAGATTCTGAAACTCGTGCAGAGCCGTGAACTGGTGTGGGTTAAGCCCATTCGGCAGGACGAATTCCGGTTTACGTCCCAATAAGTGTTGAGCCTCCTTTGCTGTTACTTCGCTCACGGTAGAGAAGACGTGAGCCGAATGGGCCGCAGCACGTTCGATGGCATATTTTGGCCAGATCATGTAGTGCCTTGCCATTCCATCTGCGTTAAACGATGAGAGGTTTCCGTAGAAGTTCGAATCGTTCGACGCTATGTAGCGACCCAACATCGTTGCATGCGTCGTAAACACCGTGGCAACTGGAAGCTGCCTTTGTCTGATACGTGGCAGAGCGACCCCCGCCATCCACTCGTGAAAGTGTCCGATGATGTGCCGATTGAAATGCCGCGTAGCAACCTCAAACAGCTCAGCTACACAGAAGCCGAAAGCTGTGACTGCATCTACTTCACCATCGGCGCCATCGAGCGATATGCCATTATCTTTCCAGAGATAGTACTTGTACTCACCAAGCTGAGGGTAGCGAGATTGATAGTCGATCAAGATGACCGAGGGCCGGCCATTCACTAACCACTTGCCGTAATGGCACCTGATGCCCTTGGATTCGAGCTCTGCAAGGATCGCACCGATAGGTTGCGGTGGTGTGCACTCTTCAAATTCAAGAGTGCTGGTGTGCTCGTGATACGGGCCTCCGACGAAGTAGTTTTCACCCCAGCGATCCACCATCGTGGCAGCCTTAGTTTTGATGACGGTGTAGATTCCGCCTATCTGGCTGCACACTTCCCAGGCTACTTCAAATAACACTGAATCTTGTCTAGCTGTTGAGAGCGTCATGAGCTCGACAGTATAGCGAGTATAGAGAGAAAAAGCATCATCAAAGGGGCTACATAACGCCGGTTTGGATTTTTCGGTCTAGGTAGAAATCACTGAGCTGGAACTTATGCCGCAATTCCTCAATCTGTTTGGCGCTATCGGTATTTTTGCGACCCGTGAGGACTCCAGTAATCATGGTGTTTTTTGCAGTATGATCTGGCGAAATGAACTCAAAAAGTTTTGCTTCGTATCCCAGGCTTTCAAGCATGAGGACCCTTAGGCTATCGGTGAGGCCATCAGCAAAACGTTCGGCGATAATTCCATGACGAAGGATAGGTTTCAGATCTGCAGGTGGGGATAGTCGTTGCCGAACATACTTGTGACAGCATGGTGCGACACATATGTAACGCGCCTTCACAGCAATCGCCTTAGCAATCGCATCGTCCGTGGCTGTGTCGCACGCATGGAGAGCTACTACGAGGTCTGCAGCTTGCACCGGCGCGCTCTCAATTGAGCTTGCTATAAAATCAATCGATGAGAATTGTAGTCGAGCTGCAACTTCCCTTCCGGTGGTAACGAGGTCCTGACGCTGTTCGACGCCTACTGTAGTGTGCCCCTGAGAATGACTTAGGAGAAAATGGTGCAGGGCGAACGTGAGGTAGTGCTTCCCTGATCCGAAATCAATGACACGTAAACCTTTGGCATTTGATACTTCATGGAGCGGAACGAGAGACGCGATAATCTCGATAAATTTCTGGATCTGGCGAAATTTATCGTACCGCTCTCGTCTGACGATTCCTTCTTTAGAACTAATTCCCAGCTCGATTAAAAACGGGCTGTTCGCTTCTACTAGGTAGTTTTTCTGTCTATTGTGGTGGGGTAGCGATAGGTCGCCAGCGGCTATGCGACGTCGCTTAAGCCGAAAGGAGCCTTTGTCGGTCTTCTCAAAAGATAGCTCCTCGCTCAGCGTTTTTACGTACGCGGATCGAAACTGATGCGTAAGAAGAGCGCAGATGGCCTCCTGCGCTCCAGCCAGCGGAACGTTCTTACGCTCTACCTGTCTGCCATCCGAGTACTCAAAGCTGACCTCACGGATGTTACGTGCGTTGAGGAATGCGTTGATTACCACGCGATTCCAGCGACACCCTGCTTCCGATTTGCTTAACGTCGCCTTGACGAAGCATTCTCTTGCAAAACTCTCTCGGAGGAGCTGTTCGAACTGCACTTTGTTGTCGTTGCTATTCACGAAGAAGCCTTTAGGTAGGTGGATTGTGCTGGGCAAGTATGACCTGCTGCGTCAGTTGCAACATCTCTGGCGTGAGTATATCGCGTCGCAACTAAGCGGTAAATTGCTTTCCCCGGACGCCCGCGGTACCGTAGGGTTTTTCGGGGGCCTATTGCGGGGGAGTAAGAGCGGTGCCTGTACAGATCATGCGAGTCAAGCGAAAGTGCCTTGAATTGCTCGCGCGCATCGAGCAGGAAGGCGCCTATTCGCATCTCGTATTACAACAAGTTGCTCAGTCACAAGAGCTAACGGCGGAGGAGTACCCGGTTCTTTTGCAGATTGTACGTGGAACTCTCGAACAGACGGGAGTTCTTGAAGACCAGCTCGATGGCCTGCTGCCCAAGGGATTACGCTCTCTTCCGACTGATGTGCAGTTGGTGCTCAGATTGAGTGCGTATCAGATCCTCTTTCTTGAAAGAGTTAAGAAACGTGACGTTGTGTTCGAGGCCGTTGAACTCGTTAAGACGGGACGTTGCAGGTCGTTTGCTGGCCTTGTGAACGCGGTACTGAGGAAGCTTGAGCCTATGGCGGGTTCCACCACTGGAACGCAGGTCGTGAGCGCTACCCGAAATTTCCCGACGTGGTTGGTTGAACGCTGGCAGCAGCAGCACGGTGCTGAAATGATCGAGCATTTCTGTGGCGCAGTAGGGGCTGTTATTCCAGTGTACTGCCGAGTCAATACATCAGTCGTGTCGCGGGACGAGCTGCGAGCTCGTCTCGCCTCTGAAGGGGTAATGACCACGGCTGCTGTCGTGTCTCCGAGTTCTTTGCAAGTGATTAGCGTGCCTTCTGCCTTACGAATTACAGAGCTCGAAAGCTATAAAAATGGACTTTTTTTTATTCAGGATCTTAGCTCAACTGTCGTCGCAGAGATCGTGGTATCGGAGTCTCCTCTCCGTGTGAGAGATCTCTGTGCAGCACCCGGAGGTAAGGCCTGCAGCATGGCGCTCTCGATAGGGGCACACGGGGGCAGGGTACTTGCCACCGATAAATTCCCAAAGAGAGTTGCCTTGATTCAGGCCCTCTGCAAACGCCTGCTTGTAAACAATCTAACGGCGGAGGTGCTAGACGTAGGCGAGACAGGAGCTGCGCCAGAGGAGCTCTTTGATGCGGTGCTTCTCGATGCGCCTTGTTCAGGTTCTGGGACGGTGGGACGGAAGGTCGATGTGCGTTGGTCTATTACGGAGGAGAGACTGCGCGAGCTTATCGCGTTGCAGTTGTTGCTTATCAAAGCGGCAGCTCGCTTTGTGAGATCGCAAGGAGTACTTGTGTATAGCACCTGCTCAATCGATCAAGACGAGAACGAAAGGATAGTGGAAGCATTCCTGCAATCTCGTAGTGATTTTGAGCGTGTGGATCTGAGAGATAGTCTTCCTCCAGATATCTGTACTGATGAGGGCTATCTGCGCACCTGGCCTCAAACACACGCAATGACGGGAGCATTCGCGGCGAAGCTTAGAAAGCGAGGCGAAACGTAGCAGAGCGTATGCTTGAGTGCCTATCACCTCAGACTCAACCCTACTATTGCGAGTGTTTTTTTTAAATCACATGCGCAGGAGTTGTTCTCCAAAAAGCATCCCATGCAGCCTCGTACATTATCTCTCGAGCGCCTCCTGTATTCGCTCCAAAAGAAGTGTGCAACGCTTTCGAGTTTGGGTGCGCTTGGTAGCAATCGCAAGCGCGCGTTTTGAGCCAACGAGTAACAGCAACTTCTTGGCGCGGGTTACGCCGGTGTAAACCAGCTGTCGTTCAAGAAGGGTAAAGTGGGAATCATCGAGAGTAAGCACAACGCAGGGCACCTCCATTCCTTGAGAACGGTGCACCGTGACAGCGTAGGCAAGAGCCAATTGACTGAGTTCGGCTCGCGTGTAGTTGATGAGGCGACCGTCCCATAACTCGACGGTAACCGAAAGACTCTCAGAGTCAACAGAGTTAACGATTCCTAGATCGCCGTTGAACACTCCAGCGGGATCGATCTTATAATTGTTTACCCGTTGGCATACCCTATCTCCAACTCGGAACGACGTTTCCCCAACCTCAATCATAGTAGCTGATGAGTGACCGGCCCGAGGGTTGAGGCGTTCTTGGAGTCTCTTATTCAGCTCAATCGTACCAAGTGGACCGCGATTGGTTGGGGTTAGAACGGCGATGTCAGAGCCTGAGTGGCCGAACTTCCGCGGAATCTGCTCGGCGACGAGGCTCTCGATCAGTTTAGCCGATTCCTCCATCTCACGGCGTTCGATCATGTACGCATCGCTCTTTGTTACGCCGTCGGGCGCAGGTACGTCTGGTAGCTGCCCGACGTTAATCATGTGTGCAACCGTATTGATTCGCGACTCAGCGGTTCTGCGGAAGAGCTGCGATAGTTGGATGGTTTTCACGTACGGTGAGCGGATTAGATCGCTAAACACCCGACCCGGCCCAACCGATGGAAGCTGGTCTTTGTCTCCAACTAGGATCAGTGTGCAGCGATCGGAGATAGCAGCGAAGAGATCTCGGGCCAAGAGGATGTCGATCATCGAGGCTTCGTCAACGATCAGCGCATCGAAGGGCAGGGGATTACGAGTATTAAAGACGAAATCTTTAGCGTGGGGATCGTACTTAAGTAACCTATGGATCGTGCTAGCAGGAGATCCGCACACTTGAGACAGTCTCTGAGCAGCTTTGCCGGTTGGTGCAGCGAGGGCATACGACAAGCCTGTTTTCTCAAAGAGAAGCGTGAGCGCCTTGACCATCGTTGTTTTGCCGCAGCCAGGGCCTCCGGTGATGATCATGAGAGAGAAGGTGCTTGCAAGTTGGACCGCGTAGCGCTGCTCGGATGACAGGGTAAGGCCAAGCGCCCGCTCGGCCCCTGCGATCGCCTCCTGGTAGCTAATGCTGGAGCTTGAATTAGCCGATTTTGGCTCTACTCGCCTCGTCACCCAATGAGCAACATACCGTTCGGCAGCATCAAAATGTTTTAGAAAGATTCCGCCGTTATACGAAACGAGGTCGCCCGAAGCGAGTAGCTCACGGAGCTGCTCACCGAGATCTGGAGCTTGTTCTAATCCGAGGAGGAGATGGGCGCGCTCAAGCAGAACTTGTTCTGATAGGTAGCAGTGCCCTTCGTCAGAGCCGTTAATCAAGGCGCAGTAAATTCCCGCTCGCAGTCGGAGCGGCGAGTCGGGTGCAATTCCAAGGTTGAGGGCGATTGTATCTGCAGTATGGAACCCGATCCCACGAATCTCGCGAGCCAGTACGTAGGGATCCGATTTTAGTATCTCAATCGTCTTTCCCTGAAAGCGGTGATAGATCCTGGCCGAAAGGTTGGGGGATATCTGATGTTCGACGAGAAAACGCATTGTCTGGTCGAACTCTGTCTGCTGCAGCAGAGCAGCCTGGAGTAATTCAGCCCTCTTCTTGCCAAGGCCAGCCAGCGCGGCAACTCGTGTGGGATCAGTTCGAATTATTTCGAGTGAAGTGGTTCCGAACTCATCGACGATGCGCTTCGCCGTTTTTTTACCTACACCAGCGATAAGCCCGCTCGAGAGGTAGCGTTCGATCCCCGTGCTGGTAGAGGGCGGCGTCTCCGAGATGGTGCGAACGGTGAATTGCTTTCCGAATTTGGGATGGTCGAGAAATGACCCTGATACAGTAACGTGCGAGCCTGCTTTGATTTGAGGGCAGATGCCTACAGCCGTAATCCGGTCGTTTTGGTCATCGAGGGTAACCTGCAACACTGAGTACCCGTTTTCTTGGTTGCGAAACGTTACCCGGTCTACGGTGCCTCGAATAATCTCACTGTCAGAGGCTTCTTTCATTGTAGTCGTGGTTGCTGTGCGCCGGTGCTGTGCGTTGGGGCTGAGCGCCAGGGCGGCGGATTTTGCATTGCTCCCTACAGGTTATCGGTTGAGAGTACCAGGAAGCCCGTGCAAAGACCAAGCTCTTCTTGAGGTCTGGCCGAGCGCATCTTCTTGAGCCCAGGAGCTTGATCTGGATTCTTACTTGGCTTAAACTCGCGTCTGAATGGGCGCTAGTAGCTCAGCTGGTAGAGCAGGAGACTCTTAATCTCTTGGTCCGGGGTTCGAATCCCTGCTGGCGCACCATTATT
>JBIKKR010000120.1:0-9319 GCA_044360225.1 Bdellovibrionota bacterium | reverse complement strand
TCTAAGAGCCAGTTGATAACGACGGATCTGCCGGACCCGTTGAATGACGCAGCAGTCAATTTGGTGCCGGACATGCCGAGCGGATTCGGCCAGGAAGCAAAGGGGGCAGAGCCCCCTATGAAACTTTTTGAGCGAATTAGCTGCGCGGTCTCCAGAACGCTCGGTTGGTTGGGCAGCGAAGCCATGGCGCTGTGGCTTGCGCGTGTTTCAGGGTGCAGTGACTACTCAAAGGCAGAGCTTGTATCGTACCTCCTCGGTAGAGGGCGAGTCTATAATCTCTACAAAATCGTTCGAACAATTGGCCTCGAAGAAGATTTCCTGTTACGACATCTTCGAGCGACAAACCCACTCGACAACTATCGCGCCCTGCAGAGAGTAGTTGACGTAAGCGATGAAGCAAAATTCGGACTTTTGATGACTGCGCTCGAGCAAAGGGACCCTCGCATCGAGTCACACTGCAGCTCGCTGCCGTTCTTACCTAACTCATCATTCAATGAGCAGTTCGTAGCACGACTCACAGCTATATTTCCGGAAGTTGCGCTGAGAAATAGAGATACATTCAAGGATCTAACCGTCTTTAGTGTGGCTGAGCTTGTTGAAAGGTTAGTGCAGGAGTCGCCGTTTGTATTTCTTGACAGTAACGACTTTACAGATCTTCTCACAGGAGAGCTTCACCAAAGAGCGATAAAGACTGCGGCAGCGATTGATCCCAAGAGATTGCTGAATGTCTATAAAAATTCGCTCAATGCCTTAGGGCTATCTGATGCGCATAGGGAGGAGCTTGGAGCTTTTTTTGTCGGCTATTTGAGTACACGGCGGGACCTCGATATGAGCGCTATCGCGGTGTGTAATACCCTGGGTGTGAAGGCCTCGGATACAAAGAGGGCTGCTTTCGACTTAGATGTAGAGCGCAATCCAGCCGAGACCTTAGACGCGCTTCACGAGTATCAGCTTATGGGTCAGCCGCTTGAGGAGGCATTAACGCGCTTTATTTCGAAGGGGCTCGCAGAAAAAGTGGTGTCAAATCTTACCCATTTCGACGGAGTTCCACCTCGTCGCCGCGAGCTGCTCGTGCGAGCACTGGAACGGCACAGAGTAAAAGACTTCGGGTTAGAAGTTCTGTATAAAGAGATCTCTCATGTCTTAGAGTGGGTAGGGCCCTTTGAGCTAAAGAAGATCGATCTGTCCCTGATGGAGCGCTATTGGAGGGATCTGCTGATGCACCGAAGCAAGCTCGGCATAGACTCGCATGAGGTGGTGCCTCAGCTGATCCTCCGAAAGGTTGAGCATGAGCCCGCTCTGGTGATGCAGCATCTCCGTCAGTTGAATCTTACAGACAGCGAATTGTGCAAGAAAATAGCCCTGGCATTGTGCAAAAAACTGCCAGCACATACCCCGGATATAATCGAGGCGCTGAAGATTACCGATCAAACGTTGCGCGGAGAGCTCGAATGTATCTTCGCACAATTGGCTTCCAACGAAGCAGATCATTGGTTGGAGCGAACACGGGGCGCCCCATCGCCCGGTTTTTTGAGGGGCCGTTTGCTTTCAAAGATGCGCAGCGATGATCCATGGAGGGTGCTACCTTCGGTGCTCAAGGTCCCCGAAAGTGAGAGGGGAGAGTTGAGCCAGGTTTTTGTTCTGTGCGCTAGAAGAAACCCGACCAGGACCCTCAATAATCTTGGGAGGTGGAATCTTAGCTGCCAATCGCTTCGTCTTTCGCTCTTTGATATCTGCGCTGAGAGTAAGCCATGGCAGGCTCTTCAAGCTGCCAAGGCACTAGGCGCGTTAGGCAGTCCTAACCTAAGAAAGACTCTTGCGCTAGCGATGGAGCGTAATAGCGAGCGGGCAATCAAATTATTGCCGAAGTTGCCAGGCTTTGCGCCGGAAGATGCGCGCGGGTTGATTTGTCAAGCAATTCGCCGCAATGCGGCCGCTAGCATCAGAGTTCTGAAGGGTCTGCCACTTAGCCGACCAGACCGGGTTGAGTTCGTGCGGGACGCGGTGCGCAGAAATCCTCAGATCTTTAACACAAGTGCTGACCTGATAAAGAAACTGGTTCCGACCGCCTCACTCCCCAGCATCTTAGCTGCCCAGTGTCGGGGTAATGTAGATAGAGCGATTAAATTAGTTAAGCTAGTTGGCTGGCCGAACATAACCGGGCCGGACCTTGCGCGAGCATGCGCTATTGAGAACTACAGCGTTGCCAGCAAACCTGCACCGGAAGAGTATCAATTTCTCGTCAGGGATCTGCAATTCCTTGAGCAGGCCGTCATCAATGCGATAATCGCGGGCCGCTGGAATAGCGCTTTTGCAATAGCTAGCCAGATAGAGAGCCAGGGTGGCGCACAGCCCAGAGATAGATCTAGCCGGGACACACTCGCGCTTCAGAAGCTCACATCAGTAGTGGCTGCTGCGGGTGCTTCAAAGGATCTCGATGTTTCTGAGCGGGCGAATATCGGTTTCATGAAGCAGATACTGAAGATAAATTGTATTCCGACCGATACTATGCAGAGGACTCTAGATTATTTTGGAGAGGACGATGCGGCTTTTCTCCTGTCGATAGCTGAGCGAGAAGGGAGTAGTGTTGCCGAGGGCATCTTTGAGATCTTGCTAGATCTGTACACGGACAATACGAATATCTCTGCGGTCGATCGAGCAATTATCAATTTCGCGATTTCGCTCGGTTTTCGAGGATTATCACAAAGTTTTTTTACTAAAATGCGACTGATATTTGAGAGCGAGTCCATGAAAGATCCGGAGACACTACAAAAGCTAATGCAGCGTGAGCTCAAGTATCCAACCGAGGTCCTTTTGAACGCTTGTTTATGACGTATCTCAGCTTCTGACACCTCTCTTCAGCCGAAATAGCCTGCAGTACTTCCAGCGCCTCCTCTGCTCGCTCCGTTGGAACAAAGAGATAGTCATGGTGAAATGCGGAGACAGTTTGGACAGTAATTCCTCTATCGGCTAGGCATGCTGTTATCGCAGCCAAAAATCCAACGGAATGAAGACTGGAGTAAACGCGCAGTGTGATCATCTGTGATGGAAACTGGCCCGACAGCCCGTGTTGCGCAGCTTGGGCGCTCGTAATGGCGACCGTGATGCCCTCAGATTCAAGGAATTCAAACACTGGCTCAACGGCGAGCGCTCTGCGCTGCTCTACTGATACACTGCAAAACACATACTCCGTGTCTTCAAGCGCTGGAGTCATGTTAGCTAGAAGCTCTCGTAGGTCTGTAATCATAGAACAATCTCCTCATTCTCTCGCGTATTTGATACGTTTAACGTCGCCCGGCCGCGCATGGAGCCTCCGATGCGCCCACTATAATGTGATAGATGCAGGTATACTCTTCTAGTACGTACCAAGCCCATATTTTAAAGTAATACTTTAAACGGGGATAAGGCGTGCGTCGGCACGCCCATGAAGCTGGTCCTAAAGCCACTTTGAGTAGTAACTTCTATGCTACCGATCGTGGACAGTTTCACTCGGTAGGTAGATTCGTGATGACAGCACCAGGGTACACATTCTGGCGCCAGGCCATGTCAAGAACGATCAATCCGCATCGGCTATTAGATAAACCCAGCGTCATTCATGTTTTAAAAAGTGAATGACGCTGGTTTTATTCCGACAAAAACAAGGCCTTATAGACCCTTAGGTAGTTCCTGTACTGGCGGACGGAAACTAGTTAGCTGCTCAATTTCCCTTGACACCAACTCTCTTGACAGCCCCTATTCGGGGATTAAGGCAGACGGGGCATCGCAGTTCTCCCGCGACCTACTCCAAATCGCTGGAAGCCCTGTTAAGTTACATTTATGCACGTGGCATTCATAACCTCTGTACTGGTGTTTAGCCTCGGGGGGGCGGTATTTATGAGAAGTGTAGGTTTTGTCAGGTCTCTGTTTGTTGGCGTTTTGGCTCTTAATGTAAGCATAACGAGCAGTCACGCACAGTCGGGATATGTAATAGCCGAGCGGGAACTGGTTTACGGCGAGCAGATAACATCAAACGGTGTTGGTTGGTTTGTAATCTCGAATGAGTCCTCAGCGGTTCTCTACGGCCCAAACGGGTATCAACGAGATATCTCTAAATTTATCCCTGCAAAAGCGTCTGGCTCGATCAAGCTTGGATCTTTGGACGTGTATACAGCAAGCGCTGGATATGTCTATCGGATAACTCCTGATGGGGAGGTGTTTTTTAGCCAGGTACTCCAGCTGTCAGACGGAGCGAGTGTCGGCATTCTGCATCACCGACTACCAGTTGGTTCGGATCGGATAGCAGAGGTGTTCTCTATCGCTGATGACACGTCCGGTACATCAGCTGAGTACCTAGACCCACGAGGAGATAGAGTCTCGTACGTATATAAGGGCGACAGTCTTGAGTTAGCCGTGAAGAGATTCAAATCTGGTCAGGAAACGGTCAGAGTCTATTCTTTTCCCTCGGCTTCAACGAAAAGGCCCCAAACGATTTCAACGATGCATGATTCGTCAGGTAACTTCACTCTAGTTCGCGCCGAGAAGAGATCTATGTCGGCCAAGAGCTCGCGATTCACGGGTCTCTGCATCGGAAATAGCGATTCAGGGAGTATTAAATGCATGGATCAGAGACAGCTGCAGCGTTTCCGCCTAAGGGGGTTAATGCCCTACTCATTCGAAACTGGGACTTTGGTGGTATCGGGGGGCGGGAAATCCTTCTTTAAGGTTAATTCGCAAACATTTGCAGTACAGAGATTATTCACCGTCGGTGAACGAGCCACCGAACCTAGCTTTTTACCGGACGGGTCGAGCATCCTTTTTCCGGAAAAGAGTGGTTCAGGAAATTTTTCTGATCGGCCGCAAAAGACAACGCTTGTTAGGTGGAGTATGGAGGGGAAGCGTAGCACCATGACTTGTCGAGTGCCAAACCCAGCTCTATTCGATCAGGCTTTTAGGCCTGTATCAATGTGGTCTTCATTTTATCCGCTAGAAGGTGGTCGGTTTATGTTGTTTGGCAGAAATTCTGCAAGCGGCGCAGAGGGCTCAATTCTTCTAACGTTTACTCCGACCGATGACCCGAATGCTCTTTCACAAAAAATGAATGTCTGCGTGCTGAAATAGGTGGCAGAGACAAGGGATAGCAAAGTCAGTATCGGCCAAGTGAAACCGTCTGACGGAGGGACTGGTTGAGCCCGTTCGCCTCGACGTCTACAGGAGTACCTTCTCATACACCCGACCAGAGACTCATAGATTTTTGGAATATGGGACGAGAGCTCAGCCAGAAAACCTATTGCGTCAAACTCATGAGCTTTACCGCTCATGAGTTGTGGGTGACGATGTCGTCCTGTATTGAGAACTTTTCAAGTGAGAGGGGGCTCTCGCTGTATGTTGAGGTGGATGGCTAGCCGGATTGTGGGGCTGAAGTTTTAGTATGTACCAGGGGATGGAACCAGGGGGATGGCTACTTAGTTGTGCCGCGCGCGGTCCCCGAGAGAAGGGGGTAAGATCTCCTGTAGCTTGGTGGCTAGCTGGATTGGGGGGCTGAATTTTAGTATGTACCAGCGGATGGGGACCAGCGGATGGGGTACCAGCGGGTGGCGCCCTCGATTTTTACACCGCCCTATTGTGTGTGACCTTCATGGGGGAGATTGACCAAAAATGTAATAAAGACTCAGCCACCTTCGATAGCGATAAAGTTATTCAATACAATAAAATCCTTGATTCTCTTATTGGCTGAAAAGATAACAAGTCAGTCGAGTAGAGCGTTCAGGGGCCTGCTCACTGAAACACTATACCGCCCATGACGAACCTCACATTTTTCTTTGCCGAAGTGCCACCCTTGCCGCTGGACTCTTCAACTCTGGAAGTCCTTCAAAGAGGCAATGAACGCCAGCAAGCGGCTTACCGGTGCGTAGCTTCCAGGAAGTTTCTCTCTAAATTAAGCGAATTTCGCGGTGTTTTGGCGAGCACCATTGCCTTAGGTGTCGATACTCCGACGAGCGATCTCGACTTCCTATGCGAAACCTCAGATCTAGACCGCTTCTCTAGATTTATTATTCACAACTTTGGAACTTTCGACCAGTTTCACTCGGTTCCGACTCCAACACCGCAGGTCGCCAGATGTTACTCTTTTTGGTGTGATGGATTTGAAATTGAAATATTCGGTTCGTTAGAACCTTTGGAAAACCAGCCTGGCTTCCGGCATCACGTTGCAATAGCTCGCCTTATTAAGCTTGGAGGCGACCATTTCCGCACGAAATTGCGAAGTTTGAAGCTCCAAGGTGTAAAGACGGAACCGGCAATTGCCCAGCTTCTGTCGCTCTCGGGCAATCCGTACGAGAGTGTCGCATCCCTAACAAAGCTCGACGATGAAGCACTAAGTCGCTTAGTGTCATCGCAGGGCTCAAATGGAGGCGTATAAAAAAAGCTCGCTCACACGCTGATCGCGCGAAAGTCACGCCAACGTTAAAACGCCTTACCATCCCTGGTACCATCCCTGGTACATACTAGCTTTAAGTCCCGTAAATTAGGTTGTTTACCTCGGCTTTATCGCTCTGTTTGCTTCAGAGCGTAGCTCCTCTACAGGCTGTGAAAAGCAGCTGCCGTGCAAAAGGGAATATCGCCGGAGTGCCACCCGTGTGCCAAAACAGAATGCAATCGGTAGAGGTAAACTCGCCTCGTGTTATCATATCGACCAAGCCGCCAAAGGCACGTCCAGTATAAACAGGATCAACGAGGATCCCCTCTGTTTGCGCTAACAAAGTGATTGCATCCCGCTCTAGGTTCCCCACAACTGCATAGCCTTCACCCACATAAGAGTCACGCAATTGAACCTGCTCAGAGATGTTCGATATGGATACCCCCGCAAGATCCGCAGTTGCAGCCGTCAGCCGTTCGACGTTGGATCGAAACGAGCCTTCTCCCGCTTCACCCTTGTCGATCTCTATCCCGATTAATTCGAAGGAGGCACCGAACATCGCCCTGCCAACAACAAATCCGGCATGAGTCCCTCCGGAGCTACTTGGAAAGACAATATGGGTAATCTGTGCGTTCTGCCTATTGCTCTGTTCCCGCACCTCCTCAACCGCGCTTACGAAGCCTAAGGCACCGATAGGACTCGACCCCCCGTAAGGCACAACGTATGGACGACGCCCCATACGCTCAAGCTCCTGGCGCAGCTCTGGGATCTTCTCGCCTTTTCTGAACTTTCCACTCCAATGAATTTCGGCACCCAAGAGTTGGTCAAGCAAAAGATTACCCTGAGAGACCTCTGGCTGATTACCACCAAGTACTAAGTGACATTCCAATCCACAAAGAGCTGCAGCTGCTGCCGTCTGCCGACAGTGATTTGACTGTTCTGCACCACCGGTAATGATCGTATCGCACCCCTGTGCGATTGCATCTCCGATTAGAAACTCCAGCTTGCGAGCCTTATTCCCTCCGAAGGCCAACCCAGAGAGATCATCGCGTTTGATCATAATGCGCGGACCTCCCAGCCTCTTGCTCAACCGAGCCAGATCCGTCAGGGGAGTTGGAAAAAACCCTAATTTTGTTCGACTAAATGATTGCAGCATAGTTTGCTCCTCAAGGTTCCTGACCATAGCACCGCGATAATGAAATTATAAGGTATCCCTTAGTTTAGAGTAGAGCTCCGTACGCCGGTACCCATCACTCTCCCTCTCAGGAACAGAGAGAATTTGGTTTAATCAGCAGCTTACAATCAAGAAAGTTAGCAACCTAGCATCGGAGCGCGGAGCTTCTGCTCCGCCAAAAGTGCTGCCGGACTCGCTTCTCTACTGAGCGTCTCCCCGGCCCCCGAAGTCCGAATCTAAAGGATAAGAAGATTAAACGACTCTCTATAAATAGCTGAAACCTGGTAGCTGTCTGAGGATCGGCCGATGGTAGCTATGATGTTTGAGCCGAGATTGCTCGGAGTAGGTTCGAAAAGCGAGATTTGCGGCCTCGCGCTAGGGATTTCAGCGGCCAAGCCGAGCGGAGTGGGGCGGGTTAAGTTGTGAAAAGTAGCATTTCACCTACACACCACCGGGTCCGTCACGGTGGAAGCTCAAGCTAGGTGGAAGCTCAAGCTAGAAGTCATTAGGCGCGGGTTCAAAGGAGTCGTAAGAAGGGATTTCGTCGATAGCCTCCTGCGCGTTACTGGGCGGGTGCGGAGCCCTGCCATCCCGATCCCAATTCGTGTGTACGTTTGGGAGAGCAAGAGCCCCCTTGATAGTTGCCGCCCTTCTCTCACACCCCCATGCGCTGGTACATACTAAAATTCCGCCTTACCCAGTCTGGCTAGCCATCCAGCTCCACAGAATCTTTCGCGCCGAGAAAAGTTGCCCTCAAAACATCAAGTAATTCCCGATGCGAGCAACTTCCGCGGGGTACGTTTGCCTATTGATGCATGACGACTGAATTTACAGGGTTTTAATCTAGTATGTACCAGGAGTAGAGACCAGGAGTAGAGACCAGGAGTAGAGACCAGGAGTAGAGACCAGGAGTAGAGACCAGGAGTAGAGGGGCGCCGTAAAAAAAACTCCTAAAGCACACATCTAAGCTCGCAGCTTCCCAAATTCTGGATCTTCTGCAGCGGTTAAATCATAAGAGGACTGCAAATTAATCCACAGCTCAGCATCGGTGCCCAGTGCTCGCGCGATCTTCTTCGCCATAACTGCCGAGATTCCTCTTTTTCCTTTGCAGATCAGATTAACAACCCCGGCTTCGACACCGATATGTTTAGCGAGTTGGGTTTGCGAAATACTTCTATCAGAGAGGATCTCTTGAAGAAACTCACCAGGATGTATTGTGTTCGGCAACATAGTTCTCCTATTTAGTGATAATCAACAATCTCAACATCAAAGACTTGGCCGTCTTTGAAGCGAAAGCAGATCCGGTACTGATCATTTAGTCTCATACTCATCTGCCCCTTGCGATCTCCCTTAAGGTGCTCTAACTTCAGCCCCGGCCATGCTCGCAAGCTCTCCAATGTCCTTATACTATCGAGGAATACTAGTTTTTTATAAGCACTGAAGTGGAGCTCGGCAGGCAACAACTTTAAAGTTCGTTTGTTTTTTTACCATGAGCAATCTCCTCAGATACCTTACTTTTGAATGATTTGATCGCCATCTTTGTTACTATACAGCATAGCTATATAGCGTGCAAGACGAATAAGCTCGTGACCAGGGCGTCGCAGTTCTCTTCCTGTAAAGAGGCTAAAAATGCGCGGAATTAGCTGTTTTCATTAGCAATAGCAGTTTTGCCCGCCATCCCTGTATATACTGATGGCCATTAAGTTAAGGACTATCTAGACGGTAGGATTCGTGCTTATGTTCAATCCCCA
>JBIKKR010000119.1:0-9385 GCA_044360225.1 Bdellovibrionota bacterium | reverse complement strand
GACTGCGCATTGAACCCATGAATTACCTCCGCGAGCTGCTCGGAAGAAACTGAAGCTGGCAGCGCTGCGTCGAAGGTTTTAATGCCACACTCCTTGGCAAAGCGATGCTTGGAGGCAACGTATGTCTTTGACGCCGGGTCCTCTCCCGCCAAGATAACTGCTAAGCCCGGCCCGCGGCCCAGCCTAGCTGCGTGGGTGGTTATAGAGTCAGACAGAGTCCGTGACACCGCCTGAGCAAGCTTCTTTCCATCTAAAATTTTGGGCGAATACTGCATGGGCTCCCAGGAGATCCGGTAGTACCAGGAGTTTATAGTAAAGCGCTACAACGAAGTAAATCAAAACTAGCTTAAAAAAATACCGGCTGGAGGAACAAAATTACCGGTGATTCTCTCCGCTAGTTAGCGTAGACTCCCCCTCGCCGGCGGCGCCCAGGCAATAGGGTGCGCCGCAATTCAGTAACTATGAGGTGAGCTGGTTTCGGTATGAAAATAGGAATTCCAAGAGAACGCAAAACCCTAGAAAAGCGCGTAGCAGTTACCCCAGATGGGGCCCGCAAACTAGTTGAGCGTGGTCATCAGGTTTTGATTGAAACCGGCGCGGGCCTGGGTTCGTCATTTTCTGACAACGACTACAAGCAGGCAGGCTGCCAGGTAGTTACAACGCTTGCAGAGGTCTGGACCAACGCCGAGCTCTTGGTAAAGGTCAAGGAACCTGACCAAAGCGAGTTTCAGTTCTTTCGATCTGACCTCGTGCTCTTTGACTATCTCCACTTAGCAAGCCTACCTGAGGTGGCAGCTGCCCTTCTCAGCAAAAAAGTAACGGCGTTTGCTTATGAAACGCTCCGCACCAAGGACGGACGTCTACCGCTGCTTGAGCCAATGAGCGAAGTTGCAGGGAAGCTTTCAGTACTGAACGGCGCCTACTACCTCCTCTCCCAGAACGGGGGCCGGGGCGTTCTGCTTGGAGGTGCTGGAAGTGCCCCTCCCGCAAATGTCGTCGTTATCGGTGCTGGTATCGCCGGTCATGCAGCCTCACTCACAGCAATCGGCATGGGTGCTCGTGTAACAGTACTCGACATTAATCCGAACAAGCTTGATGCGCTCAAGACTGAATTCGGAGATCGTGTCAGTACGATCACCTCATCTCCGGAGGCGATTAAGGATGCGTGCCGCTCCGCGGATCTCCTTATCGGAGCCGTTCTAATCCCAGGAGCAGCCACGCCACGGTTAATAACCAGAGAGATGATCGGCCTGATGCCGAAAGGCTCAGTGTTCATCGACATTAGCATCGACCAGGGAGGATGCGCCGAGACGAGCCGTCCAACCACACTCGACGCACCTGTCTACGAAGTTGATGGCATCATTCACTACGGCGTGTGTAACATGCCGGCCCAGACTCCGCGCACCTCAACGATAGCGCTAGCATCAGCAACACTTCCCTACATCATCAAACTCGCAGATGAAGGGGCAAAAAAGTCGTGTGAAGCGCCAGAGATGCGACAGGCTCTCACCTGCCTCGACGGCACGCTGACGAATGAGCTAACAGCGAAGGCTCTTGCTAGCGCCTAACGACCGATCCAGTAGAGCAGGTCATCGTATGACATCGGTCGTATCCATGTCTGACGATTCATCACCAGATTGCTCCATGAAAGGGCGTTTTCGGGCACGGGGTCGATTAGATCTGAATTCGGGCGATTACGGATGACTGCGCAGCCGTGGTCGAAAAGACCTGTGGCGCAATCGAGATCAACCCGAGATCGGATACGCACGAGGCTCTTCCACACATCTCCATTCCAGGTCTCTGCTACTCGCGGTACGAGAGCGCGCACTTCAAACAGAGGGTTGCAATCATGGAGAACGATTAGAGCTTTAGGAGAGGACCAGCGTAAGGCGTGTTCAATGTCTTTATCAACCTGCCATGACTCGTGCAGACCATCAATAAATATGAGGTCGAATGTCTGAGCATTCACCGCAAAGAATGCATCACTGGTCATTCTCAAAGTTCCGCCCGAGTTAGGGTCAACTCCAACCTTTTGGGGGCAGCCGATAGCATTGAAGCAGTCGTTATTACAGCAACCGATCTCAAGGTAACTCTGTGCCTCTACGAGCGTGACCAAGCTATTCAGCAGGGTGTGTCGGTTGGGGACGAGTCCGCGCTCGAGTTGAGATTGCTCCATTGCCGCTGCGATTTGGCTGGGGATATTTTCAAGTGACAAGTACCATTCGTAAATTCTGGTCGGGAGCTTTGGGTCGTCCGGGCTCATGCTCAGCAGCGACTGGATGCCCTCTCTATGCCAGGCAACCGCACGCAGAACATGATCGATCGGTACGGGCTTGGACCGCCAAAAATCAAGAAAGCTGTCGATCGAGCCTATCGTATTTTGCAAAATTCCAGCTCGCTGCCCTGCGTGACTCATCGAGACAGCCTGTCTCATCGGGGCGCACACTGCAACTAACGCGGCTACAAGGGATACGTCCAGTGATTCATTGAGAGCTCCGCTGAGCCCCTGGGTTGCTTCCTGGGAATGTGTCATTAACCTGTAAGATGCACAGATTTGTCTCCGGTAGCAGGTTTCTATAGCTCGTGGTCCCGAAGAACAATAGACGCATATCGGCAGGGAAACCGACGTTTCCGGATAGTAACTAAACAAATGGTAGTTACAGGTAGTTATGCTGCCTTTTGTGATCTCAAGAGACGCTCCTGCCTCCCAGAAGGCGTTGCTCATATGCTGGCACCGAGATGTAGGTTGAATACTATCTATTCGCCTTGGCGTCTTAAACAGAGCAGCAACTGAGCGGGGCATAGTGCACCGCGAAAGGAGAGCGGAGCACGCAGGCGTGGCATACACCTTGGAGATAGAAGGGATAGAACCCTTAATAGATTTGGATTTCGATCGACTATACGCACAAGGCGTGCGGGGCGAATGGAATTCTGTGCGCATACGATGCCACGAACTGCTCGCTGCAACTCCGACATGTGTCTGGCCTCATCTGCTACTGGGGTACGCCGAATTAAGCGAGAAAAAACTAGAACTAGCCTACACACATTTTCACGAAGGAATACGATTACCGCAGCCATTAGGCTCTGAGGCATGTGCAGGCGCGGGGCGATCTCTTGTAGGGTTAGGTCGTGTCCATGAGGCGATTAGTCTTCTGCATGAACATGTCAACCGATGTCCAGAGTGTCATTTCACTTGGCACGCTCTTGGGGTGGCGATCGCAGCTCTTGGTGACTACGAGCACGCCTGGTTATGTGCTCAACGAGCAACTGAGTTATGTCCCACTCACACTGAATCAGTATGGCTGCTTGTTTCTGCAGGGAGTGCTTTGGGCCGTCACTCGGAGCTAATCGTGTCTTTAGAGGGTGTGCAGAGGGCGCAACCATGGAATCTCGACGTCAGAGGTGCCCGAGCTCTCTCGCTGTTACGCGAAGGTCGGCGCACTGAGGCACTCGACGAGATGACACGTGTCTTATCTTTTGCGCCATTTATAAAGACATCACCCGATGTTCTTGAAATGATCCGTCAGAGCATGTCCACTGCGTATACTGGAGAGGCTTAGTAGCGTGGTTCAAGTAGCGTTGGTAACAGTTCCTTTTTTTCTTACCACACGGCATCGGGCACTTGCTCAATCGATGATGGCGTCGGTTCGTTCAAGCCATCATATCGATCGAATTGCGATCGTGAATGCTGTGCGAACGTCGGACGATCGCGCATGGTTGCAGCAGCATTATGATGTCGTCGAAGATAACAACGAAAATATCCTCGCACGAGCCTGGAATCGCGGCATTCGATTGGCTCTTGAACGGGGAGCCGACTACGTCATCGTCTCTAATCTTGACATTCAGTTTCATCCGTTGTGCATCGATAACCTCGTCGAGTGTGCCACCCAGGAGCCGCAGGCTTTGGTGTGGTGCCCAGCCTCATGGGCAAATCCGCAGACGTTTCTATCAGCACGGTTGCAGCCAACCACCCTACCCGGAGTGCACTGGGGGTGTTTTATGGTCGATCGCAGGTTTTTCCCGGTAGTAGGAGAGTTCGATGAGATCTTTGTTCCAGCATACCTTGAGGATGCCGATATGGCATATCGCCTCTACTTGGCAGGAGCATTTGGAATTACCTGTCTTGCGGCACTGTATCTCAACTATGACCGAGGAACAATTAAGGGCATGTTCGATTGCGATAGTTCTGACGTTGGTATGTGCAAGCAGTTTCTCGCTGATCTGCGCGCACACATATATGCTAATGATGAGCGGTACCTCCGGAAGTGGGGTGGATGCCCGGGACAGGAGCAGTTTGTCGTTCCTTTTGTCACTTCAAACGGAAGCTCCGCGATCTGAGGAAAACTAGCGGCATCAACGCCCCAACGAGCAGTCAGTTTGGTACAGCACTACACCCGTCGCGCAAGTCGCTCAATCAAATCGTCAATACCGATGCCCGCTACGCTTGAGATAACTGCCACCTCATAGCCCTGTTCAGCGAACCTGGAGCGATAGTGCTCTACACACTCTTGTGACGACACGGCATCAGCCTTCGTGAGGACTACTATCTGCTCACGTTGCGCTACCTCCTCGGAGAAGTTGCGCAGTTCGTGATTAATGCACCGAAACAGCTCTTCAAGATCAGCCTCGGTACCATCTTCATTAAGTTGAGTCAGATCGAGCAGGTGTGCAATTACCTTGGTGCGCTCAACGTGCTTGAGGAATCGAATGCCGAGCCCCTTGCCCTCACTAGCTCCAGGGATCAGTCCCGGGATGTCAGCAACCACGAAGCTCCTTCCTCCCTTTGCTCGCACGACACCGAGATTAGGGACGAGCGTGGTAAATGGATAGTCGGCGATCTTCGGCCGAGCTGCTGAGATGCGCGAGATTAAGGTTGACTTACCCGCATTGGGAAATCCAACAAGTCCCACGTCAGCGACTAGCTTGAGAGACAGGAGGTACGTGCCTCCCTCACCCTCCTCTCCAGGCTGTGCATGCTCGGGCGCTTGGTTTGTCGAGGTCTTGAAAAATGCGTTCCCCTTTCCTCCTCGGCCACCCTTGGCCAAAACAAATTCACGCTCCGGCGCATCAAGATCAACAACGAGCTCACCAGGCTCTTGAGTTGCAGTATCGTAGGCGAATACCTGCGTTCCCACCGGCAGCTTGATCACAACATCCGCGCCCGCGCGCCCATCCTTACGGGCGCCCGAGCCGGGCTCACCGCCTCGCGCCTCCCAGACGGCCTGGAACTTAAAATCGAGCAACGTATGCACACTCTGATCGGCTTTGAGGATCACAGACCCACCGCGACCACCATTACCGCCATCCGGCCCACCAAGGGGCACAAACTTCTCGCGACGAAAGCTCCGCGACCCAGCTCCGCCCTTGCCTGCCTTAACCTCTATCGCTGCTTCATCGATGAATTTCATACACTGCACATCAGAAATACGCGCAATGAAAAGGGGAGTGGGCCATTGTCGCCACACTCCCCTTCTCTGCCTGTTCCGCGCCTGTCTCGTTTACCTAGGCAGCTGGCCTAATGGTAACGTACTGACGGAGTCCCTGCTTGAACTCTACTACGCCATCAACCAATGCAAAGAGCGTGTAGTCACGACCAGTCCCAACGTTATCACCGGCATGGTATGTGCTACCACGCTGGCGTACAAGGATATTTCCTGCTCGAACTACCTCTCCACCAAACTTCTTTACTCCGAGACGCTTGCCGCGGCTATCGCGTCCGTTACGGGTACTTCCTACCGCTTTCTTATGTGCCATTGTGCTACCTCTCTTGTATCGCTCATGTCGTGCCCACCACAACTTGAGGGCGCGCACAGATCCTACGAAGTTAAATCAAATTACAACGCGACCGACTCAATCAGGATCTCACTCTTAGCCTGACGGTGACCCTGCTTCTTGGTGTACCCACCACGACGACGCTTCTTGAAAATAATGACCTTCTTATCCTTCTTGTGAGCAACCAAACGTCCCGTTACAGTCACGCCGAGAGACTTCTCACCTGCTGCAAGCACGCGAACATCACTGCCGCCCGTCTTGCCTACCATCAGAACGTCTGAAAACGTTACGGTGTCACCAGGATTACCCTCCTGCTCATCTATTGAGATCTTCGTTCCAGCGGTAACGCGATACTGCTTGCCACACGTGCGAACGATCGCGAATACCTGCGGCTCAGCACCCTTAACTTGATTCTTAGAGCCACCATTTAGCTGCGTAGCTGTCTCACTCTGATTCACTGTCTCTTCTGCCATAACTCTCAACCACTCTTGGGCCGCTAAACACTCAAGCAGCCTCTACTCGTTACTCCCTGTCTCGCTGTTGTTTCGCACCTCGCTGAGCACTCTTGCGGCGCACTCTTGCGGTGCACTCCTCTATGAGCAAAACAAACCCGCAGCAAACACACCCTGTCCGTTTAGGTAAGCACCTGAAAGGACTAGAATAGAGAATACAGAAGAGAAAGATACCGGGAACGTCTGGGAAAAGCAAGGAGATCGCCTATATGATTAACACTTCTTTGTGGTTATACTGTCCTTCTGAGGCGTGATGTCGATCACCCCTCGAAATGGCACATGTATCAGAAGTACTTCAGGGACTGAATGCGCGGGGACAGCTTTACAATTGCAGTAATTGAAGACGAGGACCTTATCAGAAAAAGCCTCGTAATGAACCTCGAACTTGAGGGATTTAAGGTAATTGCCGCCGCAGATGGCGAGGCTGGTGTAGAGCTCGTAAAGCAGCAAAAACCAGACCTTATCATCATGGACGTGATGATGCCCCGTAAAGACGGCCTCCAGGCGTGTCGGGAATTGCGCATTTCGGGCGTTTCTACCCCTCTTATCTTGCTTACAGCACGCAGTAGCGAAGTCGATAAAGTTCTTGGTCTCGACCTCGGTGCAGATGACTACCTGGCAAAGCCCTTTGGAATGCTTGAGCTGATCGCTCGAGTAAAGGCGCTGCTTCGGCGAATTCAGCGAACGGCAAACGTCGATCAGGTGCGCTTTGCGAACGTAGTGATAGATTTCAAAGCCTACAAAGCCCACCGAAACGACGACCCGATTGAGCTATCTGCTCGTGAATACAGGCTCTTACGCTACCTTATCTCCAAGGAAGGTAATGTGGTTACCCGTGACGAGCTGCTCGATGAGGTATGGGGCTACAACTCTTATCCTACCACCAGAACTGTCGACAACCACATAGCTCGGCTGCGTCAGAAGATTGAAGCCAATATCGATGAGCCGCAGCATATCCTGACCGTACACGGGGTCGGATACAAGTTTGTAGCGTAAGCTCACTTTCGGCAGCTACCGACCGCAAAATCGTGCAAATCAAGGTAGTTATATTTTTGTAACGCTTTTTTTAAAAATTTGTACCAAATTTGCATCCTTTTCCCCCCGACCTGAATCAAAGAAGGAAAGGCAGTAGCGTGACGTACCAAGACAAAGGTTTGTAAGTAAGTCAGTGGTTCTTGATCAGTTCTCCGCAGTATCCGGTGTGGTATCAGTTGGCAGGACAAAAGGCTGGTTTGAAGTACTCGATGTTGGTTTCAGCGCTTGGAGTTCCGTAAGAAGCGAAACAACTGATCCGTAACGGAGGCTTGATTATGAACGATAAGAACTTTAACACCAATTCACAAACTAACTTTCTCGATTTCCACGATTGTAAAGATGTCATCGCTCACCTTGGTGACTTCGTGGACCGCGAACTCCCTCCTGCACAACGCACAGCCATGGAAAACCACCTCGATGAGTGTCCGGACTGCACCGCCTTCCTCGCATCGTACCAACACGTTATCTCTAGCGCCGCTGAGCTGCGCGAGCCCGAGGAGCCCCTTCCAGTCGATGTTCAGAATCGTCTCCGTAAAGCTCTCAATGAGCGTCTCGGCATAAACCTGCCCTACATTGCGTAACGCACCGTAGGTAGGCGAGGTTTTGCCGCTCATCCGTAGGTAGCCTTCTTGCTTGACGCACCCCGCGTAAGGTTCGTAACCTCGCGGGATGCAAACATCACACGACACAACCTACCTCATCGACGGCTCAGGCTATATCTTTCGGGCGTTCTACGCGATTCAACGCCTTTCAACGAAAGATGGTTTTCCGACGAACGCCCTCTATGGGTTCTTGCGGATGATCCTCAAAACGATGGCTGAGGCCAACTCGAGTCGAGTCGCCATCATCTTCGATGCAGGTCGAAAGACATTTCGCAACGATCTCTGTCCTGAGTACAAAGCTAACCGCACGGAGTGCCCTCCGGAGCTCTCGGAACAGATGCCCTATTTCCGTGAACTCTCGCGCGCTCTCGGTTTACCTGTTCTCGAATGTCCAGGATTTGAAGCAGACGATATCATCGCCACCCTTACAGCTAAACTAAGCGCCGCCAAGAAGTCAGTTGTGATCGTCTCAGGTGACAAAGATCTCATGCAGCTCGTCACTGAAGACGTGCTGATCTGGGATACGATGAAGGATGCCCACTACGGCCCGTCTCAGGTCACTGAAAAATTCGGAGTTGGACCCAATAAAGTAACCGAAATCCTAGCACTCACTGGTGATTCATCCGATAACGTGCCAGGAGTCGATGGCGTAGGCCCGAAGACAGCGACTCAGCTCATTCAGAAGTATGGCAGTGTTGAAGGCGTTA
This sequence comes from Bdellovibrionota bacterium, assembly GCA_044360225.1. Lineage (GTDB taxonomy): Bacteria > Bdellovibrionota_C > UBA2361 > UBA2361 > OMII01 > OMII01. The sequence continues at coordinate 757 of JBIKKR010000119.1, read as the reverse complement.
TCGCGAACGTTGCGGCACTCAAGGAGGATTCAGAGATTCGCAACCGCAAAAAGATCGCGGAGAGTATTGAAAGCCAGATCGAGAGGCTGCGTCTGGCGAGGCGGCTCGTTGAGGTTGCTTACGACGTACCGTTAGAGCAGATTACTGATCACGCCCACGATATCGACACACTCCTTTCTAAAAAAGATGTCGACGCAGCGCACCTCGCTGAGCTGTTCGAGAAATTCGAGTTTCAATCACTCTTCAAGGAGTTTAAAGGACTACTCGGCGCTGCAGCTCGCGCAGAGACACCGACCAACTATGCATATCAAACGATCCTCGCATCACAGTTTATGAACTGGTGCGAGCAGTTTCGTGCACAGCCTGAGTTTTCATTTGACCTCGAAACCACCTCACTCGATGTCCACAACGCAGCTATTGTCGGGGTATCTATCTGCTGGAGCTCCACGGAGAGCTTCTACATACCGGTCGGTCACAAAGACCAAGAGGACCAGGTGCTGTGGAAGGACTTTGTCGCGCATGTTGGAGATCGCTTTAGTGACGCAAAGGTTCTGAAGAGCGGACAAAATATAAAATACGATATCAGTATCCTTGAGTTGAACGGTATTCAGGTCCGCGGCATCTCCTTCGACTCGATGGTTGCAGCCTACTTACTTAACCCCGACAGCAGAAACTTTAACCTTACTGCGCTGGCGAACGACTACCTACGTCTCCCTGTCATCGAGTACGACGAGATCACAAGCGGTAAGAGCGATTT
>JBIKKR010000118.1:0-9417 GCA_044360225.1 Bdellovibrionota bacterium | reverse complement strand
GCGCGCGATACTAGATTCATTCTGCACTGAATTCGTTGCGGTGTTAGACACCAAGACCATCGCCACCCCCTCGATCATTAAGGAAGGCTCTATCGTTGGATTATGCTCTGTGTGCCCAGAGATACTCTTTGATGGACGAACCTTTTGTCTTACCGGAGCATCGACTCGTTACTCGCGAAGTGAGTTTTCCGAAAAGATCACCTCACTAGGTGGCGTTGTGGTCAACTCAGTCTCCAAGAAACTAAGCTATCTGGTAATAGGCGCAGATGGAAACCCCTGTTGGTCATACGCCTGTTACGGTCGCAAGGTCGAAAAAGCGGCGGAATTGCGTAGAGATGGCAGTTCGCTGCTGATCGTTCACGAAAACGACCTGCACGATGCAATGGCTGACTATTAAAGCAAATACCCATCGCCAATCGATCGACATCGCAACTCTAGCTTCAATGCGACCACATCAATTGAGCAGCGGCATGCAAATTTGGTTGACAGCCTCTCGACTACTTCCACTACCTAATTCTGCGACACTTAGAGCCACACGCCCTATACAGCTTGGTGATGAGAGCGTCACGTTTGCCGGCGTACGCTATCCACTGCTGGCGATTGCTCTCTATGCTCGCTGCAGTCGTCAGGCAGGCCGCCTTATCCGCTGATAAAGCGTTACGCTGTGCTACAGCCGTGTTAAAATCGGCGTTACAAGAGTCAAGCGCTACAGTACGGACATAGAGCGTGCTCTCTGTCGCATTTATGTAGCTACACATCGATGAAACGTAATTGCCGAAGTAATAAGAGGTCATATTCCACTGGTCGCAATCAGAGGCCAGAAACTGTCCAGAGTAGCAGTAGCTGCTATTATCAGTGTAAAAACATCCCGTCGGCACTGCATACGCGATTGAAGCCATCAGACTGAGGGCTAATGCAATAATTCTTTTTTTCATGCGCTTCCTCCCTAGAAGACGGCGGATTGTCACACGGCGCAAGCTGTATTCCAATCAGGTGTCTCATAGGGTGAGATGGGTCGGCAGAAAAGGGTAAATTGCGAGCGATTTCCAGGCGATTAAGCGTCCCAATCGATTGAAAGCTAAGCTACGGGCGGCATAGGTACCTCAGAATCAGTGAGACACGACGTTGCCGATATCAAAGAGCCGCGCCTCTGCGGATCCAGGTGTAGCGGAGCAGAAGCTCCGCGCTGCAGGACGACTTTAGCTCGGATGGCTGTCGTGAGAGTTACCGTGGCGTGCTGGGATAGAACCACGGAGGATTCCCTGTCTGGCCTCGCTCATGAAAGTCTCAACACGGTTTGCATAAATCAGGTTCCGTGCTAAACCGGCCCATCCTCTCACATCTTGCTGACGAAGACAGTCACCTAGTAGCTCGACTCGACTGCCAATATATTTCTTAACGATGCTCATCGCATCAGGCACGGCGATAATCGCCGGCTCAGAGTCAGTGGCCGCGCATTCATCCAAAATGAGTTTAGGTACGATCTCTTTATTAAGCGCTTTGTGGATAAAACTCACTACATTATCCAAGGCATAGGTCTCCCCAAAAACCTTGCCGAGAAAGCTCTTTGCAGGGCAGGTAAAAAACCGCTCAATATCCGATTCGGGTGTAATCTTCCCAGGGTACGCATCGATTCCCCTGAACGAGAACATTCCTAGCTTTCGCAAGAGCTGTAATCCCTGCGCGGCGGCAGCTCCATTTAAACTAGCTGATGTGAATGACAGACGCTCTTTATCTGAGCTAGCAAGATAGGTCGAAATTGGAATGAGTTGGATGAAGTTCGCTGCCAGTCGATAGTGATCCTCCAGACTTCTCAGGATCATGGCGTGGTGCGGGCATTCCTGCCCCAGAGTCGATTGCTTGATGTAATCGCCAATGAAGCTCCGCATGATGTGAAACGCCACCAAAATAGCGGGGTCCCGTTGCAGAACATCAGTAAAATCACTTACCTCTCGATATGTAAACTGAAGGTTTGCACGTTGTTGCACTCGCTGCTCTGGGCTTGCATAGCTCAGTTCATCAGCTAGGCTAAAATTAGGCGTTGGAATGAATACTTTTCCTGGGTGAAGAAGTATGTGTATCGAGATTTCTCCCTGCTCGCATCGTTCCCTCACGTATTGCTTAAGACCCCCAACTGAGATCTCCCTGCTCCATTTTGTAAATGCCTGGTTGGCCCGGGTAATCTCCTCTTGAGATAGTACTGAGTCCGGCCGAGCCCGATGCTGAAAGACCTGCTCCACCTCTCTCTGGTATCGGTCGTATAAAGTATTCTTTAAAGGGCAAAAGGGACACTGCCCTTCTGTTTTATCGCCTGGAGTCAGTGAAATAGAGAAAGAGTCTCATAGCTAATGTCGCCACTCAAATACTGACCTAACCACGCGATAAACCACAAAAACTAGATATTCACGTAAAGCAGCTTGTATCCCAGCAGCAATCCCCCACCAGTCACCTCGACCTAGCCCACCGCACACCACGTCTCCTGTCTGCGATCACACTCCCTGCGAAGAATACCTGGTACGGATAAAGCCTCATGCAATCCCAACGCCTGACCATCTTCTTGACCATTATATTCCTTGTTCTCGCCTCCCCGCTCTCTGGTATGGCCGAGTCCGCTCGCGAAATGCGCCGCTCTGCAAGCCAAGCACTTGAGAGCCTCTACTCATCAACCCCTGCATCGCGCGCCCTCGGTGAACAAGCAGCCGGAGTTCTCGTATTTCCGGAGATTCTGAAAGGTGGATTCATCGTTGCAGCCCAATACGGAAACGGAGTGCTCTTTAAAAGGGGAAAGACAGTCGGCTACTACAACACAACCTCTGGCTCGTTTGGCTTTCAAGCTGGAGTCCAGAGCTTTGGATACGCACTCTTCTTTATGACCCCAGATGACCTAGCGTATCTTGAACGATCGAACGGGTGGGAGGTCGGAGTCGGGCCAAGTATAACCATCGTTGATGTCGGGCTAGCTGGCTCTCTCTCAACAACAACCATGCGCAAAGGTGTGTATGCCTTTTTTTTCGATCAAAAGGGGCTGATGGGAGGACTGGGACTCCAAGGAACCAAGATAACTCGAATTCATCCTAAGTAACGACGCTGTGTGGACACTCCCCTACTCTTTTCCCACCTCTCCCTCCTCCAACTCTTCATTGTGACTATTGTTGTCAGCACACTCGCTCTCGAAGCTGGCTATCAACTCGGTACACGGAGAAAACGTCGTCCTGACTTCGAAAAGGATGCCCCGATAGGCTCATCAGTTGGAGCCACACTTGGATTACTGGCGTTTATGCTCGCAGTAACCTTTGGAATCGCCATGGGCCAATTCGATATACGACGTCAGGCCTTCTTTGACGAGGTAGACGCCATAAGCACAGCGTACCGTTACTCCGATTTTCTTTCATCAGAGCTGAGCACCAAGAGTAAGCACGCCCTCAAGGAGTACGTCGCAACCCGTCTAGACGTGATCAAAACAGGAGATCTCAAATCAGCAGACATCCGCTCCCAGCAACTCCATGATCAACTATGGAGCTACGTAAACGACGCGAAAGACCAAACATCCAATCCTATCCTCCTTGGCCTCTATATCAATTCAATCAGCGAGATGATGGATCTGCATACACGCCGAATACTCGCCGCGACTGAGCTACGCATTCCAACTATTATCTGGATAGTGCTCTATAGCGTTGCCTGCCTCGGCCTCACTGAGATGGGCTACCAAACCGGAATTAGCAGTTCGGCTCGATCACCAGCATTTCTAGGACTCGTACTATCGTTCGCCGCTGTGCTCTCGCTCATAGCCGACCTCGATCGCCCACGCGAAGGCACGATCATAATCAGCCAAACGGCCATGCGGGAGCTACACCAAACGATGGATGCAAATAGCTAGAATCTGGAAAGCCTCATGTAATCTACCGCACTCTATTGTTCGCAGGTGTACCAGTGAGTGATACAGGTAGGTCCACAGGGTATCGCAGTTCTCCCGCCATCTACTCGAAACAGCTGGAAGTTTCGATCAGGATACAAATGCGCGGGCCTGTGCTGCAAAACTCAATAAAAACACCTATTCCGGCGCATTTGTGGCCTTTTAAAGTGGAGGAGAACTGTGATGCCCTGGTAGGTCCATAGAACCCTCGAATCTAGCTCATAAAAATGCTACAATAAAAGTTCGCAAATCGGTCCGAATAACTAACCAGTTCGAAACTTTGAATTAGATGCTGTCCGCCAATACAAAAAATAGCTCCGCTCGGAACCTCCTTTCAGGATTAGCTCTTACACTCGTTATCGTGCTGTGGAATTCATCCGCCCCAAGGATCTACGCACAAGAGGTCAACACGAAAATAGTTGGGGGATCATTCCAGCCATCAATAGCCGGCTCCAAAGTTGCCTTCATCATAACTCCAAATTATTCCTGCTCGGGCGCCTTGGTCGGAAAGTACGCAGTACTCACAGCGGCCCACTGTGTGGCACAGGTCCACACAACCTCGGAAATCGGAGTGTATGTTGGACGTGATTGGTACGAGGTAGATAACGCCTGGTATCACTCCAAGTTCGATCCGAACAAGACTGCTGACCAATCTTCCAAATACGATCTAGGTATGCTCATTCTCAACCGACCCGTTGCATCGACAAGACCGCTCTCGATACTATCAGGCCGACGCGTGAAGCGAGGTTCACAACTACTAATCGCTGGATACGGAACGAATGAACTTTCAAATGACCCGACGAGGTCTTTTCTCGATGATTTCAAAATCGGTGTAGCCAGCGTAGTGAAAGCCGACGGCCGTCAGTTATTCTCATCGAATAGCCCGAATGGGGCATCAACCTGCGCCGGCGACTCAGGCGGCCCCGCAAGCGTCGCCTATGGTGGCACGAACATAGCCTTAGCGGGCATCGTCTCTGGTGGAGTTAACACAGTCACGAGCGACAATCGCTGCGAATTGAGAGCTGACGGCTTATCAGTTTATGTCGACTTGCAATCTCCCTCATCAAAAGCCTTTTTGCGAGCGTTTAAGGGGATTAAATATGTCAGATAAGAGTAGACCTATGCGATCTGATTCCCCTATCATCGGTTCGCATTGAGTACTATCTGACCACGGCTACGACAGTCGGGCGTCGCGTTGCTACCTCTTTGATTTTATTCCCACAAGCGGCTGTATCCTTACCTGATCGATGATTCTCACATTAAGATCCTTAAACGTGCGCACCTCCTCCCGGGAAAAGCATGGCTCTAATAATCTCTGAATACCGCGCGAGTACCACTTCCAGGTCTCCTTCATCGCTGCTTTTCCATCGGGTGTTAAGACCGCATACGCGCCGCGCCTATCCTCTGCACACTCTTCACGCTCTAAAAAGCCGCGCGCCTCTAACCGCCGAGTGATACGACTTATACCACTCCTGGTAAACACAGTAGCCGTCGCCAACTCAGAGAATCGAGGCCGACTATGCGGATGGCGCTCTATCGACAGCAACAGATCATACTCATCGAGCGTTAAGGGTGCTAACTCACTTATGCTGGCCTCAATCGATTTAATCGCCAGTGCATGCGCCAGAAAGAAAGCTCCCCAAGCCTCTTCCAGATCATCTTGTTTGTTCGTCATATGGCTTACCCTGCCTCCCTCTCCTCATGGTACCACACCAATCAACAATTCACTATTAGTTGACATAGCAACTAAATACCTATATAGTTGCTGCATCAACTACTTGCAACGCGTAGACCTTCTACGCTCTTGACTGAGGACATCCCATGCTCACCCTGCGCCGCTTTCTATCTACGGACAACACTACCGCCGCTGCTATTATTCGCGTCGTATTAGGCGCAGTAATACTCCCGCACGGCTTGCAAAAGACAATCGGCCTATTCGGAGGATACGGATTCAGCGGCACCATGAGTTTCTTTACCACCACACTGGGGATCCCATCGCTCGTGGCGTTTCTCGTCATTATGGCGGAGTCGCCTGGAGCACTATCTCTTATTCTCGGGTTCGCCACCCGCTTCTGTGCCGCCTGCCTCGCCGTTGTGATGTTAGGCGCCATTTGGATGGCGCATCTAGACAACGGCTTTTTTATGAATTGGTTCGGAACCCAGAAAGGTGAAGGTTTTGAGTACCACCTCCTCGTAATTGGCATGGCTCTCTCTCTTGTAATCTCAGGGGCCGGTAGATTCTCGATGGACCACAAACTTTCAAGCTAACCAGAGAGGAGAAGTCTATGCGTCTGGGGCACATTCATCTTAAAGTGAACAATCTAAAGGCCGCCGAGGAGTTCTATTGCAAGATACTCGGCCTCAAGCTCCAGGAGCGCGTACAGGATCTGTTCTCGTTCCTCACTTTTGGAGATGCACATCACGACTTTGCCCTGCAGCAAGTCAACTGCTGTCTCCCTGTATGTCTAAACTGACATGGAGGGTGAGATGAATACACGAAACATATCAGCGGCATTAACCGCACGGACGCCATGGGGTAAGGGAAATGGCTCTGCTGTGCGGCAAGCAATTAGCATGTCACGCACCCGATCACCGAGCAGCCTCCTGATTTCGACGATCGATTTGGTGTCTGAAGCGCTCGGTATCTCACTCCATTTAGCTTCTACTAATTTGAGCTCACCTCTCCAATCGATCACAAAATCACTCTCTCGCTGCGCACTATCGCGATAGAACCAAATCGATGCCTCTAGCGCATGAGCTTCTCGCAGCTTGCGTAACTCAGAAAAGACAAATGCCTCCCATATAGCACCGATACCACTAAATCCCGCGAGTGCACTATCTGGTAGTCCGAGCAGAAAACATAAAAGTCCAGTATCATTGAAGTATAGCTTTGGACTCTTGGTGAGCCGTTTTGTCATATTAGTGAAATATGGCTCTAAGAGGGTAATCTGATTCGAGGCAGCTACAACAGACAGCCACTGTGTGACGGTCTTCTCTGTAATACCAACATCACGGCCCAGCTCTGTTTTGTTTAGCACCTGGCCGTTCCGAACGGCACACGCGCGCAAAAATCGCTCAAAGTCGCGCAGTGAAGTAATGTTGATTAGTTGCCTCACGTCACGTTCAAGATACGTTGCCACATATCTACGATAGAACTCAGAAGGCTGAATGTTAGGCCGAGCCCAAAGTTCAGGAAACCATCCTCGTGAGAGTGTGGATGTCCACGTGGGCAGCGCCTGCTCGGCACGAATCTCTTCACAAGATAGCCCTTCTAGTTCCACCACTCCCACGCGACCAGCAAGGCTATCAGACACCTCCCGCATTAACTCGAATTTTTGAGAACCCGTAAGTATGAATCGACCGCAAAGAGAACAATCCGCGTCGATGGCGGCCTTGATATGCCTAAACAGCTGTGGCGCATACTGCACTTCGTCTATTAAGAGCGGGCCAGCGATCTGACCTAGAAAGAGGTCAGGCTCAAGTTCTGCTCGACTAGCTTCAGACGGCAGATCGAGCGAAACGTACCGATGCTGGGGGAACAAGCTGCGAAGCAGTGTAGTTTTTCCTACGTGTCGAGAACCGGTCACAACTACAGCTGGAAAAGTCTCGGCAAGAGCCTTTATCCTTCTTCCAAGAGCCCGTTTATATTCCATGATTATAAGCAGTTAGCAATTCCGGTAGTCACACTACTAGAATTACCGGAAACTATAAAGACCTAATGTAACTATTCAGCCGCCTCGCGAGCGTCTTACTAAAAGAACCGGTCTTTGCTATCGGGTAGGGCCTGAATAGTCACATTTTAGGGAGCGGTACACTGAACTATGAGTGTAAAAACCCCCATTTTTTAACCCAACCAAAAATTTCTTACCTCTTTTTTAGGTCAGGTTAAAACAATCAGATTAATGCGCTACCTATCTGAACTTATTGAGAAAGATCTGACTAGAAAAATGGTCTTTCTGGCTGGTCCGTGGCAGGTAGGCAAAACTACGCTGGCGAAAGAGCTATGTCAGGATGGCGACCTCTACCTTAATTGGGATATCCCAAGTGACAGGGATCTAATTCTTCGAAGAACGCTTCCGTCTTCAGGGCTCCTGGTTATCGATGAAATTCATAAGTACCGTCAGTGGCGTAATTACCTTAAGGGCCTTTACGATGAGCGTGGTAAAGAGCTGCGCATTTTAGTTACTGGGAGCGCCAAGCTGGATGTCTATCGGTTCGGAGGGGATTCATTGCAGGGAAGGTATCACCTGCTACGACTTAACCCTCTTTCATGTCGCGAACTGGGAATAAGCTCTTTAGAGGACCTCAACGATCTGATTGACCTTGGTGGTTTTCCAGAGCCTTACTACTGAAAGGATCGGGTATGCGCCAAACGGTGGTCGATAGATTACAGGTCGAGATTGATCTCGGAGGAGATCACCTCAATTGAGCAGATATCAGACCTAGGTAAGTTAGAGCTGTTGGCTTTAAGACTTCCCGAGTTGGTGGGCAGCCCACTATCTATTAACGCTCTACGCGAAGATCTTCAGGTCGCTCATACAACTTTAGCTAGGTGGTTAGAGGTGCTCGAGAGGTTCTATTTCATCGTTAGGCTGGCTCCATTTGGATCTCCCCGGATCCGAGCGGTGAAGAAGGAGATGAAGCATTATCATTTTGATTGGTCCGTTGTTCAAGACCCCGGCGCGCGATTAGAGAATTGCGTGGCGATACATTTACTCAAATGGGTGCAGTATCAACGAGACACGCTAGGACTAGAGCTAGAGCTAAATTACTTTCGCGATCAGGAGCAGCGTGAGGTGGATTTTATTATCACAGAGAGGCGAAAGCCAGTGGTCGCCATAGAGGTAAAACTAAGTGATCGTGAACCAACGAGATCTTTGCGGTATTTCAAAAATAAATTCCCACAAGTTGAAGCTATGCAGCTCTACTTATCAGCAGACCGATTAAACGAAGCATCTCAGAGTGCTCGCGAGTATCAAACCAAAGAAGGAATAAGAGTTGTACCGTGCATGACGTATCTTAATAGTTTGGTGTGAGGGTTGTGACCTTACTCCACTCTTTTCTCCCCACCCTTTTCTCTCATAGGCCGCGCGAACTTAGGCTACGATGATCTCGCGGAAACAAATCGAATCTACACCATCATGCCAAGCGCTGACGATGCGCTCAGGGTATAGATCGTGGTGTCACCTTGTCGTATCGCGGTGTTGATTTTCGGAGTCGCAACGATCTGCAGCGCCACCTTGCACTTAATTTGCGGTAAAAAGACTCGCCACGAGTCAGAAAGTGCGGTGTCTGATAATTTGGCCTCCACCGGAAGCCACGGCTTGCGATCTCGTGTTATCAGAAAGTCGATCTCGTAGCCCTCTTTGTTGCGAAGGTATCTCAATTCAAAGACCCCCTTTCCAGCATCGGTCCAGAAATGGCACGCTTTGAGGAGGTGCCCGGCCACGACGTTCTCAAATCGATGTCCGTCGTCAGCAACTTCACTCCAGTCCCATAGGTAG
>JBIKKR010000131.1:0-8491 GCA_044360225.1 Bdellovibrionota bacterium | reverse complement strand
AACTTCAAGGTTGAGCTCTTTTGCGCCGACTCGGAATTACTCGATCTATCTTGGGCCACACTAGATCCACAAGCCATGATCGAAAGGATCAAGCTCGCCAAAGAAGCTCGCGTACTCCAAGCGCTCAATCGAGATACGATACACGCCTACCTCGACTCTTATATCGAATTTATTGAACTGGGAGGAAAGCTCACCATCCTACCGTACATCTCGAGTGCGCTGTTAGACGAACTCATCACCCGCGGCCCCCTCATGGTTACCGTCGCCTACAGCACTCTCTACGGGATCGGCAGAACGCGCTCTACGGGATTGCGTCAGTCAGTTCCCGACGACATGCACGGGACGACGTGCACACACGGAGCAGTGATCTATGGCAGGAATGAGAGAGGCGAGTACTTAGTGGCTGACCCGTACATACCCTCTGGCTTTCACGTAGCTCCTCGCGACGCAATGGTAGCTGCTATCGCTGCTGCGGCCGGTGCATGCGAGAGTAATGTTGCTCTTTTAACCACAAAGAACGGCAGTTAAAGTGGCCGTACACGCGGTAGACGCACCCCCACACCTGCAATACTTTGCACATTAAAATCAGGATGTTATTGTGATTGACAGACCAGACCAGACCAGACTATAATCAAGAGATATGAAGCCCAAAGTGTACACCATTACAGAGGCTAAAGCGCACCTCTCTGACATTCTTCGTCGGGTCAAGCGTGGTGAGCGCATCGCTATTGGGGCATCTCGTACCCCCGAGGTCGAGCTGCGGCTGTATTCACCGAAGCCCAAACGACGCACGTTTGGCAAGCTCACAGGCAAAATCTGGCTATCGGAGGACTTCACCGAGTCCGACCCAAGCATCCAGCAACTCTTTGAGGGCTCGTAGGTGGAGTATCTGCTGGATACGCACGCTCTCCTCTACCTACTCGGAAACCCGAGCAAGATCCCACCACGAATCCGCGAAAAACTAGAGACCTCCCCCGTCTATATCAGCGCCGCATCGCTGTGGGAGATCGCCATCAAGAGCGGACTCGGCAAGCTAAAGATTCCAGCCGATTTTTTCGAGCAGCTCGATGAGTTGCAGTTTGACGAACTCGCTATCACATCCGATCACACGCGCGAGCTTATGAACATTGAACCGATTCATAACGATCCCTTCGACAGGATGCTAATCTCTCAAGCTCGCTGTGAGCAGCTCACACTGGTCACAAACGATCCGCAGATCGCCAAGTATTCACGGATACAGGTAGTGTGGTAGAGGCTATGCCCCCCGGCTAAATCACCTCTGTCGGCAACCCATCGGCAAGCAGTTGATCAACAACCTCCTTCGCGTGTTCGCGACTCCGAACCTCCATCATGACCGTAATATCTACGTGCCCTGGAGCTTTGGCGTACGAACGATCGTGCATTACTTGTAAGACATTCGCCCCCTGCGCTGCAATTATTCCCGATATCTGGTGTAACATCCCAGGCCTATCCGGCAACGTCACCCGCACCCGCAAGAGTCGCCCGCGCTCGGCCATATCGTGCTCGATCAGTCGCGAGAGGATATTCGTATCGATATTACTACCGCACATAAATACCACCGGTTTCTTGCAGCTTTCAGGGAGGTGCCCCTCAAGCAAGGCCGCTATACCAGCAGCAGCAGCCCCCTCAATCACCGCATGCTCAAGCTCGAGCACCATAACGAGGGCTCGGGCGATCGCTTCTTCGCTTACCGACACAAGCTTATCGAGCTTCTGATCGAGGATGGGCCCAGTTATCGAGCCGATCGTCTTAACGGCGATACCATCCGCTATCGTCATCGGTATGAAGCCTCCCGGCTGGAGATTATTATTCCGCATGTTGAGCGCCCACTCAGAGCACACGCCGAGAATGAACACATCCTTGCGCATCGACTTCACTGCCGTTGCCACTCCAGCAGCGTAACCTCCACCACCAACCGGGATGATAATCGAATCAAAATCGTCGCACTGCTCAAGCAGCTCTAGCCCAGCCACTCCCTGCCCAGCGATAACCAGCTCGTGATCGAAGGGCGGGATATACGTGTAGCCTCTTTCTTGTGGCCAGCGAGCTGCGAGTTCAAGCGCGTCATACAGCGTTAGCACCTGTGTAATCTGCGCTCCAAGTCGCCTACACGACTCTACTTTAACGAGCGGAGCCGTCACCGGCATCACCAAATGACACGGCGCACCTAAGCGATTGGCGTGGAAACTCAGTGCCAAGGCATGATTCCCTGCACTTGCGGCACACACGCCTTTTGCCAAACGCTCTTTATCGAGACTGAGTAAAAAGTTAAGCGCACCGCGCTCTTTAAACGAGCCGGTTCGGAACGTGTTGTCCCACTTGCAGAGGATCCTGCGACCAAACTCTTCGGACAAGCCAAGAGCCTGAGAAACACGGGTAACAGCCAAATGCGCCGCTATACGGGCACGAGCGGCTTCGATATCAGAGAGAGAAAGCTGATGGATTGGCATACCTTAGCCTACAAAGACAACGAAATAGCACGCTCCCTTATATGATACGTCATAATCCCTAAAAGCCACCACGAGAATTGCGATGCCCTGGGGCCTAAACAATTCAACTTCACAAAGAACCTGATCTGCTGTATACTCTGCGGTCTATTTAAAACGCATTGGCAGGGGGCAACGGAAGATCATGACGAAGATACCGTGGAGTCAGATCCGAGAGGCGTTCGATGGGGAATGGGTTGAGCTAACCGATTGCACCTGGGGAGCCACATCGCTTCAGCCAACTGCTGCCCGCGTTCGATTTCACAACGCCAACAGAAGTGACCTTATGGCGATGATCGAGGCTGCCGGCCGTAAGGATGAGTCCGTCGTTCTCTTTGTAGGTCCATCACTGCCAGCGATTCAGATGCACGACGGACGCGGCTCCTTCTCTGCAGGGCTATAAGACCTGCGCGCCCTATCCCGATGAGAGGACCAACCTCCTATGTTTGATGCTACCTCGCTCTTGCGCCTCTATGCACGGTGGCGCAATTCGTTCCTCCACTCCCACAGCCCTGACGATCTCCAAAGAAAGCAGCTTCTCTCCCTCCTACGCACTGCGGCCGATACCCGTTTTGGCCGAGAGTACGGCTTTGCCTCTATCTCTTCGGTCGAAGAGTACCAACGACGCGTACCACTTCGAACATACGAGCAGTTCTGGAAGGATTTTTGGCAGGGGGCCTTTCCGCGCCTCGAAAACTGCACCTGGCCCGGTTTGGTAAAGAACGTTGCAGTAAGTTCCGGCACCTCGTCTGGCACAACTAAATACATCCCCTGCACTGACGAGATGCTCGCGTCAAACCGCAAAGCGGCATTTGATCTCCTCGTCCATCACGTAACGAATCGCCCGCAATCACGAATCCTCGGTGGCAAGAATTTTTTGCTTGGCGGCTCTACCGAGCTTACCTCTCCGACGCCAGGGGTTTTCTGCGGAGATTTAAGCGGCATCGTTGCTAAGCACGTTCCTTGGTGGCTTCAATCGCGTTACTTTCCGCCTGCTACGTTGACCACCCTTAAAAACTGGGAGGAAAAGATCGAGACATTCGCCCGCGCATCACTCAGCGAGGATATCAGGATGATCTCAGGCGTTCCGGCATGGATGATGATCTTCTTCGATGCGCTCAAGCATATCGCACCAAACGGTGAAGCTGGTGTCGCCTCCCTCTACTCAAACCTCGAAATGGTTGTTCACGGTGGGGTGAACTTTAACCCCTACATCGACCGCTTCCGTGATATCTTGGCTGGATCGCACGCAGAGCTACGCGAAGTGTACCCAGCAAGTGAGGGCTTTATCGCCATCGCCGACAGAGGTTTTGGAGATGGACTCCGAATGAATCTCGATCACGGGATCTTCTACGAGTTTGTACCGCTGGAGGAGCTTGATAGTACCGCTCCGACTCGCCACTGGATCGGCAACATCGAGCTCGATGTGAACTATGCAGTAGCGATGACCACCTGCGCTGGCCTCTGGTCGTACATCATCGGTGATACGGTGCGTTTCGTCGATACTCGCATACCCCGTGTGCTTATCACCGGCAGAACCTCTTACTACCTCTCAGCGTTTGGTGAGCATCTGATAGCTGAAGAGATCGAAGATGGGATCACAACAGCATCGCGCACTCACAACCTCCCGGTAAGCGATTACTCCGTAGGGCCGCTATACCCCAAACATGAAGGGGAACTCGGTGGACATATCTACGTAATCGAGTTTGCTGGGGACGCGCCGAACACAGAGACGCTTGAAGCATTTGCGCTAACCCTCGATCAGAAGCTGTGCCAGCGAAATGAAGACTATGATGCGCACCGCTCAGGTGGTTTTGGTTTGAAGTCGCCAACTCTTGTGCCCGTAGCCCCGGGTACCTTTAGCGCCTGGATGAAGAGTCGTGGCAAATTAGGCGGCCAGAATAAGGTGCCGCGTATTATCACGAAACTAGAGCTACTAGACGACCTCCTCGGGTTTATAGGTAGCGCGAATGATACTACAGCTGCTGAAATACCTCGTGCGCAGCCTTAAGCGTTGCTTCAATGATATCACTCGTATGAGCAGCCGAAACGAATCCAGCTTCGAACTGCGATGGAGCTAGGTATACCCCTTTCTCAAGCATCATGTGAAAAAACTTCTTAAAGCGTTGCACATCAGAGCGCTTAGCATCCTCGTATGAATACACCGGTCCATCCTGAAAGAAGAACCCAAACATCGTGCCGGTGTTACCCGCAGTGAAGGGAATATTCAACCTCTTGGCGCGCTCGCTTAGACCTTTGACCAGATCTGATGTCGCTTGCGCTGTTGCCTCAAATACCCCCGGTTTAGTCCATTCTGTGATGGTAGCTAACCCAGCTACCATCCCTGCTGGGTTACCAGAGAGCGTCCCTGCTTGATACACCGCACCAAGGGGCGCCACGACACTCATGACATCCTTACGTCCTCCGTAGAGACCAACTGGGAAGCCACCACCGATAACCTTGCCCAACGTCATCAGGTCTGGCTTTACCCTGAATAAGCCCTGCGCACTTGCAAGCGATACACGAAAACCCGTCATCACCTCATCGAAGCACAGCAGCGCTCCGTACTTCTCGGTGATCGTCCGTAGACCTTCAAGAAATCCAGGGCGCGGCGGGATATACCCAGAGTTGCCGATAACTGGCTCAAGAACTACTACAGCGATGTCGTCGGGAAAGCTCTTAAAGAGCGCCTCTACCGCCGGTAGATCATTGAATGGAAGCGTGAGCGTATCGGCCACCACCGATGGCAGGATACCGGCACAATCCGGAAGCCCCAGTGTCGCCACGCCACTACCTGCCTTGGCGAGCAAGGGATCACTTGCTCCGTGGTAGCACCCCTCGAACTTGACGATCTTTTGCCGACCAGTAAACCCACGAGCGACTCGAACAGCATGCATCACAGCCTCTGTGCCAGAGCTTGTGAAGCGCATCATCTCAAGTGCAGGAAGATGTTTTTGAAGCTCCTTGCCTAAGAGGTATTCAGGCACGCCAGGAGCACCGTAACTCCACCCTTTTGAAAGCTGCTGGGTCACGGCCTCTATCACCACGGCCGGCGCATGACCGAGAACGAGCGGCCCCCAACTGTTGAGGTACTCGATGTAGCGCTTGTTGTCGAGGTCGAAGAGGTACGGCCCCTCACCCCGTTGCACAACAAATGGCTCCCCACCTACTGAGCGCCACGAACGAACAGGTGAATTTACGCCTCCCGGAAATAGAGTCTGGCACTCTGAGAAGATATTAGCTGAGTTACTCTCGTTCGACATATGTTCAACTGACTCCAAGAACGGGAAGGGCCTTTACGACCTCAACATGTTACACAAAAGGGTCTTCTCGCGAAATCGACAGGGCGTTGCAATTCTCGCTTCTTACATGAGGCCAAAAATGAGCCGAACGTACTGTTTTTAATCAGGTTACCATCGCCAGGTCGCGCATTTTTATGCCTATCAGAAATGCTAGCTGTTTCGGTACGGATACAGAGGTGCGGGCCAGTGTTACGGAACTCACTACCAACAGCCTTCCCCTCGCATTTGTGGCCTGTTAAAGGGGCCCGTCAGGCGTTCAAGTGAGTAAAGTCAACTAGAAACGTCAACGTACACCTCGCGTAGCGCGCAGTTCGGCAAATTGCTACAGTGTTGCAGCGTTTGTGCGCGCGTTGTATTGGTTGGGGACGAGAGGATTACTCATGCAAAATATCGTCATAGGCACCCGCGGAAGTGCCCTCGCACTTGCTCAAACCGAGATGGTAAAAGCTCAGCTCATCGCGAAAAACCCCAACCTATCGGTTAGCGTTCAAATTATTAAAACAGAGGGCGACAGAAAGCAGGACACTGAGCTAGAAGCCCAGAGCGACAAAAAGGACTGGATCATCGATCTTGAGCGAGCCCTACTGGCAAAGGAGATCGACCTCGCCGTACATTCTGGCAAAGATGTTCCGGCAGAGATCGAACCGGCAACGGAGATACGCTCGATTATGAAGCGGGCGACGCCCTATGACGTCTTTATCGGTAAGCGCCAACCAAACGGCTCTCGTATTGCTTTTGCCGGGCTACCACAGGGCGCAATACTCGGAACTGCTAGTCTGCGACGCCGAGCATCGCTCCTCTCGCACCGCAGCGACTTCGTAGTGCGCGACCATCGCGGCAACGTCCCAACGCGCTTACGTAATTTAGACGAGTCCCCTGACCTCTCAGGCATCGTAATAGCAGCGGCTGGTCTTGAACGACTCGGCCTGACTGAAATCTCCTACGAGCCCTTGGATTGTGCGATCATGCTCCCGTCAATGAATCAAGGCATATTAGCGGTGCAGATCCGCCAAGGGGATCCGCGTATCACACCACGGATCGAGTCAGTGGTTGATTCAGAGACTGCCGCAGAGTTCGCAGCTGAGCGAGCTGTGGCTCAAGTTTTAGGAGGAGACTGCCACTCGGCGATATCTATTTTTGCGCGCGTAAATAGTGGAGCAATCTCTGTTGCGGCGCGAGTATTCGCCAGTGATGCATCCAACTCGATATCTCACACTGCAAATGGCCCCATCGAGCGTGCAGTAGAGCTCGGCCGCAGTGTCGGCCACGAGATCCTACGAAAAGGTGGTGACGCAATACTGTAGCGACGGAACTCAGTTAGTATTCGATTGTCCCACCCTTAGCCCTCTCGGCAAATTCGGGGGCAAAATAGGTGATGATAATATCTGCACCAGCTCGCTTCATCGATGTGAGTAGCTCCAGCATAATGCGTTCGCCATCAACCCACCCTTGCGCTGCAGCCGCCTTGACCATCGAGTACTCACCGCTCACGTTGTATGCAGCGGTTGGCATCTGAAAGCGATCCTTTGCGCACCGAATAACGTCAAGGAACGTCATCGCTGGCTTAACCATAATGATATCAGCTCCCTCTTCGATATCGAGCGCTATCTCTCGCAGCGCCTCTTGCAGATTGGCAGGGTCCTGCTGGTACGTACGACGATCCCCGTACTGTGGTGCACACTGAGCTGCTTCACGGAACGGGCCATAAAAGCCCGACGCAAACTTGGCAGAGTACGCCATAATCGGAATATCGTGATACTTCTCTTGGTCGAGTGCCGCCCGCATGCGACCTACAGCACCATCTATCATTCCGCTCGGGGCGACCATATCTACGCCGTGTTTCGCGTGCGAGAGTGTCTGTTTGACGATAATATCGAGGGTGGCATCGTTATCGAGATATCCTTCGCGCATGATCCCACAATGGCCATGCGAGGTGTATTCACAAAAACAGAGGTCGGTAATCACGTTCATAACAGGCACACGCTCTTTAATGGCCCGGATAGCCTGTTGGATAATCCCATCGTCCTGCCACGCGGCACTGCCGCTCTCGTCCTTACGATCAGGAATCGCAAATAGAATTACGGACTGGATCCCAAGGTCGTGATAGCGCTTTGCTTCTTCAACCGCTGTATCGACACTTAGGTTATACACCCCTGGCATCGAAGATATCGGTTTCATGACATTCCTTCCGGGCACCACAAACATCGGCATAATCAAGTCAGCAGTGTGAACCCGGGTTTCGCGCACCATCGAGCGCAGCACTTGAGTCTTACGGAGCCTTTGTAACCGAGTCGTTGGAAATGTCATGTGAAGTCCTGGGCCTCCTCTTGTGACCTACGCAAGAACCCCATGGTTCCGCGGGTCACGCCTTCAAGGGCCCTTTGTAACGGCCCGTTTGGTGCCCTATCCTATTGCGAAAACCCCGACTTTGCAAAGCGCGGCTCCGGGCATGCACAGATTGTACGCCCTGAATTTGCCATAGAGCACCTAAACACCCTACACTGCGACCTCATGACCTCCCTCTCGCTCCTCTCGGTGTTTATCCTCTATCCCCTCACCTTGCTCGGTGACGGATGTATCTTGATAGCCGTAGCCCTTGCCGCGACTGTAGGTGGGCGTCCGCTTGTCTGGGGAGCTGCGTTTGCATTCTTTCATGCTCTCTACGGAATCATCGGCATTCTC
>JBIKKR010000117.1:0-9465 GCA_044360225.1 Bdellovibrionota bacterium | reverse complement strand
GGTTGCTCTTGAACTTTCAGCCAATTCTGCGTAAATTCAACCTCTGACACGTATGCCGGAGTGGCGGAATGGTAGACGCGGCGGATTCAAAATCCGCTACCTGCGAGGGTGTGGGGGTTCAAGTCCCTTCTCCGGTATTGATGATGTGCCCCTCTTTTACTCCCCGTAATCCATAGCAATAGCAATACAGCACGGTGAGTATTGTGCAAATCCAAGCTATCAAATAGTCCCGGATCACACTCATGGCTAAAGCAACATACTCTCCAGAAAACATCCCGCAGACCCCAAACGCTAAAGTAGTGATTGTGCGCTCGAAGTGGTACGGCGACATCTCAGAGTCGATGACGAAACGGTGCGTTGAGGTATTACAAGCGGCTGGTTGCAGCGAGCCAGAGGTCCATACTCTTCCTGGATGTCTTGAGATCCCGCTAGCGGTGCGTAGGTTAGTTCGGCGCGATCCAACGATCGAGGCGGTGGTCGTCTTCGGAGTAATTCTGAAAGGCGATACCTACCACTTTGAGATCGTCAAAGACCTTTGCATGAGCGGCCTTGAGCGGGTTGGTTTCGAATGTGATATCCCGATTATTAATGAGGTCTTGCCGGTGGTCACGATCGAGGATGCCTACAAGCGAGCCGCGAACGACGACTCAAACAAGGGGCTGGAAGCTGGTATCGCGGCGGTCGAAGTGATCGATTGGCGACGTAAGCACCCCTTGTAAACAGCTAACCACTTGAAATGACGTGACTCGACGTGCTGGTTTTAAGGCTTATAGGCTCGGAAACTGGGTTTAGAGTTTAGACTGTGGTATCTTCACTCCTGTCCGGCAAGGAACTAGTTAGTCGTAGAGGTGAGCTTTACCTGTGCGACGCGCATAGCCAGCAGAGCTGCCGGTTGCAGGCTGCTATACAGTAATGCCATACAGTAGTGCCATCCAGTAAGTAGTGTTTTGGGAAGAGGTACCCCCATGCAGGGAATTTCTGTTGTTATTCCGGTCTACAACGAAGAGGACAATGTCGCGGACGGATTTCGCGAGGTAACTGGTGTTCTTGCGAGCATGCAGCGGCCGTACGAGATCATTTACGTCGATGATGGCTCGCGCGATCGCACTGTGTCACGCCTCCTTGAGTGTGCCGGTAATGATCCGCACCTGCAATTAATACAGTTACGCAGAAACTTTGGGCAGACCGCAGCGATGGCAGCCGGGTTCGATCACTCACAGTACGAGATCGTTATCGCGCTCGATGGCGATCTGCAAAACGATCCTGCTGAGATTCCGCAGATGGTTGCAAAGCTTGAGGAGGGCTACGATCTTGTAGCAGGGTGGCGTAAGGCTCGTCGTGATAAGTTCATCAGTCGCCGACTTCCAAGCATGATAGCTAATCGGATTATCTCTTGGTCCACAGGGGTGCAGCTACATGATTACGGCTGCACGCTCAAGGTGATGACCGGCGAAGTCGCTCGCAGCCTGCGCTTATACGGAGAGATGCACCGCTTTATTCCAGCGCTAGCTAATGAGATCGGCGCTCGGATCGTTGAAGTTCCGGTTAACCACCGCGAGCGTAAATTCGGCAAATCAAAATACGGCATCTCGCGCACAATTCGCGTGATCCTCGATCTGATCACCGTAAAGTTTCTGCTCGGATACTCAAAGCGCCCGATTCACCTCTTTGGATTGGTAGGTGTTGCCTCAGCCGTGCTCGGGTCACTTATCCTTGGATCGGTGATGTGGGATCGTTTTGTGGGGCATATTCCTGCGGGTAATCGTCCGCTCTTATCACTAGGCGTAATGATGGTGATTATCGGCTTGCAGTTTCTCGTCTTTGGTTTGCTTGCTGAGGTTCTGGCGCGCACGTACTACGAATCTCAGAGCAAGAAGATATATGTAGTTCGGCGGGTATTCACCGCCCGTGAGGGGGATGAGGCTACTCCGTGGAAGCGCAAAGCAGCAAATTAGCAGGGACGCTTCAGCGAGAGCTGAGGGCGCCACTTCGACTCTTATTCGATGGTAGGAAGTTGGGTGATGGCGGTATTGGTGTATACATCGAAAACACCGTGCGTGGTCTGCTCGATGCCGGTGAGGTACAGGTCACGGTGATAGCTTCTCCTGCACAGGCAGAGCGCGCCCCGTGGCGCTCTCAGGTCTCATGGATCTACGACTCGTCGAAGCAATATTCATTAGGCGAATACATCCTGCTTCCTAGGAGGATCGATTTCTCACCCTTTGATCTCTACCACGCGCCGCATTTTACGCTGCCATTTGGAATTCCGATTCCAACGGTTGTCACAGTGCACGATCTCATTCACATCGAGCACCCAGAAGCGTTCTACTATCCAGTAGTGGCGCGACGTCTGATCTGTTCTGCTGTGGCGCGCGCTTCGAAGGTGGTCGCAGTCAGTCAGGATACGCGGGGCAGGCTGTTACGCCTTACATCGGCAGATCCGAACAAAATTGTGCATATTCCAAACGCGATCCCACCGTTTGTACGCTACCGGGAGCAGGCCGCTGTGGTGAACCCTCTTACAGCAGGTGAGCGCTACTTTGTGACGGTGGTGTCTAACTGCAAGCCACACAAAGGAGTGGCCGATCTCGTGCATGCATGGCGCGGGTTCACAGAGCGTTACGAGGAGGTGAGAGACGGTCGGCCGAGTCCGAAGCTGCTGCTCGTTGGCTATGGGGCGCATGCGCTCAGAGCGGATCGTGCGTTGCGTGAGCTCGTTGAATCTACATCCGGCATACGTATTGTTGGCGCTGTTGATAGCGACCTACTGAGACACATCTACCGAGGAGCTGAAGCCCTTGTTGTGCCATCGCTCGCAGAGGGATTCTGTTTTCCGGCACTCGAAGCGCAGAGCGTTGGCACCCGTGTAATTTGCAGGCCCGTAGCAGCGATCCAGGAGTTGGTGACGGAAAACGATCTCGTCGCACGCAGTCTCTCGGTTGATTCGCTCACGCAGGTACTTTTCGAAGGTGCCACAAAACCCCAGCCGAACAAGATCGTAATCGATGCTCACCTAGAGCGATTTGCGCTGCCGCGAATATCACAGCAGCTTTACTCCGTATACGCAGGCGTTGTTGAAGCGCGTGAAGCGGCGCGCCAGCACACGGCAACATCTTTCAGGACCAGGCCACAGGGAGTGCAAAAACCAGTATGAAAGTAGCACTCGTACACGATTGGATTACAGGAATGCGTGGCGGAGAGCGATGTCTTGAGGCGTTTCTCGATATCTATCCTGAAGCTGATATCTTCACCCTCGTGCATATACCTGGCACTACTACTGCGCGGATCGATAGCCGGGTTAAGGGAACATCGTTCCTCAATCGGATCCCCGGAATCGGGCGACTGTATCGGGCGCTCTTGCCGCTTTTTCCGCTTGCAGCGCGTAGTTTGCGACTCGATGGCTACGACCTGGTTATTTCGCTCAGCCACGCAGCGGCGAAGAACGTGCGAGTGCCTCAAGGAATTCCGCATATCTGCTACTGCTTTACTCCCATGCGGTATATCTGGGACCAGGCACCGGCGTACTTTCGCGGTCTCTCGTTGTACCTCGTGCAACCGATCGTGTGGCCGCTACGCGCCTGGGACAGGCGTGGTGCTAAGCGAGTTACTGAGTTCGTTGCCATTAGCTCATTTATCGCAGCACGCATTCGGCGCTTCTATGGACGCCGCGCGGTAGTCATCCCACCACCGGTTCGTTCCGCCTTGGAGATCGAGCGCGTGCTCACACAGGATGAGCTCGCGTTGTTAAATAAACGCCAGGAACCTTTCTTTCTCTGTGCCGGGGCGCTCGTACCATACAAGCGCATCGATGTAGCGATTGCGGCGTGTAACGCACTCGGCGTGCCGCTGTGGGTGATCGGCAAGGGGTCGGAGCTCGAGGCGCTCAAAGCCCAAGCTGGGCCAACGGTGAAGTTCTTCGGTCATGTGAGCGAGGGGTTTTTGTGGGAAAGTTACCGGCGTTGCCGGGCGCTGCTCTTTCCTGGGATTGAAGATTTCGGGATAGTGCCTGTTGAGTGTCTCGCATCAGGTCGGCCGGTAATCGCGGTGCAAGCAGGCGGAGTTGCAGAAACCGTTCAAGGGGTGCCGGTGGGCACACCGCAAGAGGCGCTCCCAGCACGAGTAAGTGGGGTGTTCGTCGCCAAGAGCGGTTTTGGCTCGTCGGCAGCCCTCGCGCAGGCGATCCGTTATTTTATGACGATTGAGGGGAGATTTCAGGCGCAGCATATGCGTGAAAACGCCCAACAATTTGAAAGTGCGAGTTTTTTTCGAACCTGGCGCCGTTTTGCAGATCGGGTGAAAATAGCCGCAGGGGTATCACCAGCAGGGGGCGCGGCAGAGATGCACGATCCTCGAAGTTCCAAGGCTGGGGTAGCCGTCGGTGAAAGCTAGGTTCACCTATAGATTGCTATGTTAAAGCAGACACGACAGCTCTTTGAGTATCTCTTTGCGGTGGCTGACCTCTTGGTGGTCTCGGCTGCTTGGCTCATATCGTACTGGGTTCGTTTTCAGTCCGGTTGGATCCCGATCGATAAGGGTGTGCCTGATTTTACCCAGTACCTCTCGATGCTCCTGTTTATTTGGCTTATCTGGGCATTTGTGTTCCGCCGCATGGGACTCTACCGGCCGATGCGTGGTGTGCGACGTACGCGCGAGTTGTGGGTGCTCGTAAATGCGAACGCTCTGTCGATCTTGCTGCTCATCTCGATGACTTACCTGTTCCGAGAGAAGAGTAGCCAGTTCTCGCGTTTGGTGTTTCTCTACTTCTGGGGGCTGGCGACGTTACTGACTGTGTGTGAGCGTTCGGCGTTGCGGTTTTTCTTACGCGAACTTCGACGGAAGGGCTACAACCTGCGCTACATGCTCCTCGTTGGGGCGGGCCAAGTTGCATCGGATATGGTCAGCCGAGTGCGGCTGCATCAGGAGCTAGGCATACAGCTTATCGGGTGTCTCTCGCGCGATGGGAACGAAAAGCGCGGTCCCGGCGGGATTCCGGTGATCGGGAGTTACGGCGATATGGGCCAGTTTCTCAACCGGGCAGATGTTGATCAGATTGTTGTAGCACTGCCACTTGAGGACCAGCAGATCCTTCCAGATATCATGGAGCAGCTTAAAGATTCGATGCTCGATATAAAGATCATCCCGGACCTCTACCAGTTCGCCAGTATCGGAGGTTCGATCGAGGAATTCGAGGGGCTCCCAGTTATCAGCCTCCAGGGGTGTCCACTCGATGGCATTAACCTGGTTTCAAAACGTGCGCTCGATCTCATTATCGCTTCGTGCGCGCTCCTTGTGTTTGCGCCGCTTATGGCCCTGATAGCGCTGTTGGTGAAGCTCACATCACGCGGCCCAGTGCTCTTTAGGCAGGAGCGAGTGAGCTTCGACGGTAGTAGATTCCACATCGTAAAGTTTCGTACGATGTACACCGATGCCGAGCGCAGTGGGCCGGGTTGGACGACCCCTGGCGATGATCGAGTGACACCACTCGGCCGCATTCTTAGATCAACGAGCCTCGATGAATTGCCGCAGCTCTTTAATGTTCTCCGCGGAGATATGTCGATCGTTGGGCCGCGTCCAGAGCGCCCAGTATTTATTAAAGAGTTCAGGCAGCGCATCCCGCGTTACATGCTGCGCCACAAGGTGCCAGCGGGTATTACCGGATGGGCTCAGGTGCACGGCTGGCGCGGCGATACCTCGATTGATAAGCGCATCGAGTACGATCTTTACTACATTGAGAATTGGTCGCTGCTACTAGACCTCAAGATAGTGTGCATGACGCTCGTCAATGGATTTAGAAATCGCAACGCGTACTAATCTACAGCACGTAAGGGGAAATAGCCGGTGAAACTTGTTATAGCGTTTCTATCGCAGTTGAGTATTCCTGTTGTTTCGTGCGTTGCCATCGTCTGCCTGACATCGGCAGGTGCAGGGGAACGGACCGCGGAGCTTCCGCTCCGCCCAGTTGGGGCACAGAACGCCGCCGTAAAGCCAACACGGCCAGTTGCCTGATATGGGCAGGGGCGGCGAACTAGAAAGTTCGCGCTCCGATTCTGCACCCCACGACACATGGAGGGCGGACTCGCAGTCCGCCGTGATGAGGTTAAGAACGCCGCCGTAAAGCCAAACATGACCAGTTGCCTGACATCGGCAGGTGCAGGGGAACGGACCGCGGAGCTTCCGCTCCGTCCAGTTAGGGCACAGAACGCCGCCGTAAAGCCAACATGGCCAGTTGCCTGATATGGGCAGGGGCAGCGAACTAGAAAGTTCGCGCTCCGATTCTGCACCCCACGACACATGGAGGGCGGACTTGCAGTCCGCCGTGATGGCATCGCGAATAGGTCACGCAGAATTTTAGAAACAACCGGGCACAGCCCAACTTTCCGCATATCAGGGTACGGCACGCGTTGGTAATTTATGCTCCTTTTGATCACTCACCGCGAATCGATAGCGCCTCAGTTGCCATCTTCTTATAGAGGAAGCTCTGTAGCTGCACAGATTCTTAAGCTCTCTTCACGCGATAAGGTTTTCTTGAAGGGTCTTCGTCGGATGCGATACCTAGCCAGTTTTCTCCTAGCCGCCCTGCTAGTTGTCTCTAGCGCCGCATGTTCGATTCACGTCCAACGCGAAAACAGAGATTTCGACAAACTTTATGGCAAAGGCCCAGTCCTGATCGTCCCCACAGATGAGACAGCGTTATCCACGGCATTCTTTCGTAAGAACTGGACAGCGAGCCCAACGATTAAACACCTCGTTATGCAGCGTGGGACTCCTGATGCAATCAGCGTAGAGCGTGAGTTCTTACAGCCCCATAGGCTAAAGCTCTTCTATCCATCTGCTGGGCAGGTCTATCTGTTAGATCAGGTCGGAGGCGAATGGCTAGTAGCTGGCTCCGAACCACTTGAGCGTAATGACCTTGAACTTGTGACAGCCCAGCGCAACAGGGCTGCGTCACCGGTGCCAGCAGTTCTCCCCGTACGCCATGTTCCGAGCCCAACACCACAACAACCTGTTGCAGCTGCAGCGCCAATAGAGTTTCGTGGGATGCTCAGACCACCTGTTTCAGCCGGGGTGGCAAGGCTGACTAAGGCGTCACACGACACCTTTGTTCACACCGTAACGTTTCCACGGGAGGACCTCGTGATTCTCGCTGATTGGTATACGAATGACACCGGTAACGCTGCGCTCCTCTCACGTAATAATCACCGCAATCCCCAAGGGCCGCTTGCGCTAGGCGAGCAGATATCAATCCCCACGAGCCTCATGCGTAACCTAGACCCACTACCTGAGGCCATGGTGCCGTAGGCACCAGGATCACCGTGCCGTAGGCACCAAGATCACAGTGCCGGAGCGCCAGGATCACAGCGCCGTAGGCACCAGAACAACAGTGCCGTACGGAATAGCGTCATCTCGTTGGATATAACCCCAATGCAGTAGCTGCCAACTTTTTTAATTTGCTCCGCGGTGTTTCAGTGATAGTATCCGGAGCATGGGAGCTACCACATCCAGCCTTAGTTGGCTTGGGAGAGCGCTTGTTGCCTGCGCTCTCGGTTCAGATTGTCCTGATCCTCCTTCGGCAGACCTAGCTGGTGTTGCGCCAGAGGTCCGCATCGAAGAGGCAACCCTACCTGCACGTGTACGTTATCTCAATCGGTATCTGCCGCTTCCTCAAGGCGCTGTGCGACCTGTTTTCTTATTAGGAGGTGGCGCGCATTTGCCAGATGAGGCGTTTTTCATGGCCAAGGATTGGGCAGGTAGGAGTATTTCAGAAACTAATAGAGTGGTTGTGTGTACTTGGGCGTCAGAGTCGCTGAGCAATCCAGATCCAGAGCCGGTCGACATAACCAGGATTATTAGGAAATTCAATCCCGATGGGGATTCCCCAGAGATAGATATTTGTGTGCTGCCAACAGTCAACGAGTTGCTTAAGGCCGCAGCGGACGGAACAGCCGACCAAGTTGTGCTTGATATAAAGGAAAAGCTGAATGCGAGCTCGGTAGTGTGTTTTACTGGGGGCGATCAAGCCGTCCTTCTCTTTATTATGGAAGAGTTCCCTGAGCTCCGAGATGAGTTTATAAGAGGCTATAAAGCAGACCAAGGTATAGAGCTCCTCGAAGAAAATGAGGCCGGAACAATGAAAGCTTTGTTTGGTTGGAGCGCCGGAATGGCAATTCTAAGCCGGCGACCGATAGCAGGAGACCTTGGTCGGGGGCCGGGTGAGTTGGGAGTTTCCGCGGAGCGGTTTTCGGGGCTGTTAGACGGCAGGAAGCGTGCTTACAGCTTGGTGGCCAGGGAAGGGCTGGGTTTACCGGTAATTCCCGAACTACCCTGGGTTGATCAGCATCATGGACTGAGCCAAGCATTGGTAGCGGAGTTAAAGGAGGGAAAAGAGATCCCTATCTTCCAGGAGGATGGTGTAACGCCAGTGGAAGAGATCCGCGATGGCCGGGTCGCCAGGTTTCTTGAGGCCACAGCCGAATCACAGGGGCTCGCAGTTTGGCAAGATTGCGGGTGTGTGGTCTACCAGGTGGACGGTGAGACGTATCTCAGGGTGTTTTCGAACCCCGACTCGCCCTATCGCGCCCCCGGGTTGCCAGCGGCGGGATTGTTTGGCAGGGGAGAGGTGACCCATCTCTTCCCTGGATGTAAATATCATCTAACAGAAGGCGGGGTTGATTTGTGTGAGAGTGGCTCGGAAGAGGAGTAGCAGCGCGTAACAGAAATCAGCTCAACTGCAGAACGATGTAAACGCCGGTAGCGGTTTTCGATTTACCGCTTAACAGGGCGTGCTCCCTGAAGCGGCGCGTCCGGCGAATGGAGTTCGCTGGGATTGAGGGCTACCGGGGGAGGACCGCGGTGCTCTGTGCCGCTGCGGTTAAAGTCCGGCACGCGCTGAATCGGCTCTCTATAGTCGTTTGTCGGATCGTCATCGCCTACATCGGTTTTGTATGGCGCGGTCCGTACGGGGACAGGTAGGTCGCGCTGTGTAGGTGTTTCCGCTTTAGGTCCGCCATAACGGAGTGTGGGAATTTTAGACAGCGAGTCGCTACGATCTGGGGCTCTCGGGCTGGGCTGTACTGGCGACTCAGAGTTGCGAGGCT
Organism: Bdellovibrionota bacterium; assembly: GCA_044360225.1. Lineage (GTDB taxonomy): Bacteria > Bdellovibrionota_C > UBA2361 > UBA2361 > OMII01 > OMII01. The sequence goes on along the minus strand of JBIKKR010000117.1, from coordinate 370 downwards.
GCCGCGGTACTGTACTGGTTGGAGGGTGGTGCGGCGGCTCAGCAGGACGCCTTCGCATAAAGGGTAGGTACCCGTGGTTTGCTCGATTGGCCGGAACTGTAAACTTAGGCGGTGGTGTAAGGCCGGCAAAATCCGCAGTGGTTGGGGGAGGGTGAAATTCCGTATTTGCTAAGCCGTCCGATGTAGTAGTCGGCTGACGGGAAGGCTCTAGTCTCTCTGCTGACTTTGCACTCTCACCGCCGCTGCCCAGGGATAAGAGTAGTAGCACCTCTGCAGTTACAGCCCTGACTGACTTCGACAACATGCCCCTACCTCACAAGCTAGCTTCACTTCTACCTATACGTTTAACGAATCTGAGGAACTACTCAAT